>CALXHB010000200.1 GCA_944387995.1 uncultured Clostridia bacterium | reverse complement strand
GAGTACCGCATCTCCCCCAGGGCGTAAGCCGCCGCCTTGCGTTTGTCCGGGTCCTTGGAGGATAAAAGCTCCCGCAGCCGCGGCAGATACCCGTCCATCTGCTCCTCACCCAGCACCCGCACCGTCCGGATGAGGCTCTCTTTGCCCCGCTTCAGGCATTTGTCAATGTACTTCTCGTCCCGTTCATCGCACGCCCGGCGCAGCCGTTCCAGCTCCTTCTCCGGGTCTTTTGCAAACAGTCCCATCTTCTCTTTTACCTTTCTATCTTATAAGCGTTTCGCTGCCCTTAAGGCAGCGCCCAGGCTTCCAGCCTGGACTGGCCAGAGACTCTGTCTCTGGACTCTGCCAGCCCTTTAAAAAGGGCTGGTGCCTAAACTTCTATTCGACGCGGCGTGAATTCCCCGCCCCACACCCGGCGGACCGTTTGACAAGCAAACGGTCTTTCGACAGACCTGGACGCAGGCATGCGGCTATTTGCCGCATGCCTGCGGTCCTGACCCTTCCCCGCGTGAACTATGGCCGCGTCGGATAAGAAAATTTCGCTAGGCCTTTTTAAAGGCCGAAAAAGGCGGAAAAAATCATAATAAAAATGTATCCACTTCGTCGGGGGAAGGGATAGACGCCTGGGCGCCCCGGCGGGAGACGGCGATGGCGGCGGCAGCGTTGGCGTAACGGAGGGCCGGTTCCAACGCTCCTTCCCAGTGGGCGGTGAAAGCCGCTGTAAAACAGTCCCCAGCGGAAGTAGTGTCCACCACCGGGACCTTCGGGGGCGGCATCAGGACCGAACCCTTGCGGGTGACGGCCAGCGCCCCTTTGCCGCCAAGAGAGACCAGCACCGTCCCGACCCCTTTCTGGAGAAGGGTTTGTGCCGCCGCTTCACATTCCGCCCGGGAACCGGTGGGCATCCCGGTCAGCTGGGAGAGTTCCGTCTCGTTGGGCTTTAAAAAGTCACAGAGCTTAAGCAGCTCCTCCGGCAGCGGTCCCGGGGCGGGTGCAGGGTCGAGAATCACCGTTTTGCCGCAGCCTTTGGCCATCTTTGCAGCCGCCAGCACCGTCTCCATCGGGATTTCCAGCTGCATCACCACGCAGTCCGCCTCCTCGATGAGCGCCCGTTTTTCCTCGATGTCGGCGGGGTTCAAGGTGAAGTTTGCCCCGTGGAGGATGATGATCGCGTTTTCACCGGCGGCGTCCACCGTGATAAACGCCTGGCCGGTGGGGGTTTCCCGCCGGAAAATCCCCGAGCAGTCCACCCCGGCCTTTTGCAGGTTCTGGATCAGGGTCTCCCCTGCCCCGTCCTGCCCGACAGCGCCGATCATCGACGTTTTGCAGCCCAATTTCCCGAGGGCATAGGCCTGGTTCGCCCCTTTGCCCCCCGGGTTTAAGGTCAGGCTATCAGCCGCCAGGGTTTCCCCCGGGACCGGCATCCGGGGCAGAGCAATCGAATAGTCCAGGTTCAAACTGCCGATTACAACCGCTTTTTTCATCATGAACGCCCCTTTCGTTGGCGCCCGCCGAATTTCTCCGGCGGGCCATAGTTTTCGCTTACCTGCCTTGCGGCAGGCCCTTTACACTTCCGTCACCAGGGCGGTGCCGACATTCTCCCGGAGGGTAAACTGAACGGTATACATCCCGTTTTCCTCCTTGAGGACGGTAGCCTCGCCCGTGTGCCCGGTAAAGGTATCCCAAACCTCCGGCACCGACTTGGAGGGGACGGTGACGGTCAGGGTCTGGGGAGAATCGGTAAAGTTTACAAAGAAGTATTCCCGCCGGTCTTCCTTCCGATAACGGATATAGGCGACGCCGGACAGGTCCTCCCCGTTGTGCATGACCGGGTCCACCAGCCAGCGGGGGTAGTATTTGTGGTTATTGGAACAGGTGGAAACGCCCGACTCAAACCGGATGGGCGCCGGGCAGACCGCCTCAATCCAGGCGGCGAGGGTATCGCTGTCGGCGGCATCCCCCACAAAGCAGAGCTTGCCTTCGTTTTTGAGTTTTTCAAAGATATCGGTGACCGCGGCGTCCTCTTCTCTGGACATGCCGTAATGGGGCATGGTGTCCATCAGGCAGAGGTGGCCGCCCTCCCGGGCAAACTGGTCCAGCAGCTTCGCCACCGCCAGCGGCACAACCTCTCCCATCGGCAGCACAAAGACCGAATAGGCCGCGCCGGTGCGGATGTTGACCAGTCGCCCGTCCTCCACCTTAAAGCAGCGGGCAGCGTCCGCCGGGAAGACGGTAAAGTCGATGTTTAACTCCTGCAGCCCGGTCAGCAGCTCCTGTTCCTTGCGGTCGATTTCCACCGCCCGCTCGTCCTCGATCAGCGGGCCCTGCTGATACATCGTCTGGTAGCCCTGTCGGCTGAGGAAATGGAGCCAGAAAGATTCCTGGGGATGGTAGATGAGCAGCTCCTTTTCCGGCTGGCCGCCGGTCAGAAGCATGTACATCCGCCTCTTCATATCGTTGGCCACCGGCATCTTGTCCCAATGGGCCCACTGGAAGAATTCAGAGGGCGGCCAGTCGTTGGCCCGCTCGTCCCGGATGGAATAGAAGAAGCCATGGTTGACAATCGTCTTGACCCCCTGGAGGTACATCCAGGAAACCATCCGCAGGTACTCTTCAAAGGACAGGTCCCAGCCACAGCCGGCGAAAACCTCGCACATCAGCCCCTCCCGGCCGTAACATTCCCCGGCGGAGGCGGCGAACTTGACATTGAGGCTCCCGATCCCCTTGCCCAGGTGGTCTACGCCGGGACGGGAGGTGGCGTCCATCTGCCGCATGAAGTCGCCGGAAAAGCGGGTATGTCCCGCCATTGTCTCCTCTCCCAACAGATGGGCGGTGTAGTCGATGCCATGGGCTTCGCACCAGTCCCGGAGCTTAGAGTGGTAGTTTTCTTTATACAGCTGGGCGATGACGTCGTAGTAGTCCACCCGGGTCCGGCCGGCCTCGTCCCCCGGAATCACCAGGTCGGGGAGCTTCTCCCGGATGTCGTACCCCTTCATCTCAAGGAATTTTTCCGGCAGCTGCTCGGTCCAGGGGAAGGAGTGGGCAAACCGGGTCTCGTCGTTGAAGATGGCCTTGATGGTGCAGCCCATCGCATCGGGGAACCGCTCCTGATACTTTTCATAGGTCAGCTGGATGAACTTTTCGGTGGCCTCTTTTTTCAGGTAGTTGGGCTCCCCCCGCCCCCCTTCGTCATAGGGGTCGATCAGTAGCTGCACCTGATACACCACCGTGTCCCTCGGCCGCAGCAGACAGAAATCCTTCATCCCGATCTGCATATTTTTGATAATCATCGGCTTTAGATAGGGGGTCAGCGGCAGCTGCTCCATCGTCTCGGCGTCGTAGCAGAAGATGTTTTTGGGCAGCGAATCAAAGTCCCCCTCCGGCCGGCCGGAAAGGCCAAACGGCCGCAGATAGGCGTGGAACAGCTGCCCCGCCGGGACTTCATACCGGGTAAAGTAGAGGTACCGTTCCCGCAGCCCCTCTTCCCTGCTGACCGCCCCGTTGCAGCTGCCCGCCGGCCAGTTGAACTCGTCGTAGAGCCACATCGGTTCGTCATGTTCCTTTTTATAGTCGATCACCGTTTGCAGCCGGCCGAACCATTCCTCGGTCATATAATCCCCGATATAGCCGCTCCGGGCGTGAGGGGTGGCGCAGGCGACCCCCGCCTCGGTCATCAGCCGCAGCTGCCGCAGAATCTCCTCATCCTCCAGCTTATCGTTCCAAAACCAAAAGGGGGACTGGGCCTGGTCCAGTGCCTTGCACCCCTTAGGACTTTGAAATATATTTTTGTCCATACTGTCACAGCCTTTCCGACGCAGTTTCCCGGAAAACCACCGGTTTTCTATATTATACCAAAAAAATAGCGCAAATAAAAGAAAGGCGCGTTATAAAATTGGGACTTTTTTATAAAATTCCTGGAGGTGTTTATCCGGCGCGCCCGCCATTTGACAACCCATCTATCATCTGTTACAATGTCATTTGAAAACACAAGCAAACCGTAAATCGAAAAGAGGAACCCCGATGAAACAGGAAATTACCGGCCACACCGCCTTCTACTGCCTGCTGGGCAGCCCGGTCGCCCACAGCATTTCCCCCCAGATGTATAACTACTCCTTCCATTCCCTGGACATCGACGCCCGCTACCTGGCCTTTGACGTCCAGCCGGAAAAGCTCCCGGCCGTCGTCGACGGGCTGCGGGCGATGGGGGTTAAAGGATTCAACCTGACCATGCCCCACAAGCGGACAATGGTCCCTCTCTGCGACCGGCTCTCCCCTGCGGCTGAGATCTGCGGGGCGGTCAACACCGTTATCAACGAAAACGGCATCCTCACCGGCCACACCACCGATGGCATTGGATACATCCTCGCCGCCCGGGATGCTGGGTATGAGGTGCGGAGAAAAAAGATGGTCCAGCTGGGGGCCGGCGGTGCCGGAGCCTCTGCCCTGGTCCAGGCGGCGCTGGACGGTGCCCGGCAGATCGACCTCTTCAACGCCCATCCCCGCCCGGAACTATTGCGGATTGTTTCCGAGCTTCAGCGCCGGACCCACTGCGACGTCCGTTTCCACCTGCTGTCGGACAGTGCAGCACTGAAAAAAGCCCTGGAAGAGGCGGACCTGCTGGTCAACACCACTCCCGTCGGAATGGCTCCCCAGTATCTCGGCCAGTGCCTGATTCCCGACGAAAGCTGGCTCCGCCCCGACCTCATCGTCAGCGACATGATCTACGAACCCCGGGAAACCCGCCTTCTCCAGATGGCCAAACACCGGGGCTGCCGCACCTTCAACGGACTTTATATGCTGCTCTTTCAGGGCACCGCCGCCTTCAAGATCTGGACCGGCCGGGAGATGCCGGTGGAGGAGCTGAAAAAGCGGTATTTTGACCGGTAATTCCCCTCAAAAAACAAACCACCTGTCAGCCTTTCCCGGCCGGCAGGTGGTTTTTTCACACAAAAAAGGACGGCGGGGGAAAACCCTGCCATCCTTTTTATACCAACTTGTTTAGCCCTGCTGCTTACCGCCGCCGCGCCGGCCGCCGAAGCTGCCCCGTTTGCCGTCGGTATTCCGCTTAAGGTCAGAAATCTTTTCATCGCTGCGGGCCATGAACTTGGAGAGCATATCCTCGAAATCCTTGCTGCCGGATTCCCGGGGGGTATGGTTCCATTCCCGTTCCCGTCCACCGGTGCGAGGCGGGCGGCTGTCCTTTCGGGGTCCGCGTCCCTGTCCGTCCGAGCGGGGCTTGAACGGCCGCTTTTCCTGAGGGGCGGAGTCGAGCGCCTGCTTGACCGAGAGGCTGATTTTCCCGTCGGGCGCAATGTTCAGAATTTTTACCTTGACCGTCTGTCCCTGGGTCAGGAAATCGGTGATTTCCTTGACGAAAGTCGGCGCAACTTCCGAGATGTGGACCATCCCGGTCTTGCCCTCACCGAGGTCGACAAACGCGCCAAACTTGGTGATGCCAGTTACCTTACCTTCGACAATCTTGCCATTTTCCAGCTGCATAAACTACTTAGCTGCCTCCCTTAAAGATTTTACTGATTGCCGGAGGCATTGTAAAACACCTGTTCTTCCGGAAAGATAAGCCCAAGCTTTTCCCGGGCCGTGCGGATGACATAGTCATAGTCCGCCCCGTTCTCAACCCGTTCGCTGAGCTGTTCATTTTCGATTTCCTGATCGGCGCACTGCTGCTCCAGACCAGAGAGCTTCTCCTGATAAGACGTAATATCGACCTGCAGCACCATGGATGAAACCGCCAGATAGACGACCAGTGCCGCGATTGAAACGCCAAACAACCTGCCTACCTTGTTTTTTTTGCCCTTTACCAAAACAGCAGTCCCCCACTATCAGTAATATTTGATTCCATTATACACAAAAGATTTTCCAGTTGCAAGGAAAATTTCAAAAACCGGGTCAATTTGGTTGATTTTCGTCACCTTCCACATTTTTATTCCGTCTCTTACCGGAAAAGTAACGGAAAATGTGCAAAATGGCCCGGCGGATGCCCCCGATCACCCCGCCGAGGATAAAGTAAACCGCCCTGCCCGCGGTGAGGTAATAGATGGTAAACCCCAGCCCCTCGCCGATCAGCAAAAACAGCCGCAGACGGCCGAAACTGCGGTCGAGAAAGAAGAGGAAGTTTATAGCGGCGAAGATCACAAAAAAGATGCCATCTTCCACAAAGGCCGCCTTCTTCCCCGCCGGGAAGATGAGCCGGAAGGCCCGGAAGAGGTCGTACACCGCCCCAAACCCCACCCCCAAAAGGCAGGACGCGAGGAAGAGCATCGCCTCCCCCGCGATCATTTCCGTCTCCTCCAGAAACCCTTTTCCGGCCGGTCGGTGTAAAAGAGGGCGGAGACCTTTCCCTCCATCGACAGATCGCCGCCGTCCTGGCTCAGTTCGAGGATATGTAACCCTTCCCCCCGGATTTCCAGCCGGCCCATGACGGTGTACAAAACCGCCCCCGTCTCGTCAAAGCAGTCCACCTGCTCAATCCCGCTGATCAGGAGCTTCTCCCGCCCTTCCAGCAGCAGCCGGTGGGGACGCATCGCCTCTTGTTTTTCCATCCCGCGCACATCCTTTCAACAAAAGGTATGCGGGGCGGGTAAGGGATAGAACCGCCGTTATTCCGGCAGAATCTCGTACATAGCCGAGGCGTTTTCCTTGGTGGCGTACTCATTGACCGAGAGGACCCGCACCTTCATCGGCTTGCCGACCCCGATTTCCAGCACGTCTCCCACCTTGACCTCATAGGAGGCCCGGGCGGGCTTGCCCCCGGCGAGGATGCGGCCGGCGTCGCAGGCTTCGTTGGCCACCGTCCGGCGCTTGATAATCCGGCTTACTTTTAAAAACTTATCCAGTCTCATAATGGTTATCCTTTCTGTTTTGGGGAAAAGCGCCTGCCTTTCCCCGATAAACAAATCGGGCAGGCCCTAAAAAAAGCCTGCCCGTGTAATCCCAAAAAAGGGGGATTATTTCACAATCGCGTCCTTCAGCGCCTTGCCAGCCTTGAAAGCCGGAACTTTGGTCGCGGGGATCGAGATGGTTTCGCCAGTGGCGGGGTTTTTGCCCTCTCTGGCGGCACGGTCGCGGACTTCAAAAGTGCCAAAACCAACCAGCTGAACCTTGTCGCCCAGCGCCATCGCGTCGGTGATGCTTTCCAGCACAGCGGAAACTGCCTTCTCGGCGTCCTTTTTGGTCAGGCCGGTTTTATTTGCAACTTCATTGATCAGTTCGGTTTTCGTCATTTTATGTTCCTCCAAATTCTATTTCAATCCGGGGCTTACCCCCTCGGATTTCCGTGGTTTTGCGGCGGACTTGCCTTCACTTTCCTTTGTTTTCTTTCAGCGCCCGGGCAAACGCCTCAGGGAGCTGTTCCGGGTGATCCCGGGTGTTTTCCTCTGCCTCTGCGAAACGCCCGGTGAGGGCCTTACAGCTGGCGAGGAGGGTCATTTCGGGGTCCAGCCCCTTTTCTCTCGCGGCGGCGGTCAGGGATAGCAGCAGCTCTCCCAGGGCCTTTTCGCCATCCTCCGGGTCATGCGCCTCCACAAACGCCTGATAGGCGTCCGGCAGCTGGGCGGCGACGGTTTTGGTCCCTTCGGCGCCAGCCTGGTCGGAGCGTTTCAGCAGCTTATCTGCCCGCATCAGCGCCGGGAAGGTCTCGGGCACCAGCCGGAGGGTTTCCGCCTTGGTCTGCACCCCTTTGGCGGCGTTTTTGATCGACTCCCAGTTGCGAAGCACCTCCCCGGTGCCGGAGACATGGGTCTCGCCGAACACATGGGGGTGGCGGGAGAGCATCTTCCGGACGATGCCGGTGAGGATATCCTCCATCGTAAAGCGTCCCCGCTCCTCCTCAATCCGGGCGTGGAAGGCAACCTGGAAGAGAACGTCCCCCAGCTCCTCGCAGAGGAGGGCCGGGTCATCCCGGTCGATGGCCTCGACCGCCTCGTAGGTTTCCTCGATGAAATCCCGCCGGATGGAGGTGTGGGTCTGCTCCCGGTCCCAAGGGCATCCGTCCGGGGCCCGGAGGTCTGCTACCAGTTTGAGCAGATCCGCAAAGGTATATGCGCTTTTTTCTGGAAAATCGATCAACTTTTTCACCTCCCGGGCTGCATCCGGCCAGCAACCGGAGCATACAGTCCTATTTTACCCGATAAGTTTGTATTTTGCAAGCATTTTCGCAATTTTTTTACCTTTCGGTAGCATTTCGATGTCTTCCCGGCTGAGGGCCCGCAGCAAAAGGAGCAGGACGACGTACACAATCCCCCCCAGGGCGATGGAAACCAGCGTAATCAGGTGGGAAGAGGTGATCCCACTCATCAGCTGGTAGCTTCCCCAGGCGGTCAGCCCGCAGGCAAAGCCACAGATCAGCTGGCGGCCGGTCAGCTTAAAGAAGCTGATCTTCAGCCCGGTCACCTGTCTGAGGCCCCGCAGCGAGAGGAAAAGGATAATCGCGTAGCAGCTGCCGGTGCCAAGGGCGGCGCCGTTGACATTGATATAGGGGATGCAGATGGTCACGAGGTTGACAAAGAACTTGACAATCATCCCCACCAGCATATACTTCGGGGGCTTGCCGGCGTGGCCGAGGCCCTGGAGCACCGCGAACAGCGGCACCGTCAGTCCCAGGAATATCAGCGAAATCCCCTGCCAGGAGAGGACCTGGGAGGCGACCGCCACCTCAGCGTCCTTGGCGGGATAGAGCAGTGACAGGATCGGCTCAGCCATAAAGAAGATGCCGAAGCTGGCCGGGATGGCGATGAGGCTGGTCATCCGGATAACCGACTCGATGTTCACCCGGGTCCCCTCCCGGTCCCCCGACGACCAGCAGGCGGTGACGTTGGGAAGGGCCGACTTGCCAAAGATATTGCAGAAAGAGGGCACCAGGTTAAAAATCGAGAGGGCGTATCCGGAGTAGGAGCCATAGATAAAGTTGGCGGCAGTCCCGGCGGCAATCATCTCGGGGGAGATAATCCCGGTAAACAGCTTTTGCATCGTATCCGGGAACTTGTCAAAAGCAAACTGCAGGCAGTTGATGATGGTGACGGTATCCACCGCCTGGGCGACGTTCATAACGATCGACCCGATGGAAATCGGGATAGCGATGGTCACCAGCCTTACGATCAGCACCCGTCCACGCATCGGCCGGGGGGAATAGCGGAGATCCTCTTCCGAAAGGCCGTCCCCTTCTCGCCGGTATTTCCATAAAAGGTAGAGGGTACCAGCCATCGTCGAGATGGTTACCCCGAGGATGGTGGCGGCGGAGGCCACCTGCTGGATGACGCCGTTTGCCTCCAGCTCGGTGGTGCACACCTGGCCGAAGACCTTCCCGCCGGCGGCAAACTGGGCTTCCCCGATTTTCACCGAAGCGATGGCCAAAGCGAGGCCAAAGACCAGTTTGACGACCACTTCTACCACCTGGGAAACGGCGGTGGGGCGCATGTTGCGCATTCCCTCGTAATAGCCCCGGTAGGCACTGGTCATACAACCGAAAAAGACCGCCGGTGCGATGGCGATGACGCTGAGCCAGGCTCCTTCGTTGCTGGCGAGGGAGACGTAGAGGTGGCTGAAGAGAAGAATCAGTACGGTCCCGACGATCCCCATGATGAGGAAGAGCCGGACCGAAAGGTTATGGAGTTTGCGGATGTCCCGCCCCCTTCCCCGGACCGACTGTTCGGCGACCATCTTGGCGATGGCGGCCGGCAGGCCGGCGGTGGAGAAGGAGTAGATCATGGTAAATATGGAATATGAGGTGGAGAAATACCCCATCCCATCCCCGTCCAGGATATTGCCCAACGGGATTTTGAACAGCGCGCCGAACAGTTTAACGATAATCATCGACGCGCCCAGCACGGTCGCGCCGCGCAGGAGGTTCTGTCCCTGGGAGACCTTTCTCCGGGTGTCTTGCAAAGAGCTTCACTCTCCTTTGTGCGGCAATCGCCGCCGGTAAATTCTGTCCGCAAAATTGCTCTTCCCGCAATGGTGTGCAGGAAGAGCAATTTTGTTCATCCTAAAACCGGTCAGCAATCGGTTTTGTCTTCTTTTTCTTCGTCGGCGCTTTCGGCGGGCTCTTCGGTCCCGCAGCAGCAGCACCCTTTCCCTTCAGCCGGAGCGGAAGGTGCTTCCTCTGCCGGGGCAGAATCGGCTTCGGTCTCTTCGGCGGCCGGTGCTTCCTCTTCGGGCTCCTCTTTTACGAGGGAGGCGCCGCAGTTGGCGCAGAACTTCGCATCCCGGGAGGACTTGGCGCCACAGGCGGGGCAGATCTGCTCGTTTTTCTGTTCGCTGATCTTTTCCTCCACCACCTTCAAAGCGGCCCGGACTTCGGTGATCTCATCCGCCAGGGAGGCGAGCAGGTCACCGTTATCATACTCCTCGGTCATTTTGGCGTAGACCGCCACGCCCAGCTGTTCATACAGATGCGAAAGCTCGTTTTGCAGCTGGATGCTCTGGTATTTTAATTTGGAAACCTCGACAACCTTATCGGTCTGTTTGCCGGCCTTATCCACCACGTTTTTGGCGGATACCAGCAGTTCTTCCAGAAATCCCATCTTCATCTTTCCTTTCCGGTATTCTATTTCCCGACACTGGGGAAATACCATAGTAGTATTATAATCCATCCGCCCCTGCCGTGCAAGGGATAATCAAAAAATTAAGAAAATGCTTACAGGAAGGGCGAAATTCCCGCTGGGAAGGGGGCAAAAACCGCCCCTTTATCTGTCAAAGAATCTTTTGGCATGTGATAGTCGCTGCGCGACCAGTAACCTATAACATGAGCAACTGTGAAAAGTTTGCCTTCATTACAAGTTAATTCCCTGGCAAAGGGCGCTGCCCTCTGCACTCCTGCCACCCCTTTAAAAAGGGGTGGACCCTAAACTCCAAATTGACCCACATGATTGGGTAACTTTGGCGACAGCGTCGATTACAATCGTTGTTCCAAAAAATTCATCCACAGACCAGAACGACACCCGCCCCTTAAAACTCTTCGAGGAACTCCCGCATCAGCGAATCCCGGGGGATCTTAACCGGCGGCAGCGGGTCAAAGTGAGAGAGCCGTTCCAGCAGGTCCGCCGCCTGGGACCCGTACTGGGGGTCCTTAAGACATGGGGTCAGCAGCTTTTCGGCAATCGGCTTATAGAGGCAGGGCTCATACAGGTGGAGGGAATCAATCCATCGGTCGGCGTTCACCCGGAAGGGGCGGATGTACTTTTCTTCCCCATCCACCACGTTTTTCCACATGGCCATCGTGTTGAGAGGCGCGCTGCCCCGGAAATACTGGTCGCGGATAATCCGGCGGATGAAGCGCAGCTCCCGGGTCGAGAGGACCCGGCGAACCCCTTCGTAAAACTCCGCCCGGATGGAAATATAGAGCTTTTTGGCGTCCCCAAAAAACGGACGCCCGGCGATCAGCGGGTTTAGAGCGTGCAGCCCCTCGATGATGATGGCGGTGTGGTCGTCATACTCATAGTGGAAGGTCTTGTCGCTCCGGCGGCCGGCCTTGAAGTCGTAGATAGGAAAATCGGCGTGGCCCTTTTCCATCATCTCGGTGAGGCAGTTTTCCAGCGTCGCGATGTCCAGAAGGGCCGGGGTTTCAAAATCCCGGGTGCCGTCCGGCAGAAGGGGAGCCCGCTCCCGGTCGAAGAAAAAGTCATCCAGCGAAAGGGCAAAGGTGGCAATCCCCCGCTTTTCCAGCTCGGCGTCCAGGTTGTGGGAGGTGGTGGTTTTGCCGGCGCTGGTCGGCCCCGACAGGAGGATAATCCGGTTTTTCGGAAATTCCTTGGAAAAATCCTCGGCCACCTCGGAAATCTGGGAGCGGTAGCGCTCCTCCGACAGCTCGATCAGCTTCTGGGGGTCCTTCCGGGCGAGTTCATTGACCGCATAGGCGTCCACATGGGGTTTATAGATCTTACTTTTCTTCATAAAGACCTTCCTTTCGGCCGTCCGGTGCGGGAAGGGAGGCAACCCACCCTTCCAACACGCCCTTTCTTTCCAGAATATCCGAAAACTGCCCGATATATTCATAGGGGTACTTAAAATTATAAACCCGTTCGATTTTACCCGGAAGGACGGCCTTGGAAACCGCCCCCGCCCCACAGGCGAGGATTGACTGAACCTCTTCCATGATATAGATGTTATACTCCCCCCAATGGCCGGGGAGGGCGTAACCGACGTTCTCTAAGTTTCCGACGGTGTTCTTCTGTCGGTAGAGGTAGTAGGGGTCGTACCCCGCCTCCATCAGCGTCTCGGCGGCAAAGTCCATCATCCGCTGCACCGGGCGGTAGTCCTCCATCTCGTCGATCTGGGCGTAGAGGGCGGAGGAACGCTTGACGGTGAGGGAATGGACGGTGATGTTCTCCGGGCGCAGGTCCCGGGCGGTCAGCAGGCTGTGGCAGAAGCCCTCGTAGCTGTCCCCGGGGAGGCCTGCGATTAAGTCCATGTTGATATCGTCAAACCCCATCTCCCGGGCCATATGGTAACAGTCGATGACGTCCTGGGCCGTATGTTTCCGCCCAATCCGAGCGAGCACCTCGTCCGAGAAGGTCTGGGGGTTGATGCTGATGCGGGTAGCGCCGCTCTCCCGGATAACCTCCAGTTTCTCGGGGGTGATGGTATCGGGGCGGCCGGCCTCGATGGTGTACTCGACCTTCCCCACCTCGGGAAAATACTGCTTCACCGCCCCGGTCAGCTGTCGCAGCTGGGAGGCGGAGAGGACGGTCGGAGTGCCGCCGCCGAGGTAGATGCTCCGCAGCCGCAGCTGCTGACGGTCCGCCAGGGCCGCGGTTTCTCTGAGTTCCTTGATGAGGGCCATCAGGTACTTAGGCAGCAGCTCCTGGGCCTTTTTGCCGGTGACCGACTGGGAGACAAAGCTGCAGTAGCTGCACCGGCTGGGGCAGTAGGGAATCGAAAGGTAGAGGCTGTAATCCCGGGGCCGCAGATCCCGCAACACCTCCGCCTGGACATGGGCGATTTTCAGGGCGAGGTCCAGTTTGTGGTCGGAGACCAGGTCCCGTTCTTTCAGCTCAGAGCGGATTTCCCCGTCGCTCTTCCCCTCCGCCAGTCCCCGCTGGACCAGCTTCACTGGCCGCACCCCGGTCAGAATTCCCCACTGGGGATGGACGCCGGTGTGCTGTTCCAACATCCGGTACAGCTGCCGGGCCAGCTCCTCTTCACATAGGTTGGGGGCGGTTCCAGCGGGGAGAACCTTCTCGTCGTCCGCCCGGTAGTCCGGCAGCCGGATATGGACCGCCAAACGAATCCCGTCGGGAACATCCGCCTGTTCAAAGAGGATATAGTCATCCTCGGGACATTTTCCGTCGTAATCGAAATGGAAATGGGCCAGCGGGAAAAAAAGCTTGGCGACATTTTCCATCTCGTACTTAAACTGGTTGCCTGCAAAAACGAGCGTTGTCATCAGAATTCTCCATCCTCCGCCGTCTCAGGACCATGGTAATGGGACAGGAAGGGATTCTCCCGCCGTTCCCGCATCAGGGTCGAAACCGGGCCGTGTCCGGGGTAGACGGTGTAGTCGCCGGGAAGACCGAGAATTTTCCCCAGGGAGATCGACAGGGCCGCCATATCCCCGCCGTAGAGGTCGGTTCTGCCGGCGCTGCCGGCGAAGAGGGTGTCGCCTGTGAAGAGATACCGACCGCAGATGTACACCACCCCGCCGGGGGTGTGGCCGGGGGTATGGACCAGCCGGATGGTCTCACCATCGAGGGTGAGGGTATCCCCGGAGCGGAGCGTCTTGTCCGGCGAGAGGGTAAAGCCGCCGGGGGTGAGGGCGGTGGAGAAGTTCTTGTCCGGGTCCTCCATCAGTTCGGCGTCCCCATGATGGACATAGACCGGCAGGTCGGGGAAAGCCGCCTTGAGGCCGGGAATCCCGCCGATATGGTCGTAATGGCCGTGGGTCAACAGGATCATCCGGGGGGTCAGTTTCAGCTCCCGGATTTTAGCCGTGATCTTTTCCGGCTCGGCGCCGGGGTCGATGACGGCGCAGTCCCCGTTTTCGCCGTAGAGGAGATAACAGTTTGTCCCGATCATCCCGACCGTCAGAATTGCTACATTCATCCGATTAACCTCCGTTTCCATGCCGGGGTCTTGCCCGGTCATCCGAATCCATCAGGATGGTGACCGGCCCCCAGGCGGTCATATCAATTTCCATATAGGCCCCAAACACCCCGGCGGCGGTGGGAATTCCCTTGTCCGCCAGGGCTTTGACATATCCTTCGTACAGGTCCACCGACAGCGGCTCCTTGGCCGCCCGGATAAAGGAGGGGCGGTTGCCCTTCCGGCAGTCCCCGCCGAGGGTGAAGTTGCTCACCACCAGGATGCTGCCGCCGATATCCTGGACCGAAAGGTTCATCTTCCCCTCTTCGTCCTCAAAAATCCGCAGCTTGGCGGTTTTATCGGCCAGCCACTGCATATCCTCGGCCGTATCCCCTTCGATTACGCCGCACAGGACCATCAGGCCCTTTTCAATCTCGCCGGTGACGGTGCCGTCCGCGGTCACTTTCGCGTGCAGCACCCGCTGGATAACCAGTTTCATGCTCTACTCCTTTATCGTCTGGGGTGAAGGCTGTTTCCCGCCCGAAAGCAGAGAAACAGCCCCTCCCTCTTTATCAACCGATTCTGCTTACTTGCCGCTCCGTTCCACCGAGAGGACCCCGGGGATTTTCGCCAGCCGCTGGATAATGGTTGCCAGATGCTCCCGGCCCCGGGTGGAAATGGTGATCTGCACCTCGGCGTTACCGTTTTTCAGCCCCCGGGCGACAATCTCGTGCAGCGGCACCCGCATATTGGCCACCGCCAGCGTCACGTCCATCGCCAGGCCGTCCCGGTCGGTGGCGAGAATTTGCAGGGTGGAGCGGAAGTCCACCGGCGTGTCCTCCGCCCAGCGGACCTTAATCCACCGTTCCCGCTGAGCCACGTCCCGCAGAGAGGCCTGAGCGTTGACGCAGTCCCGCTTGTGGACCGAAACGCCGTACCCCCGGGTGATAAACCCGACGATGTCGTCCCCCGGCAGGGGGTTGCAGCACTTGGCGAACTTGACCAGGCAGTTGTCGATTCCCTCCACCACCACGGCGCTCTGGGTCTTTTTCTGGGGAGAGAGGGTTTTGAGCTTTTCGATTTCCCGCTCGGCAAAGTCGCTGGTCATCTTGGCGTACTCGTCCTTGATGCGGGGCATCAGGTGGGAGAGGACCGTCCCGCCGTAGCCGATGGAGGCATAGAAGTCGTCCAGGGTGTCCTTATGCTGCCGTTTGACCAGCCCGTCCATGAAGGTCTTGTACTGCTCTTCCGATTCAAAGCGAATCTGGTTGTGTTTAAATTCCGCTTCCACCTCCGCCTTGCCGGTGGCGATGTTTTCCTCCCGTTTTTCCCGCTTAAACCAGCCTCTGATCTTATTGCGGGCCTCGGAGGTCTTGGCGATTTCCAGCCAGCCTCTTTTCGGGCCGCCGCCGTTTTTGGCGGTGAGGATTTCGACGATTTCGCCGGTCTTCAGCTCATAGGAAAGGGGGACAATCCGCCCGTCTACCTTGGCTCCGGTCATCTTGTTGCCGACGGCGGTGTGGATGGCGTAAGCGAAGTCGACGATGGTGGAGCCGGCCGGCAGGTTCTTAACGTCCCCCTTGGGGGTGAAGACAAAGACGTCGTCCGCCGAAAGGTCGGTGCGGATGTTGCGCATCAGGTCTTCCCCTTCCGACTCCTGCTGAGACTCGATGATCTTGCGGACCCATTCCAGCTGCTGGTCGCCCTTATCGGCCTTGCCGGTGATGCCGGCCTTGTACTTCCAGTGGGCGGCGATGCCGTATTCGGCGGTGTAGTGCATCTCCCAGGTGCGGATCTGCACCTCAAAGGGGGTGCCGTGGTCCAGCACCGAGGTGTGCAGCGACCGGTACTGGTTGGGTTTCGGGGTGGAGATATAGTCCTTAAACCGGTTGGGAATCGGAGTGAACATATCGTGGACCAGCCCCAGGGCGTTGTAGCACTCGGTGGTGGTGTCGACAATAATCCGGACGGCGTAGATGTCGTAAATCTCCTCAAACTGCTTGCCCTTGACAAACATCTTGCGGTAGATGCCGTAAACCGATTTGACCCGCCCCTCGATATGGGGGTGGAGGTTAAATTCAGCAAACCGGTCCCGGAGCTTTTTCTGGACCGAAGCGATAAACTCTTCCCGCTTGGCCTTATCCATCTCCAGTTTGTTCTCGATCTCCTTGTAGGCCACAGGGTCGAGGTAACGCAGGGCCAGGTCCTCCAGCTCGTCCTTTACGCTGCGGATGCCCAGCCGGTGGGCGATGGGGGCGTAAATTTCCATCGTCTCGTGGGATTTGGAGCGCTGTTTGTCGGGAGACTGGTACTGCATCGTCCGCATGTTATGCAGCCGGTCGGCCAGTTTAATCAGGATGACCCGGATATCCTCGTTCATCGCCAGCAGCATCTTGCGGATGTTTTCCGCCTGCTGCTCCTCCTTGGTGGAAAGGGTCATATTGGTCAGCTTGGTGACCCCGCCCACCATGACCGCCACGTCCGACCCGAAGTCCTTGCGGATCTGGTCGAGGGTGATGTCGGTGTCCTCGACGACGTCGTGCAGGAGCGCCGCACAGATACAGTCGCTGTCCATCCCCATTCCCGCCAGGATAATGGCCACCGAGATCGGGTGAGAGATATAGGGGTCTCCCGACCGGCGGAGCTGGCCCTGATGGGCGTTATCGGCTACATGGTAGGCCCGCTCGATTTTTGCCATATCGTGGGGCTTGCCGCTGGCCTTTAAAGCAGCCACCAGATCGTCATAGTTTTCTATCTTAGTCTGGATCATACGATTCTCCCCTACCTTTTTTCTATTTTCTATATTCTGGGCAGCTTCTGCCCGGTTTACCGCTTAACACCCGCCAGCCGCCGCATGACCTGCAAAATCTTCGACTGTTCCAGGTCCACCTTGCCGGAGACCGGCGTAAGCTCCATCCGGCTTAGATCGGAGGAGAGGGAAATTAAGCCCATTTCCCGGAAAATATCCAGGCTCACCCGGTACTTACAGTAGTTCATGTGTTCCGCCACCGATTCCATATAGTATGGGTCGGCGCCGGCCGGAGCTTTCAGCGAGCGAATCATTTTATAAAGCCCTCTGAGCTCCTTGATATCCGGTAGGCCCTGGGCGGCGATCCGCTGATCCACCGGTTCTTCCCGCCGGAGCTTCCCGTAGTAAAACTCGGCGTTTAAGCTGCGGCGTTCGTCAAAGCCGGAGGTGCGAATGTCCTGCATCCGGATGGAGATGCTCCGGTTGCCCCGGAAGGTGTTGATTTCCAGGTGGACCAGCAGGTCCACCCAGCTCCCGGTCTGATAGACAAACTGTTCCGGGGTCATCCGGAAGCAGAGGACATAGACGCTTTTGCCATCAAAGTTGACCCGGAGCTTTAGATGCTTGCCGCCGGAAAGAGGGGTAATCCCCTCAATCAGGCAGTTTTTCATCAAAAAGAGGGGCTGGGGGTTGCCCTCGCCGAAGGGCTCCAGAATCGAGAGGCTCTCCACCGTCTCGAGGGTCAGTTCGTTCCCCCGCAGGGTCTTGTCGATCACCATCCGGGGCACCGGCATCCGGTCGCTGACCCGGGCGGCGTAGTCGTTCACCATCCGGCGGAAAGCGGGGATGTTTTCGGTGCGGAGGGTGAGCCCCGCCGCCAGCTTATGGCCGCCGAATTTTTCCAGAATCTCCCCGCAGGCGGAAATCGCCTGGAAGAGGGAAAATTCCCCGAGGCTGCGGCCGGAACCGACCGCCAGCTCCCCTTCCTCCGACAGGATAAAACAGGGTTTCCCGTAAAGGGTCACCATCCGGGAGGCGACAATCCCCACCACCCCGTGACCGAGGTCGGGGGCCGACAGGACCAGCACCCGGTCATAGAGGAGGGTGGGGTCCTTTTCCAGCAGGGCGGAAAGGGTGGTGAGAATCTTCTCTTCCTGCTCCCGGCGGTCGGCGTTAAGGGAGCAGAGCTGGTCCGCCAGCTCCTTGGCCTCCTCCTCGTCCTCGCACAGCAGCAGCTTTTCCCCCAGCCCCGACTGGCCCATCCGGCCGGCGGCGTTCAGCCGGGGGCAGATGCCGAAGGCCACCCGGCTGGCGGAGAGTTCCCCTTCCGACAGCCCCGCCGCTTCCAGCAGGGCGTGCAGGCCCGGCAGGCCGGTCATCGGCAGCTGCCGCAGCCCCTCCTGAACCAGCGTCCGGTTTTCCCCTTCCAGCGGAACCACGTCGCCGATGGTGCCAATGGCAGCGAGAGGAGCGAAATCCTCCAGGACGGTGTCATAACTGCCCCCTTCCAGGGCGGCACAGAGTTTCAGCGCCACCCCGGCCCCGCAGAGGGATTTAAAGCCGGTGTATTCCTGGCGGTGGGGGTTGACCACCGCCACCGCATCCGGCAGCCGTTCCCCCGGCTGATGGTGGTCGGTGACAACGACGTCGATGCCCAGCTGTCCGGCGTAGGCGATTTCCTCCAGGGCGGCGGTGCCGTTGTCGACGGTGATGATGAGGGTGATTTCCTTTTCCGCCAGGGTATCCACCGCCCCGCGGTTCATCCCGAACCCTTCGTCCAGCCGGTCGGGAATGTAATAGGTGACGTTGGCCCCCATCGAAAGCAGATAGCTGTACAAAATTGCAGTGGCGGTGACCCCGTCGCAGTCATAGTCCCCGTAAACCGCCACCGGTTCCCCGTCCTCAATGGCCTTTTCAATCCGGGTGACGGCCTTTTCCATATCCGGCAGGGTCAGCGGGTCGTCCAGCGGCTGGGGGGAAAGCAGCTGGGCCGCCTCCCGGCCGGTGATGCCCCGCCCGGCCAGGATTCCGGCAACCACTGCCGGCAACCCCAGCTCCTTTTGCAGCATCCGCGCCCCGTCGGGGTCTGAGCGAGGATAAATCCACTGGGAAAAAGGCATCTTTTCTACGACTCCCTTCACTTTGGGCGGGCTTCCTCCATAAAGGTACAACCCGCCAGATTATCATATCTGATTATACCACCCCAGGCCCTCTTTTTCAAGCCTTGCACCCTCATTTCGCCCCACTTTCCCCCTCCTCGCCCCACATACCGGGAGGAGGACGCGCATATGCTGATCTAAAACGGCCCCTTAAAAGGGCGCCGGTCCAAAAAGATACACCGGCCATCATCTAAAGCGAGGCGAACTATGAAAGCGAGGCAGTTTTTAAAAAACACCGTCATTTTAGCCGTCGGATCGATTATACTTAGGCTAATCGGCATCGGTTTTTCCGGCTGGCTGACCCGCAAGATCGGCAGCGAAGGGATGGGGCTGTTCCAGCTGGTTTTCACCATCTACAACTTTGCCTCGACCCTGGCAACTTCCGGCATCTACCTGGCGGTGACCCGTCTGGTGGCGGAGGAGCTGGGCAAGGGCCGTTACGGCCGGGCGGCGGCGGCTATGCGGGTTTCGATGATCTTCGGCGCGGTGGTAAGCGCCGGAGCGTCGTCCTTTCTATGGTTTGGGGCGCCCTTCATCAGCAGCCACATCCTCGGAGACGAGCGGACCCTCCGTTCCCTCCGGGTGCTGGCGGCGGCCCTCCCCTTTATGGCCTTTTCCTGCAGCCTGCGGGGGTACTTTTTTGCCATCCGGCAGGTCTGGAAGACCAACACCAGCCAGATTCTTGAGCAGCTGGTCCGGATCGCAGTGGTGGCCCTGGCATTCCAGATTGTCCTCCCCAAGGGGCTGGAATGGAGCTGTGTGGGGATTGCGCTGGGGTCGGTGGGCGGAGAGGCGGTGGCCTTCTGCTACACCCTGACCCTCTACCTGCGGGATAAGCACAAGCGGCGGTTTCAGAAGGAAAAGTGCGCCGTGATGGCGAAGCCGGTGCTGGCGATTGCCGGGCCGGTGGCCCTCTCGGGATACCTGAAAGCGGCCCTTTCCTCCATCGAGAACATCCTCGTCCCCCGGGGGCTGCGCCGGTACGGGGCGGACACCGCCACCGCCCTCTCCCAGTACGGGCTGATGGAGGCGATGGTGATGCCGATTCTAAACTTCCCGGCGGCGCTGATCGCCTCCTTCTCCAACCTCCTGGTGCCGGAAGTGGCGGAATGGCGGGCCACCGGCAAGACCAAAGAAATCGCGAAACTGACCGGGCGGGTGCTGCGGGTGACGATGCTCTTTGCCCTGCCGGTGTCGGCGGCATTTATCTGCTTTGGGGCGGAGCTGGGGGGCGCCGTCTACGGAAACCCCGAGGCGGGGAAGATGCTGTGGATTATGGCTCCCCTGACCCCGATTCTCTATCTGGACACCGTCGCCGACGCCCTATTAAAGGGGATGGACCAACAGGTGGCGGTGATGCGCTATTCGATCATCGACTCGACCTTAAGCGTCCTGCTGCTCTACACCCTCCTGCCCCTTTTCGGGGTCAAGGGCTACATCACCGTTTTATTCTTCACCAGCTTTGTAAACGCCTCCTTAAGCATCTCCCGGCTTACCAAGGTGGTGCGGATCAGCTTTTCCTTCTCCCGCTGGATTGGGCGGCCGATGCTGGCGGCGGGGGTGGCGGGGGCGGTGACCCTGGTCCTGCTGCGGGGTGTGGACCTTTCGGACGGATTCAAAGCCTTCTGGGGGATTTTACTGCTCTTTGGGATCTACGCCGCTGCCCTCTGGGTCCTGGGCATCGGCCGGCGGACGATGCGGTTTTGGAAACGAACCAGCCGGGCCAAGGCTTCAGGATGATGAAAACAAAAGACCGGCGTCTTTTCGAGGGATGA
>CALXHB010000199.1 GCA_944387995.1 uncultured Clostridia bacterium | reverse complement strand
AGGTCCATCGCGATCATATGCCCGGAGGCAAAGTCCCCGTCTGCGATGGCGTAACCCAGCCGAAACAGTTGGACCGTTCCGTAAAGGGTAGCGGCGGAGGACCCCAGTGCAATCAGCGAGTCCATGTTTGGCGCGCCGCGGAACAGCTGCTTAAACCCATTTTCAAAGTAGTGGAAGTTAATATGCAGAATTGGCAGCAACAGTATAAACTGTCCCAGCGCCAGGGTAAAGAGGTTGCGGTCGCCAAGGAAGAATCCCGGCAGCGGCCAATGGAACATATGCCCCATGCAGAGGTAAAACAGCAGGACCGTGAATACTCCCGATACAATCAGCCGGTGTTTCTGAGATCGGATGGCCGCCTGTTGCTTTTTGGCAGCTTCCTGGGCGGATTCGCCTTTGGCAGCTTTTCCGCCGGCATTGGCCACCGAAGCGCCATACCCCGAGTGTTCGACCGCGGCGATCAGGTCGGCGGGGGAAACCGTCTTTTCGTCATAGGTGACACTCGCCGAATTGGTCATCAGGCTGACGGTGGCCTGGGTGACGCCCGGTGTCTTGCCGAGAGCCTTTTCCACGTGGGCCGAGCAGGCGGCGCAGCTCATGCCAGTCACGTTTAGTTTGAGTTGAGACATAACCATTTCCTTTCTGCAAACGGTTAGATTGTTGAACATATCCCCTTACCCCCGGGTAAGGGGTTCTGCACCTTTACTATACCAGATGAAAGATGGATTGTCAAGAGTTTTTGAAGAAAACAAAAGAGACGCAGTTTGCGTCTCTTTTAGGGTTAATCATATTGAAAAAGCTCATCCAGGAAAAAATTTGTCCTTTATGCCCAGGACAAAGAGTACAATGACGATAACCGGCAGAATATAACTCATATAAATCCGCATCCAGCTGCGTATTTTGAGGCCTTTTCCTTCATTCGCTTCCTTTTGGAAATTTTCCCAGCCCCAGCCGTAACGGGAGGTGCAGAAGAGGACATAAATGAGCGACCCCAGCGGCAGCCAGATATTGGAGACGAGAAAATCCTCCAGCTCCTGTACGGTGGAGCCTTCTCCAAAAGGCTGGAAGCCGGACCAGAGGTTATAGCCCAGGGCGCAGGGGAGAGAGAGAATGATCATCAGCACAATATTGACAGCTGCTGTCTTTTTGCGGTTCCATCCGGTTAAGTCCATACAGCAGGACATAATATTTTCAAAAACTGCCAGCACCGATGAGAAGGCTGCAAAGGCCATAAAGATAAAAAACAGGCTTCCCCAAAGCCGCCCCAAGGGCAGATTATTAAAGATATTGGGGAGAGTGACAAAGATCAGGTTGGGGCCGCTGTCTGGCGCAACGCCAAAGGCAAAGCAGGCCGGAAAGATAATCAGTCCGGAGGTAAAGGCCACAAAGGTATCCAGTACCGCGATGTTGACCGATTCACCCAGCAGCGCCCGGTCCTTTCCGATATAACTGCCGAAGATGGCCATGGAACCGATGCCGAGGGAAAGGGTGAAAAACGCCTGGTTCATCGCCCCAACGATCACGTTGGTAATTCCGGCCTCCTTCATCCGTCCCAAGTCGGGAATCAGGTAAAATTTAATCCCTTCCGATGCTCCGTCGGTAGTGACGCTGTTGATGGCGAGAAGAATCATAATGGCCAATAGCGCCAGCATCATTACCTTTGTCACCCGTTCGACCCCGCTTTGAAGGCCAAAGGAGTTAATGGCAAAGCCCGCAATAACAACTACCACTGTCCATCCAACCAGTACCGCCGGATTTTGCAGCATTTCGGAAAAGACCTGGTTGACTCCCTCGGTGTCCTGTCCTACAAACCGTCCCGACGCCATCAGGATAAAGTAATGGAGCATCCAGCCGCAGACAACGGTGTAAAACATCATCAGCAGGTAGTTGCCAATCAGCGACGCGTAGCCATGCAGGTGCCATTTGGACCCAGGTTTTTCCAGCACTTTAAAGGAGTGGACGGGACTTTTCTGGCTTGCCCGTCCCACCGCAAACTCCATCGTCATAATCGGCAGCCCTAAAATCAACAGGAAGATGATATAGATCAGGACGAACATCCCGCCGCCATACTGTCCCACCAGCCAGGGAAACTTCCAGACATTGCCCACGCCAATGGCGCATCCCGCTGACAGCAGGATAAACCCCAGTCGGGAGCCGAGTTTTTCTCTTTGCATACCGTATGCCTCCAATGGCCCGGCCCGGAGGCCGGTTATTTGCTTATTTTGGTAAGATGCGGTCGCTTTTGGTTTCGGCCGCCCAATTTACTGTTTGGGCATGCGGGCAATGGGCAAGTTCCAGCGGAAGCGGGTCGCCAGCATCCGCACGGCAATCACCAGGGCAGCTCCTACCACCAGCGCCCAGGACTCGTGAATCAGCGGTCGGGCGTAAACATAGAAAATCGCGCCAATGATAGAGGCGCAGGCGTAAATATGCTTTTTCAGAATATACGGTGTGATTCCCGCCATCATATCCCGCAACAGACCGCCGCCGACACCGGTGATGACCCCGAGGAAGATTGCCATGAACCGATAATCTTCATACCCGGCGGTCAGGGCTTTTTGCGCTCCCAGTACGGTAAAGGCCCCCAGTCCGATGGCATCTAGCACATTCATCAGCCGTTCGTACCCTTCCAGAAACCGCATATCAAGGAAATCAGGATGGAAATAGGCAATCAGAAAGATGATTCCCACAGTGGCCGCAGCCATTCCAATATAAACCGGGGTCTGAAAGGAACCGGGAGGGGTGATCTGTAAAATCACGTCCCGGATAATCCCGCCGCCAACTGCCGTCGTCACCCCCAGAACCAACACGCCAAAGAGGTCCAGCCGCTTGCGGATGGCAACCATCGCGCCGGATGAGGCAAAGGCAATGGTGCCAATGGCCTCAATGAAGAATTGCAGCGACATTTTAGATTCCCTCCCGCATTCTCAATGTCTCAAGTACCATGTCAAAGGCCTTCTCGGAGGCCAGAAAGCGGATCTGTTCCCGGATTTTTCCACTGTTTCCGCCGGTGGGCCGGTCGTTTAACCGGACTGTTTCCTGGTGCCAGCCGCTGATGACCGAGATAAAGACCTCGCCCACCGGTTTGCCTTCGGAAGGTTCCGGCCCAGCATTTCCGGTGACTGCGACCGCAATATCTGCTCCCGAAATCCGGCGCACTCCGGCAGCCATTTCCGTCGCGGTTTCAGCTGATACAGCGGAAAAATTTTGGATGGTCTCCGGCTTCACCCCTAAAATCGCAATTTTCATTTCATTGGAGTAGCTGACAATTCCGCAATGGAAAACTGCCGATGCTCCCGGAACGTCGGTTAGCCGGGCGGAGATTAGTCCGCCGGTGCAGCTTTCCGCGGCGGCAATGGTCAGATGCTGCCGGGAGAGGGCGGCGACCACCTCGGTTTGTTTTTCTTTGTTGTACATATCGTAATAGGAAACCATTCGTGACATATTTTCCCCATCCTTTTTAAAAATATGAGCCATAGCCAGATCCTTTTCCGGCCGCAGTCTCTCGTAATTTGCAGTTAATTTGATTATAACATGGATTTTAGGGTTTGTACACCATTATTTCAACTGGGAGCCCCCAGTACTCCGGAAGATATGCGGCGTATATGGATGACGGGGAAAAATTCCGCTGAAGTGGGGAAAATTTTACATATTTTGATGGATTCCCTCATTGCAAAAATTCATCTAACATGCTACAATGAAGAAAAATTCAGAGATTTAAGGGGGATGGAAACCTTGAATAGAAAAGATTCACTGGCTTTAATCAGTGCCCTGTCGGACGCCTATGGTCCGTCGGGTTTTGAGGATGAAGCGGTGGCTGTGGCCCGGGAGGCAATGGCGGATGTGACCGACTTAGCGGAAGATCCGCTGCGCAACCTGTATATGTCCCGCCGGGAAAATACCGGCAATCGCCCGATGGTGATGTTGGACGCCCATTCGGACGAGGTCGGTTTTATGATCCGTTCGGTCCTGCCCAACGGGACAATGCGTTTTCTGCCGCTGGGAGGATGGTCTGCCTCGGCCGTTTCCGCTCATAAGGTGCGGGTTCGGGCTGCCGACGGCAGCTGGGTTTCCGGCATAGTTGCGGCCCAGCCGGTGCATTATCTGTCCGCAGCGGAAAAGGGAAAGGCTCCGGAAATCTCTCAGATGGTCATCGACGTTGGCGCTTGTTCCTCTGCCGAAGTGTCGGCGATGGGAATCGGCGTCGGGGCCCCTGTTGTCCCAGATGTTATCTTTGAATATAATGAGAAAAACGGTGTGATGCTCGGCAAAGCCTTTGACTGCCGGGTTGGATGTGCGGTTCTTTGCGATGTGCTGCGGGAACTGAAAGGGGAAGAGCTGTCGGTAGATGTGACCGGCGTCCTCACCTCCCAGGAAGAGGTGGGCGACCGTGGCGTCCAGGTGGCGGCCCATACCGTCCGACCCGACCTTGCCATCGTCTTTGAAGGTGCACCGGCGGACGATACCTTTGTCCCCGAACCGGAGATTCAGACCGGCCTGGGACGGGGGGTTATGCTCCGTCATTACGACCTGGGAATGATTACCAACCCGCGGTTCATGCGGTTCGCTCTTCAGGCGGCGCAGGACGCCGGTATCCCGACCCAGCAGGCTGTCCGCACTGGTGGCCGCACCAACGGCGCCCAGATCAACCTCTCTGGGGAAGGCGTTCCGGTTGTGGTACTCAGCGTGCCGGTCCGCTACGCTCATAGCCATCATGGTTTCTCTTCGATCGAGGACTATGAGAGCACCGTCCGCCTGGCGGTCCAGCTGCTGCGGCTGATGGATGAAGAGGTTATCAACCGGTTTTAAGGATAACCCCCTTTCGCCTGGGGCAAACCTGGGCGAAAGGGGCTCCAAAGGGTGGTTTTATATTTTTTGATTTTTACGTGCGCGAACACGTTCAACTGATTCGTGAATAGGGCGAGGGCTCTGTTTGATATATTGTGATTAAAAGCAAAGGATGGTGTACCATATGAAATTTAGCGATGGAATGTGGCAGGTCAGACCGGGGTTTGACCAGGAGTGCCCGGCATGCAGTTATGCCGGCCGGTATGACAGTCACTCGGTTACCCTTTATGGCCCCTATCACCCGATTCAGCATCGGGGGATGACCTTAAACTGTGGCCAGATGACCGTTACCCTGACCTCTCCGGCGGAAGGGGTGATTTCGGTTAAGATGGAAAACTTTATGGGCGCCCTGGATCATGGCCCCGCTTTCCAGCTGAATACCTCCCCCTGTGGGACAGTGACGGTGGATGGAGATACCGTCACCCTCCAAAGCGGCAAACTGACCGCCGTTTCCTCCCTTCAGGGGGATTGGGGCATCCGTTTTTACTGGGACGGGAAAGAGCTGACCAGCAGCGGCTTCCGTTCGATGGCCCATCTTTATGGCCCTGACCAGACCACCTATATGCGGGAGCGTTTGGCACTGGATGTCAACGAGCAGATCTTTGGCCTGGGGGAACGGTTTGGCCCGTTCATTAAAAACGGCCAGTCGGTGGATCTGACCAATGCCGACGGCGGCACCAACTCGGAACAGGCTTATAAAAACGTTCCGTTTTACATCTCGACCAAAGGGTACGGATTGTTCGTCAATTCTCCCGACACCGTCTCCTATGAAATCGGCTCCGAAGCGGTCAATCAGGTGCAGTTCTCGGTTCCGGGGGAATCGTTGGAATATATGGTGATCGGCGGCGATGATTATAAAGATATCATCACCCGCTATACCGGTCTGACTGGCCGTCCCCCGATGGTTCCTTCCTGGACCTTTGGGCTTTGGCTTTCTACCTCCTTTACCACCAACTACGACGAACAGACCGTTCTCTCCTTTATTGACGGGATGCTGGAGCGGAAGATCCCGCTGACCGTCTTCCACTTCGACTGCTTCTGGATGAAGGAATTCCAGTGGACCGACTTTGTCTGGAACGAGGATACATTCAAGGACCCCGCCGGGATGCTGCGCAAGATTCACGACCGGGGTATCAAGGTCTGCTGCTGGATTAACCCCTATATTGCCCAGAAATCCCGACTGTTTAAAGAAGGGCTGGAAAACGGGTACTTTGTCAAGACCGGCGACGGCAGCGTTTGGCAGTGGGATATGTGGCAGGCCGGCATGGCACTGGTCGACTTCACCAACCCCGATGCCGTCAAATGGTATCAGGGCTATCTCCGCCAGCTGTGCGAGATGGGGGTCGACTGCTTCAAAACCGACTTTGGTGAACGGATTCCCGTCCAGGATCCTTACTACGGCCCGAAGGCTGCCAAATATGGGATTCGATATTTCGATGGTTCCGATCCGGACAAGATGCACAACTATTATACCTATCTTTACAACAAGGCGGTCTATGATCTCCTGACTGAGGTTTATGGCGAAGGGCAGGCCTGCCTCTTTGCCCGCAGCGCCACCACTGGCGGCCAGCAGTTCCCGGTGCACTGGGGCGGCGATAACCTCCCGACCTATCCTTCGATGGCCCAGTCCCTCCGGGGCGGCTTATCCTTGGCGCTGTGCGGGTTTGGATATTGGAGCCATGACATCGGCGGCTTTGAAGGAACTTCCTCCAACGATATTTTCAAACGCTGGACCCAGTTCGGCCTTCTTTCTTCCCACAGCCGTTATCACGGTTCCAACGCCTATAAAGTGCCGTGGATGTACGGTGAGGAAGCGGTCGAAGTTACCAAGACCTTCACCGAACTGAAGATGCGGCTGATGCCTTACCTCTACCGAATGGCAGTGGAAGCCCACGAAAAGGGTATCCCGATGATGCGTCCGGTGTTTGTGGAATTTCCGGACGATCGGACCGCACCTTTTGTCGACACCCAGTACATGCTGGGTGACAGCCTCCTGGTGGCACCGGTTATGAACGACCGCGGGGTAGGGGAGTACTACCTGCCGGAAGGGCTTTGGACCGACTGGTTTACTGGTGAAACGGTTCAGGGCGGCGGCTGGCACAAACAGACCTACGACTATTTCACCCTTCCGCTCTTTGTCCGGGAGAACACCGTCCTCGTTCTTGGCAACCACAATGACCGCCCCGACTACGATTACGAAGTGGAACCGGAAATTCGGATCTTTGGCCTGCGGGATGGCGCGACCGCTACCGCGGAGGTTGTCTCTCAAAAGGGCGAGCATAAATTCACCATCACCGCCTCCCGGGAAGGTAAGACGGTTTCTGTGCACCTGGAAGGGGAGCACGGTCCGATTAAAATCGGCATTGCTGGCGGTATGCTGATGAGCCCGGAGGGAAATGACTTTGCTCTCAGCTCCAATCTGCTCAAGTAAATTATCTGTGAAGTAATCTGCCTTTACAGACTTCCCTTTACAGGAAGTGACATATTCTTCCTGTAAAGGGAATTTACTTTATATCAATAAATGCCGAATTTTATCCAAAAGGAGGGCACAAAATGGAGAAAAAGTACATTATAGCCCTGGACCAGGGAACCACCAGCTCTCGGGCTGTCATTTTTGACCGGGATCAGAAGGTTGTCCGGATGGCCCAGCGGGAATATACCCAGTACTACCCCAAAGAGGGCTGGGTGGAACATGACCCGATGGAAATCTTTGCAACCCAGTACGGCGTTCTGGTGGATGCGATGCTCCTGGCGGGAATTTCGGCGGAAGAAGTGGCCGCCATCGGTATCACCAACCAGCGGGAGACGACGATTGTCTGGGAAAAAAACACCGGCCGTCCGGTTTACAATGCAATTGTCTGGCAGTGCCGTCGGACGGCTCCTCTCTGTGAACAACTGGAAGCAGAAGGGTTTGGGGAATACATCCACGCTTCCACCGGGCTGCTCATCGACGCCTATTTTTCCGCCACCAAGCTCTCCTGGATTTTGGACCATATTCCCGACGGCCATGCCCGGGCGGAACGGGGGGAACTGATGTTTGGCACCGTTGACAGCTGGCTGATGTGGAAATTGTCGGGCGGGGAAATCTTTGCCACCGATTACACCAACGCCTCCCGGACGATGATGTTCAACATCCACACACTG
This sequence comes from uncultured Clostridia bacterium, assembly GCA_944387995.1. Classification (GTDB taxonomy): domain Bacteria; phylum Bacillota; class Clostridia; order Oscillospirales; family Ruminococcaceae; genus Faecivivens. The sequence goes on along the minus strand of CALXHB010000199.1, from coordinate 32,428 downwards.
GACTGGGACGAAAAGATCCTTTCCCGTTTGGGAATTCCTCGCTGTATGCTGCCGGAGGTAAAACCTTCCTCGTCGGTCTTTGGGTTTGCCCATGTGGACGGTGTCGCGGTGCCGATTGCCGGGGTTGCCGGTGACCAGCAGGCTGCCCTCTTCGGTCAGTGCTGTTGGCAGGAGGGCCAGGTCAAAAACACCTACGGCACCGGATGTTTCCTTCTTTATAATACCGGTTCCCGGCCGGTGGAGAGCAAAAACGGTCTGGTAACCACCATTGCCGCCTCGGCAGACGGTTCCCTTCAGTACGCGCTGGAGGGGAGCGTCTTTACCGGCGGTGCAGTGGTTCAGTGGCTGCGGGATGAAATGCGGTTCATTGGGGAATCGGCGGATTCGGAGTATTATGCCCGCAAGGTCCAAGATACCGGCGGCGTTTATATGGTGCCGGCCTTTACCGGTCTCGGCGCGCCTCAGTGGGATATGTACGCCAGAGGGCTTTTAATCGGCATTACCCGGGGCACCAGACGGGAGCATATTATAAGAGCTGCACTGGAGTCGATTGCCTACCAGTCGGCGGATCTGTTGGAAGCGGTTGCTGCCGACGCGGGTCGTCCGATTGTGGAACTGTCGGTGGACGGCGGCGCCTCGGCCAATGGCTTTTTGATGCAGTTCCAGTCGGATATTTTGGGAATCCCAGTCTGCCGGCCGGAGGTGTATGAATCCACCGCCCAGGGAGCGGCCTACCTGGCTGGTCTGACCATCGGCTTCTGGAAACAGCAGGAGCTTCTTTCCGCCCGTCGGATCGCGGTCCGCTATCAGCCGGAAATGACTGTGGAGGAACGGGAGAAACGGCGCCGGGGCTGGAAACGGGCGGTGTCCCGGTCGCTTCAGTGGGCGAAAGAAGATGCCGAAGAATAATTCTTCCTTATAAAATGTGGGGTAGACTCTGCCGGTTTCTTCCGTGTAATTTGCTAAAAAAGTGTCTGCTGCGTTGACAGCTGGGGGAAAATATGCTATTCTGAAACGAGAAAAACCGCCGTTTATCAGGGCGGCCTTCAGAAAGGAAGATGTGCATGTCTGTACTGGTTACCGGAGGCGCCGGGTTTATCGGCTCCCATACCTGCGTTGAACTGTTGAACGCAGGGGAATCGGTTGTAATCCTCGATAATTTTTCCAACTCGAAGCCGGAAGTGCTGGATAAGATTCGTACCATCACCGGCAAGGATTTTAAGTTCTATGAGGTTGATCTGGTAGACCAGCCGAATGTCAAGCGGGTCTTTGACGAGAACCCCGACATCGACATCGTCATCCATTTTGCCGGCCTGAAGGCAGTGGGCGAAAGTGTCGAAAAACCTCTGGAATACTACCAGAACAATATCACCGGCACCCTGGTTCTCTGCAATGAGATGCGGGCCCATGGGGTGAAAAAGATTGTCTTCTCCTCTTCGGCCACCGTCTACGGTTCGCCGGAGTCGCTGCCCATCCAGGAGGATTTCCCCCTCTCCACCACCAACCCCTACGGCACCACCAAGCTGGTGATCGAATGGATTCTTAAAGACCTCTGCAAATCGGATCCCGAGTGGACCGCGGCTCTGCTTCGGTACTTTAACCCCATCGGAGCTCATCCCTCCGGCCTGATCGGCGAAGAACCGGACGGCATCCCGAACAACCTCTTGCCTTATGTGGCCCGGGTTGCCTGCGGAGAACTGGCCTGCCTGTCGGTATTCGGCAACGACTATGATACCCCTGATGGAACCGGCGTGCGGGATTATATCCACGTGGTCGACCTGGCTAAGGGTCATCTGTCGGCGCTGAAGTGGGCGAGAGAGCATAAGGGTGCGGACGCCTTCAACCTCGGTACCGGTCACGGATATTCGGTTCTCGAAATCGTCCATGCCTTTGAGAAGTACAGCGGCCGTCCCGTTCCCTATAAGATCACTCCCCGCCGTGCAGGGGATATCGCCGCCTGCTATGCTGACCCGACCAAGGCCAAAGAGGTTCTGGGCTGGGAAGCACATTTGGGCCTGGAAGAGATGTGCCGGGATTCCTGGAATTATATTGTCAAGAGCAAAGGGCTGGAATAAGGATTCCTTCCCTTATCAAAGCCTCCGGGTGACCGGGGGCTTTTTCAATGGGTCAATCTTCAAATCAATCAATAAATTATCCGGTAGATTTTTTTAGAGAATCTCTGCAATTTTTCCCGTTTTGTGTTATAATAAAAGAAATTCTGTGAAAAGGGAGGATCCAATGAAACCATTTCCACATAAAACTACATCGATTGGCAACGGAGTTTCTTTCGGCACCATTCCGATGGAGCGGTTTCAGTCCAGCCTCATTGCGGTCAGTCTGATTGTGCCCCTTTCCAGTGAGACGGTGACAGAGAATGCGCTGGTTTCGCTGATGTTGGGGCGGAGCACCGCCGATTACCCGACCTACCGGCTTTTTTCCCGCAACCTTAACCGCCTTTATGGGGCGGTGGCCGGTTCCAGCTTGCAAAAACTGGGGGATGAAGAAAGCCTAACATTTGCCGCTTCCACCATTGATTCCGGTCTCGCCCTTCATGGGGAAGACCTGCTGATGGAGAGTGCCAAGCTGGTTCTGTCGATGGTGCTGCATCCGCTAATTGAAGATGGGGCTTTTGCCGAAGAAACCTTCCGGCTGCAAAAGAAATATCTGGCTGACTCTATTCGGGCCGAGATCAACGAAAAACGCCGGTATGCCGTCAACCAGACCCTTCGTCTGATGCTGGGAGACGAACCGGGGGGACTGCCGCTTTACGGCTTTTTAGATAAACTGGAGAAGATCACCCCCCAGTCGGCAGCCGAAGCCTACGCCCGGATTTTACGGGAGTGCCGGATTGAGATTATCCACGTCGGTACTGGGGATGCCAAACGGATTCAGCCGCTTTTTGAAGAGGCTTTCCGCGACGGATTTGTAGAGGGCCGAAACCCCTGCACCCGCCCGGCTTTTCGTCCGATTCCCGCTCCCAGTTCCGTTAAAACGGCCTCGGACGATTTCGAGGTGGTTCAGTCGAAGCTCTGTATCGGCTATCGGGTGAATCTGACCCCCGGCGGGGAAGAACTGAGCGCAATGCGGATGATGGTGGCGATTCTCGGCGGGACTGCCACTTCCAAGCTGTTTCTCAATGTCCGGGAAAAGCAGGGTCTCTGCTACTATTGCGGGGCCAACCTGGACCGCACCAAAGGCATCATTCTCATTGATTCCGGAGTCCGACCGGATAAGGTGGAGGCGGCCAAAGAGGCGATCTTCCGGGAGGTAGAAGCGATGCAGAAAGGTGAGTTTACCGACGAGGATATTCGGTTTGCCCTTTTGTCGCTGCAAAACACCTTCCGTTCGGTGGAAGAGTCGCCCTTTTCGGTGGAAAGCTATTACCGGGCTCAAAAGGTTTTTGGCATAAAGGAGACGCCGGAAGATCAGTGCCGCAAGCTGTCGGCCGTGACCCGGGAGGAGATTGTCAAAGCCGCCAACATGCTTCAGTTGGACACCGTCTACCTATTAAATGGTACAGCGTCCGAAGGGGAAGCGGAAGAGGATTGCGATGGGGAGGTGTCTTACGATGGATAAAGAAATTTTGTCGTCGGAACGGTTGAAGGCTTCCTATATCCGTTACCGCCACCCTTCGGGACTTTCCATCCTCCTCTATCCGATGGAAGGTTTTTCCACGGCCTATGGGCTTTTTGGCACCAACTACGGTTCGGTGGACACCTGTTTCCGCAAAAAAGGAGACCCGGCATTTACCGAAGTTCCCGCCGGTATTGCCCATTATCTGGAGCACAAGCTGTTTGAAAGCGAAGACGGCGACGCCTTTAAGCTATTCGCGGCCACCGGTGCCGAAGCCAACGCTTACACCTCTTTTGATCGAACTTGCTACCTTTTCTCCTGCACCTCCAAGTTTGAGGAGTCGTTGAAGGCACTGCTCACCTTCGTGCAGCATCCTTATTTTACCGAGGAGACGGTCCGCAAGGAACAGGGAATCATCGGTCAGGAAATTCGGATGTATCAGGATTCACCCGGTTGGCGGGTGCTGTTTGAACTGCTCTCCTGCCTGTATGAGCATTCTCCGGTGAAGATTGACATTGCCGGCACCGAAGAGAGCATCGCTCAGATTACACCGGAGCTGCTCTACACCTGTTACGACGTGTTTTATAACCTGAATAACATGGTTTTGGCGATTGCCGGTAACTTTGATCCCGACGCCGCGATGCAGGTGATTGAGCAGAACCTGCGGGACACCCCGCCGGTGGAGATTGAGCGGGCGCCCTATAACGAACGCCGGGAAGCGATCAAATCCCGGGCGGAGATTCAGATGGACGTTTCCCTCCCGCAGTTTTATATCGGCTTTAAACAGCGCCCGGCGGAAGGGGAGTCAGCCTTTTTGCGGCAGCAGTTTGAACTGGAAATTCTCCATGAACTGCTGATCGGCTCCACCTCTTCCTGCTACGAAAAGCTGTTGCGCCAGGAACTGATCAGCGCCAGCTTTGGGACCGAAGTGTTTGCCGGGCGGGGATTTTTGGTTTCCCTTTTCGGTGGAGATTCGGAAAATCCCGAGGCAGTTTGGGACGCGTTGATGAAAGAGGTTCAGCGCCTGAAAAAAGAGGGCATCCAGGAGGAAGATTTCCACGCCTGCAAAAACGCGATTTACGGACGGATGGTCCGTGCGCTCAGAGATGTGGAAGATTCTGCAACAGCTCTGCTCAGCGCCGAGATGGCGGGTATTTCTTTCTTCGATTCGGTGCAGATGCTGGCAGATATTACGCCGGCGGACGTTGCCCGTCGGCTGGAAACCGATTTTGACCCGGATACGGCGGCGATGGCAGTGGTCCGTCCCCGCGGATAATAGACAGGTAGGTGGATTAACATGCATACAGTCAGTTTTCCAAAGCTGGGACTCAGCTTTGACCTAAACCCAATTGCTTTTTCAATCGGCGGCATCAATGTAACCTGGTACGGCATCATCATTGCTGCCGGCATCCTTTTGGCGTTGTTGATGGCCTTTAAAAACTGCAAACGCTTTGGGGTAAACGGCGACAAACTGGTGGACGTCGTAATCGGCGGTTTAATCGGAGGCGTCGTAGGCGCCCGGGCGTATTTTGTCATCTTTTCCTGGGATATGTACAAGGATAACCTTTCGTCCATCTGGCATACCTGGGAAGGGGGAATGGCGATTTACGGCGGCGTTATCGGCGCGTTCCTCGTGGGGATCATCGTTGCTCGCATCCATAAAATGCGGATTCTTCCGGTGATGGATCTGGCGGCCCTAGGTTTCTTAATCGGCCAGGGGATTGGCCGCTGGGGCAACTTTGTCAACGGGGAGGCCTTTGGCAGCAACACCAATCTTCCCTGGGGAATGACCGGTGACCGCATTGTCGCCTATCTTTCCGACTCGGACAACATTTCTACTCTCACCCAGCTGGGCGTTACCGTTGACCCCAACGCCCCTGTGCACCCTTGCTTTTTGTATGAATCCATCTGGTGCCTTTTGGGTTTTGTCCTTTTGTACCTCTATTCCAAGCACCGCCGGTTTGATGGAGAAATCTTTATCCTTTATCTCGGCTGGTATGGTTTTGAACGGATGATTGTCGAGGGACTGCGGACCGATTCGCTGCTGATTGGCAACATCCGGGTTTCTCAGCTGCTGGCAGGGCTGCTGTTTGTAGCCTGCGTCATCATCTGGCTGGTTATCCACGGCAAAATCAAAGCTGCCCACGACGACAATTATCTCAAGTGCTACGCCTATACCGAGCAGTTTGAGAAAGACGAGGCGGATTATGCCGCTCTAATGGCGCTCAAGGCAGACAAGGCTAAGTGGAAAGAGGAAAAAGCTCGCCGCCGCGCTGAAAAGAAAGCGGCGAAGGGCAAAAAGAAGGATGACGCTTCGGCAGAGACGGCTGCGGAAACCGCTCCGGCGGAGGAAACGTCGGCTGCTGGAGATAAAACCGACCTTTCGGATGAAGCGTCCAGTTCCGTAAAGCCGGAGACCTCCGAAGAAGAGACAAAAAAGGAGTCCGGCGAATCTGAGTAAAACCAAATCAGGAGGGGTAATCATGGCACAGATTATCGATGGGAAAAAGATTTCCGCTGCTGTCAAGGCGGAGGTCGCTGCCGAAGTGGCGGCATTGAAGGAAAAGGGAATCCATACCGGCCTGGCGGTTGTCCTGGTGGGGGATGACCCCGCATCCCGGGTGTATGTCAACAACAAGAAGAAGGCTTGCGCCCTCTGCGGGATTGAGTCCTACGAATACACTCTGCCGGCGGATACCGCCGAGGCGGAACTGCTCTCCCTGGTGGAAAAATTAAATCATGATCCTGCCGTCAACGGGATTCTGGTTCAGCTTCCACTTCCCGCTCAGATTGATGAGCAGAAGGTCATTGCGGCGATTGCCCCTGAGAAGGACGTGGATGCCTTCACCGAAGGCAACGTCGGCCGGATTATGATTGGCGATTATCATTTTCTGCCCTGCACCCCTGCTGGCTGTCTCCAGCTCATCGACTCGACCGGCGTTTCAATCGACGGGAAAAATTGTGTGGTGGTTGGCCGGAGCAACATCGTCGGCAAACCGATGGCGATGCTCCTGCTGCACCGTAACGGGACTGTTACCATCTGCCACAGCCATACCCACAATCTGACGGAGATCTGCTCCCAGGCGGATATCTTGGTTAGCGCCGTCGGCAAGGCTGGTTTTATCACCACCCCGATGGTCAAAGAAGGAGCGGTTGTTATCGACGTCGGCATGAACCGCAACGCCGAGGGTAAACTCTGCGGCGACGTGGATTATGATGCGGTGGAAAAGAAGGCCGGCTATATCACTCCCGTACCTGGGGGAGTTGGTCCGATGACGATTGCAATGTTGATGCGCAACACCCTGACCGCAGCGAAACTCCAAAATGGATTGGATATCCGGTAAATAATAAAACGCCCGAGAGGCTTCAAAGCTTCCCGGGCGTTTTACTATGCTGTTTTAGATACTGCTGCGGTAGAAGGTGCGGTTTAATTCCAAAATCCAGGAGGTATCCAGGTTGTGTAAAGCCTCTTCGGTGATCCGGAAGGCCCAGTTTCCTCCTGGGACCCCGGGCTGATTCATTTTGCAGTCGCTTCCAAATCCACAAAGGTCTTGGATGGGGGTGACGGCCAGCATGGCGGGGCAAGCCCAGAGGGCACGGATCATAGCCCGGACAGCTGGCGCCTTGAAGCCGCCTTCCGACCAATTTCCGCCGCTGAAGCCACAGTAGCGCAGCGCCCGTTCACGGTTTTCAGGGGAGGTAGAGTACAGCCACCCCAAGGTGGTGTCGTTGTCATGGGTGCCGGTATAGGCGATGGCGTTTTTCGGAATGTTGTGGGGGAGATGGAGGTTATCGTAGTTGTCGATAAACGCAAACTGCATTACCCGCATACCGGGCAGTCCGGTATCCGTAATCAGCTGTACCACACCGTCGTCAATTTCTCCGAGGTCTTCGGCGATGATGGGTACATCCCGCCCGAAGATGGTCCAAACCCGGTTGAAGAAGTCGATGCCGGCTCCCTTGACCCACTTGCCTTCACGAGCAGTGACGGCGTCTCCGGGAATCGACCAGTAGGAGGAGAAGGCGCGGAAATGGTCAATCCGGACCATATCGTAGATTCGCAGCGCCACCCCCAGCCGTTTCATCCACCAGTCGTAGCCGGTCTCTTTCATATATGCCCAATTGTAAATTGGCTGTCCCCAAAGCTGCCCGTCGCTGGAGAAATAATCGGGCGGGCATCCCGATACCTGCCGAGCTTTGCCTGATTTATCCAGGTCGAACATCTGCCGGTTGCCCCAAACATCGGAGCTGTCCTGGGCTACATAAATCGGCATATCACCAATCATCTGGATGCCGATGTTGTTGATCTCCTTCTTAACTGCCTTCCACTGGCTGAAGAAGAGGTACTGGACAAATTCCTGGTAGAAGACTTCGTCTGCCATCTCGGCCTTTGCCGCTTCCACCGCTTCCGGTTGGTGCATTTTAAGGTCCTGATCCGGCCAATCCATCCATGCCTTTTCGTTATACCGTGATTTCAGGGCGGAAAAGAGGGCGTAATCTGGAAGCCAGAAATCGTTTTCCTGTACAAACTCTTCGATTTTTTCCCGCAGCCCCGGTCCAATTCGGGAAAATGCCCGGCGGAGGGTTTTCTCCCGGGTTTTCCGCAGCCAGTCATAGTCCACCGCATAGGGGGTCGGGAACCGGTTAGCCCGCAGTTCCTCTTCGGTCAGCAGTCCTTGGCGGGCCAGCGAGGGAAGATCGATGAAAAACGGGTTACCGGCGAAGGCCGAATAACTGGTGTAAGGAGAGTTATACTGGTCGATGGTGGTGAAGGGTAGGGTCTGCCAAAATGAGAACCCACATTCGTGCATCTGCCGTGCGAAGGCCACTGCCTCCTGCCCAAAGGATCCAATCCCGTAGTCGCCGGGAAGGGACGAGATATGCAGCAAAACGCCGCTGGAACGATGTATCATGTCGATCCTTCCTTTCTATCCTTCGCGCCCGGATAATTTCCGGACCGGGCGCGGAAAAATCATCTTTTATATTATATCAAAACTGTTTCCAAAATGCAACTATTTTTGTGCATAAAATGCAGAGAATGGGGAGGCAAAAGGTATTTTGACGGTGTAAAGGCCTAAAATCAGTTCTCTTACAGAGATTTTTTTCCATGATATCCATGGAAGTGAATGCGCAAAATTCACTTTTTTCTTCCAGAGGGAGTTGACGAATCAGGTAAAAGTGATATAATGAAATTGGCTTATCGGGCTTTTTTGACAAAAAGTCCAATTTACAGCCAAAAAAGGAGGGAACAGGATTGGAACCCATATTCTACACCGTCGCGAAGATCGATGGGGACTATGCCATCCTGGTCACCGACAGTGGGGATGAAAACCGTGTTGCCAGGGCGCTTTTGCCGGAAGAAACCGACGAAGGGGTCCGGTTAAAATGCGAGTATTTTGCTTACACGGTTGTCGACTGACAGAAAGAGAGGAAAAGAAAATGGAAAAAGTAATCAAAAACGGCCTTATCTTCGATGCCATCCATGAGCAGCCTTATACGGCTGACATTCTGGTCAAAGACGGCAAAATTGCGGCCATCGGCGAAAATCTCGCAGCCGACGGCGCCGAAGTAATAGATGCTTCCGGCCAGCATGTTTACCCTGGTTTTATCGACGCTCATTCTCATTTGGGGATGATTGACAGCGGTATCGGCTTTGAGGGCAGCGATGTCAACGAGCCCACCGATCCTCTGACCCCTCAGCTGCGGGGTATCGACGGCTTTTACGCGATGGATCCCGATGTTCATGAAGCTGCAGTTGCCGGTGTTACCACCGTCTGTGTCGGCCCTGGCTCTGCAAACGTTGTAGGCGGCACCTTTATGGCGGTCAAGACCTACGGTGACCGGGTGGACAACATGGTTATCAATCCTCGGGTTGCAATGAAGTGTGCCTTTGGCGAGAACCCGAAACGGGTTTACCGGGCAACCAACAACTCTTCCCGTATGGCGACGGCGGCGAAGCTCCGTGAATTGATCCTGAAGACGCTGGAATATGATCGCAAGATCAAAGAAGCAGGCGACGATCCCACTAAGCTCCCGAAATTTGACTTTAAGCTGGATGCAATGCTTCCGGTTATCCATAAGGAAATTCCTCTCAAAGCCCATGCTCACCGTGCCGACGATATCTTCACCGCAATCCGCATTGCGAAGGAATTCGGCCTGAAAATCACGCTGGAGCATGTCACCGAAGGCCATCTGATTGTGGACGAACTGATTAAGGAAAACCTTCCGATGGCGGTTGGCCCCTCTCTCACCCAGGCAACCAAATTTGAGCTTCGGTACAAGACCTTTGCGACCCCTGGCATTCTTGCCAAAGCGGGCGGCCAGGTTTCGATCATCACCGACGCTCCCGTTATCCCGCAGCAGTACCTGCCCCTCTGTGCCGAACTGGCCATTAAATCGGGTATGGAACCCTTCGACGCTCTGAAGGCGATTACCATCAACCCCGCTAAACACATTGGGGTCGAGGATCGGGTCGGTAGCCTTGAAGTTGGCAAGGACGCCGATGTTGTCATTATGCCCGGCAGCTGCTTTGATATTGCAGTTAAACCCAGCTGTGTTTTAATCAATGGTGAAGTTGTAAAATAAACGTGGATGAATGGCCCGCAGGTCCGGCTGTTCCGGAGCTGCGGGTTTTTATAATCCGCTTTGAAACATAGGCGGCAGAAAGAAGGTATGCAGCAGATGAAAGCAACACTGTGGTTGAACCGGATGGACATTGCCGGTGAAGTGGATAAACGGTTGTTTGGTTCCTTTATTGAGCATTTGGGCCGGGCGGTTTATGGCGGCATCTACGATCCTGGCAATCCGCTTTCTGATGAAGAGGGTTTCCGGAAAGATGTTCTCGATCTGGTCCGTGAGCTGGATGTACCTTTGGTGCGGTATCCGGGCGGAAATTTTGTATCCGGCTACAACTGGGAAGATGGCACCGGTCCGAAGGATCAGCGTCCCCGCAAGCTGGAACTGGCCTGGCGGACCATCGAGACCAACCAGGTCGGCATCGATGACTTTCAGTCCTGGGCAAAAAAGGCCGGGTCAGAAGTGATGATGGCGGTTAACCTGGGCACTCGGGGTCCCGATGAGGCCCGTAACCTGGTGGAATACTGCAATTTCCCCGGCGGCAGCTACTTTAGCGAAAAACGTAGGGCCAACGGGTATGACGAACCCTTTGGCATCAAGACTTGGTGTCTCGGCAACGAGATGGACGGTCCCTGGCAGATTTGCGCAAAAACGCCGGAAGAATACGGCCGAACCGCTTGCGAAGCGGCTAAGCTGATGAAGCTGGTCGACCCGTCCATTGAGCTGGTGGCCTGCGGCAGTTCCGGACTGATGATGCCCACCTTTGGCGAGTGGGAGAGGGTGGTGCTGGAACACTGCTACGACTACGTGGATTATATTTCCCTGCATACCTATTATGACAACGAAGCCGACGACATCGGCGAGTTTTTGGCGAAAAGCTTGGACATGGACACCTTTATTCAGTCGGTGGTCTCCATCTGTGACAGCGTCGGGGCGAAAAAGCACTCGTCTAAAAAAATCAACCTTTCCTTTGACGAATGGAACGTTTGGTATCATTCCAAGAAAACGGATGCTGAAATGGAACCTTGGCAGGTGGCGCCGCCCCAGCTGGAGGATGTATATAACTTTGAGGATGCTCTGTTGGTCGGCTGTATGCTGATGACCCTTCTGCGCAATGCCGGCCGGGTTAAGATTGCCTGCCTGGCCCAGCTGGTCAATGTAATCGCGCCGATTATGACCAATGGCGATAAGGCCTGGGCGCAGACCATCTTCTACCCCTATCTCCACGCCAGCCGGTATGGCAGGGGAATTTCTCTGAAAACCGCTCCGGAATGTGAAACCTATACCGCTACCTCCGGCCGTAAAGTGCCGGTGATTGAGACTGCGTCGGTTTGGAATCCGGAGAAAAAGGAGCTTACTCTGTTTGCGGTCAACAAGACCGACCAGCCAGTCGAACTGGAGACCAGTCTGGAAGGATTTGGAGCCTTGCAGCTCGATACCCATATCACCCTTCAGGGACATGACTTTAAAGAGGCTAACACTGCCGACCACCCGGACAATGTCGTCCCCAAGACCGACGGTAAAACGACGGTCCAAGGAGATCGGGCTCATTCTGTTTTGCAGCCCTATTCCTGGAACGTTATCCGCCTCAAATAAAGGATTCGGCCAGCGCCTAAGCGTTATCCGCCTGGGCACCGGTTTGTAAGGAGTACACCATGAACGCAACACAACGAAAGATTATCGTGATCGCAGGGGGTGCGCTGCTTGCGGTCAACGTCGGCTTGAATCTTCTTCTATGGGGGAGGGCGAGTAGACTGGAGCGACAGCTGGATGCGCTGCGCAGCCAGAGCGAGTCCCAGTACCTTTCCTTACAGGACCAGCTGTTAAACCGGCTGGACAGCCTGTCGGATCAGATTTCTTCCGGCGAAAGCCTGCTGTCCTATTGGGATACTCAGGTGGATATGGGCGATAACCATCAGCTTTCTGCGACGGTGGTGGTCACTCCCAAGGAGATTGGGGAAGGAGATTCGGTGGAAATCTCCATTGGAGATGTTTCCACACCGGCGGTAGAGTCGGGGGGCAGTTATACTGCGACTCTGTCGATTTCTGCCTCACCTTATGAGCTGGTACCGGTGGTCACGATTCTGACCACCGACGGTACCCGCAAGCAGGAGGTTCTGCCCAGCGTTTCCACGGCGGAATTTTTTGAGATTTACTATTCCTATGATATCACCGTTAAAGACGGCACTGCGGTGGTCAAAGCTGGTTTTCAGCCCGCGGTCGATTCGATTTTGACCATTCCGGACGATATTGCCCATGTTTGGTTGATTGCCGAAGATCAAGACGGTGGGGTGCAGGAGTTCGCGATGGAACCGGATGGCAACCGTATTCCAGATGCTGCCGGTATTACGTCGGAACCGGAATCCAGTTCTACAGCAAAGGCTCAGGAAACAGATTCGGCAGACGCAGCGGTCTCTTCCAGCCTCTATTATGCGTATTATACTGTGACCATTTCTCTGCCGGAAGACGGGAGTTCTTACAATTTGAATTTCTGCATGGAAACGGCCTCAGGAATTAGATTTACCGTTAATATGGCTCAAGTAAATAAAAAAACACCCAATGGTTTTTCCGGCAGTGGGGATATTTATCCCGATTGGGAAGAAGAATCAGAATCCTAAAGACATTGGAAAAAGCGCCTGCTCTGTAAAAAGAGCGGGCGCTTTGATTGTATAAACTTTTTCCCCACAGCCTATACTTCCCCATATCATGCCAGATGGAAAGGAACGGTAAGATGAAGGGGAACAAAACCTTAAGCGGGAATTTTACCCAGGACCGGGAAACTCTAAAGGAGCTTTTGCGGGCGGGGGTCAGTTTCGATATCATGGCGCGTCCGTTGGAGATCGCTGGCAAGGAGTCGATGCTCTTTTTTGTAAACGGCTTTGTCCAGAGTGAAGTGATGGAAAAGGTTGTCGCTTTTTTGATCCGTCTGCCGTCTGATCGGGCAGACGCTGGGACGGCCAAAGAATTTATTGCCCGTAACGTCAGCTTAATGGAGACAGGAGAGTCTGATGACCTAAATACCATTGTCACCGATATTTTGTCCGGCAAGCTTTGCCTAATTAGCGAGTGCTTTTCTGGAGCGGTGATGATCGAAGCCCGTTCCTATCCGGCCCGGGGTGTACAGGAGCCGGATGATGACCGGGCTCTGCGGGGGGCGCGGGACAGTTTTGTCGAGACGATTGTCTGCAATACCGCTCTGATCCGCCGTCGGATTCGAGATCCCAGCCTTACGATGGAGGCGCTGAAGGTCGGCAACAGCAGTCGCACCGATGTGATTCTTTGCTATATGGATGGCCGGGCGGACAAGTCCTATGTGGATAAACTTCGTAAGCAGATTTTGTCGATTAAAACCGACGCTTTGACCCTCGGTCAGCAGAGTTTGGCTGAACGGCTGGTTAAATCCGGCTTTAACCCCTTTCCACGGTTTCGGTACACCGAACGACCGGACACCGCTGCGGCTTCCGTTTTGGAGGGGAGCGTTCTGGTGCTGGTGGACACTTCTCCGGCGGTGATGATTCTGCCGGTCAGCATCTTCCAATATTCTCAGGATATCAATGACTTTTATTTTCCGCCGGTGGTCGGCAGTTATCTGCGGCTCATCCGACTGGCGACTGTCTTTGTCACCCTGTTTGTTACGCCTCTTTGGTATCTTTTAATCCGCAATCCAAGCTGGCTTCCGGATCGCTTTCAGTTTTTATCGGTGGATGACCCAGGACCGATCCCCGTATTTTTGCAAATTCTTTTAGTTGAGGTGGTGCTGGACAGCTTAAAGCTTGCCTCACTGAATACTCCGAACTCCCTTTCTTCCTCCTTTAGTGTCATCGGCGGACTAATCCTCGGCGATTTTGCGATACAGGCCGGTTGGATGATTCCGGAGGTAGTCTTGTATATGGCATTTGTTTCCATCGCCAATTTTGCCCAGCCCAGCTTTGAATTGGGATACGCGCTCAAATTGTGGCGGATGTTGCTGGTAATCTTTGTGGCGATTGGAGATGCCTGGGGATTTGCCGTGGGGATTCTGGCCCTTGCGTTGACGGTTATCACCACCAAAACAGTCGGCGGTAAGAGCTATCTTTATCCGTTGATTCCCTTCGACGGTCCGGTTATGCTGCGGCTTTTGTTCCGTCTTCCGGAGAATCGGCAAAAGGATCGGTAAACGGGTTTTTATTTCTATTTCACCATACGATAAACGAAAAATACCGCCGCCTAGAAGTTTTCTGGGCGGCGGTATTGCTTATTTGTCAAAATATTTACTCATCCGATTCTCCGAAGGTCAACGGTGCCAGAGTAAAGTGCATGGTGAAGTTATCTTCGTCCAATTGATACTGGGGAAGCAGTTTCGGTCCGCAGGAGTTGCTGCCGATGCCCGCCTGCCGGTAATCGACGCAAAGGACGGTATAGGGGCTCTGATTCAGCTCAAAGTTATGGGCTTTCTTTGTCAGCTCCTCTTCGGTATACCGAGAGGCGTTAAAGGAGAAGTTTTCTCCTGCGATAAAGATTCCCTTTTCGTTATCCCCGATGGTCAGATAACGGCATCCCCAATGGCTGCCGTTTTCCTGGGGCTTTAAGTAGTCCTCAAACATCTCGTCCACCGTCGAGTCGAAGACTGCCAGCCAGCTGGAGCGATGCTTATCGGGATAGCTTTCGTTGGGTCCGTAGCCATAGTATTCCACCATCTCCATCGACTGGGGCAGCATCATCCGTATTCCAAACCGCGGCAGAGCGGGGAAGTCGTGGTCCCGGGTGACCTGGAGGGTGCAGTGGACCTGACCGTTGGGAAGAACGGTCCATTCGGCTTCGATGTCGAGGGCCTTCCGCAGGGCATCGGCTGCCAGGGACAGGTGGGTGCAGATGGTGATTTCACCGGAACCGGCATACACATCGGTTTCATATCCTCTTGCATGGGTACGGTTATAGCCGTAGGCTTCCCAGGTATTCCGGACATTTCTGTCATTGTCAGTCGGTGCCCGCCAGATGTTGTATTCCATCGGTTTCATCAAGAGGGTCTGCTGGTCGTAGACCATTTCCGAGAAGGCGCCGGTGTTTTTATCGTAGACATACCGGAAGTTCCCGCCCCGGAGGATGACCGTATCGTCATCTTCCCGAACCGATAGTTCATCTTCCTGCTCGAGTTCGGGGGACAGCTCCGTCAGTCGCTGGGAAGCGGGATTGCCGTCTTCCAGCAGAATCTGGTCAAAGCCCAGCTCGTGTCCTTCGTCCAACAGTTCGGTGGGTTCCTTCAGCTGATAGATAAACCGGATGGCCAGGGCGTCGCCGTCGCACTCCGGCAGTTCCAGCGAGAAGGTTTCACTTTCGTGGGGGGCGATGTTCGGCAGCTCCAGGTCACCAGTCCCAGCCAGCAGGCCGTCCACTGTGATCTCATAAATCACCCGCAGTGCGTCGGTGCCGGTGAAGTCCATCAGGTTGTGGAAGGTAAACTGTCCGTCTTCCTCCAGCGTGACCCGTACCGGCCGGATGACATTTTTATATTCCTCCAGTCCAGGGGAGGGGGTGCGGTCGGGGTAGACCAATCCGTCCATGCAGAAGTTGCCGTCGTGGAGCTCTTCTCCAAAATCTCCGCCATAGTAATATTTTGACTTTCCATCCGCCGTCCGGCCCATGTAGACCGCATGGTCACACCATTCCCAAACAAACCCGCCGGCAAAATTCGGATATTTTTGAATTAGCGTCCAATAATCTTCTGCATCTCCTGGTCCGTTGCCCATGGCGTGGATATATTCGCAAAGGATGAGCGGCTTTTTATTTTCCGGATTTTCGCAGTAGTCGATGATCTGCTGAAGGGGCGGGTACATCCAGCTGCGCAGATCCAGGTCGGCGGTGGTTTCCTTATATTCGTCGTATTCGCCGTCGCCCCAGTTTTCTCCTTCATAGTGGAGCAGCCGGGTGTTGTCGTATTCCTTGACCCACTTGGCCGCCTGTTCGAAGCAGGTTCCCCAGCCGGATTCGTTGCCCATCGACCAGATGATAACCGACGTCCGGTTCTTGTCCCGGATTACACACCGTTGTACCCGGTCCAGGATTGCCTCTGCCCATTCGGGGTTCCGGGCAATGGTGGGGTAGAGGGAACGGTAGGCGGCAAAGTCGCCCGTCTGGGTGGTGACGCCGTGACATTCAAGGTCCGCTTCTTCAATTAAATAGAAGCCCAGCCGGTCGCACATTTCGGCCATCAGTGGAGAGTTGGGGTAATGGCTGGTGCGGACCGCGTTGATGTTGTGCTCCCGCATGATGGTCAGGTCCCGAAGCAGGTCTTCCGCGTCTACCGCATATCCTTTGATGGGGTCGGAGTCATGGCGGTTGACACCGCGGAAGGTGATCGGTTTGCCATTTAAAAGAAGGACGCCGTTTTCAGTTTTTACTTCCCGGAAACCAACTTTTTGCGCAATGTATTCTTCACCCACCTGGAGCAGCAGGGTATACAGATTTGGTTGTTCGGCGTTCCAGAGAGCTGGATGATCTACTGAAATAGAAAATTCACCGGTTTCTCCTTCAGCTTTTCCTTCCGACAGCTTTATACCCTCAGGGTCCAGTATTGTCCAGTTTACAGGTAATAAGCTAGTTGATTCGAACGTCACCTGCAAAACACCTTTGGTATAATTATTTTCCAAAACCGTTTTTAGGGTCAAATCCCGTAGGTGTTCCTGGGGCCGGCGGAGTAGATAAACATCCCGGAAGATTCCCGACATCCGCAGTTTGTCCTGATCTTCCAGATAGCTTCCGTCGCACCATTTGAGAACCATCACCGTGAGGGTATTTTCTTCTTCCGTTAAAAAGCGGGTGATTTCGAATTCACTGGTGGAATGGGACACCTGGCTGTACCCGACAAAGTTGCCGTTGACCCAAACATACAGACAGGAGTCGACCCCTTCAAAGTTCAAATAATACCGGCTGTTCAGATCGCCAACCGAAAAGGTTGTCCGGTAAATGCCGCAGGGGTTGTCCAATGGGACGTAGGGCGGATCGTAGGGGAAGGGATAACGAAGGTTGGTATACTGATGCCGGTCATAGCCGTAGGCCTGCCAGACGGAGGGTACCGGCAGAGTATCAAAATCATCGCAGCTTTCGTTTTCATAGTCTTCCGCCACCTGACGAACGGAAGGAAAGTATTTGAATTTCCAATCGCCATTTAATAGGATAAACCTAGAGGAGGATTCCCGAAAGCCGTCCAATGCTTCGCTGGAATCATCGCAGGGAATATAGTAGGCTCGGTTGGGCTCGGTTCCGATATGCAGGGCTGACAAGTCTTCAAAAAAATTCTCAATCATCATCAAATCCGACCTTTCTCTCATAAATTTTACGGTACAATGAAACCGCCGTTCGACAGGGTGGCGCCCAGTCCATCTTCATATTACCAATATCTGCATCATTTTTCAAGAGGTTTTTTCTATTTTCTTTTGCAATTTGAAGGATAATAGGGAAGAACCCTCCCAAGGATTATACAGTTTGTATTATTTGAATATGGCAATGTGTATTCCCTAGAAATACACGTAAAACTGGTCAAAAGGCCACTTTACCATATCTTTTATTATTTTAACTTTTAAGTATCAGTTTGGCACAAATGGCGAAACAAAACGTTACCTAGCCCGTAACAAGCCGTTAAACAAGCTGTTACGCGCCAATTTTACATTTTGTTTCTTCTTAGAAAAATAAGATAACACAATAAAATGCACAAAACCAGCCTGTTTGCATCATTTGACAGTTTTGCCATTTGTGGATAGAATATAGGCAACGGCTGGCAAGAACGGGTTGCAGATACTTGCCGCTGGTTTTGGATGGCTTGGGCGTCCGGCCTATGGCTCGGACCGACAGCTGCTCCGTTTAGGGACAGCAAAAATTTTTGAGAAGCGGATTGCCGCTGGCTCAGAAAGGAACGATCAAGACGTGAAAAGTCTCATATCCAAAATGGTTAGAATCATCTGCGTTATGTTTGCTGGCGTTATGATGGTCAATACGACCGGAGGCGCTGCAGAAGGTCAATACCTTTTCTATTTCCAGGATGAGGGCGAAACCAGTCTCTATTATTCCGCTTCCGGAGAAGTGGATAAAGCAATTCAACAGGCTGGTATGCACCTCAACAGCAACGATTCCTATACGGTGGAGAACACCAGCCGTGATGTGTACACCATCACCATCGACCGGGCGGACTCCTGTTATCTGGAAGCGGACGGCGTGCGGAAGGTTATTTCCTTTAAGCCGAACGAGACGACCGTTGCGGAGATTCTCGATTCCCAGGACATTGTTCTGGGAGAAAACGACATGGTTTCCCAGGACTTAACCGATCTGGTTGAGGATGGGGAGACGATTAAGGTATCTCGGGTAACCTATGATACCTATGTCACCGATGAGGTAATCGACTGGGAATATGATTATGAGCCCACCCGGTATCTGCCGGAGGGATCGGTCAAGGTATTTTGGGACGGTACCGATGGCAGCAAGACCGTCGAATATCGTCGGACCTATGTGGATGGGGAACTGGTGGGCGAAGAGGCCATCAGCGAGGTTGTCACCACTGCGGTGACCAATGGCCGGGCACAGCTCGGCGATTCCGATGCCCCAATTGAATATCTCGAGCAGCCTGAATGGCTGACCTTTGACGAAAACGGCTTGCCCGAGCAGGCGGTTGACGTCATATCTGGTCTTGGGACGGCATATACCTCAAATGAGGGTGCATATGGGGCGACTGGCCGACATCTTTCGGTGGGGTATGTCGCCGTCGACCCCAGTGTCATCCCATACGGGACCAAACTTTACATTAAAACGCAGGATGGTTCTTGGGATTACGGTTATGCAATCGCTGCCGATACTGGTGGCGCTATGTTAAGCGGCCGGATCCTGGTGGACCAGTACATGAATTCCAGAGACACCTGCATGCAGTATGGTGTCCGGGCCGTGGACGTATATATCCTTGAGGATTTAGACGCCCATACTGAAATCGAATGACATCTCTCCTATAAATATTTCCCGGAAAAACGGGCATCCGATTCGTCGGGTGCCCGTTTTTTCCATTCGCTTTTCTATGCTATTTATTAGGAAGGAAGATGCCAATTTCCGACATATAGGCAGAATTTACAGCAAATTCACACTTTCCGGTCTCGAAATATGGTACAATTTAAGCAATGGCCGCAATTGGCTTGTGCCGTTTTTCGGCTTAAAAACATTTTTCGCCCAGAATCGCGATTTTGCCTTGATTTTTTGTCATATATGCTGTATAATTGGAACAGATTCTTATACGATTTGTTAGGCGGCGGCCCGTCCGTTGTCTGCTCGCGGCTCAGGCAAACTATAATAAGGTAAAGGGGTAGAAACTATGTCTAATCGTCTCTTTCAAGGTGTTGTCCATCAGATGCGGGATGCAATTGATCGCGTAATTGGCGTAATTGATGAAAACGCTTCCATCATCGCCTGCAGCGAGCTCTCGAAAATTGGTACAACCGGGGATTATTACTCGGTTGATTTTGGAGAATCCCATGACACCTTTATTCGGGATGGATACACCTACAAACCCTTCGGTCCCCACATTAAGGCCGACTATGCGGTTTTTGTAGAAGGTACCGATGAGATGGCGGCCCGCTATGCGTCGATTCTGGCGATCTCTCTCTCCAGCATCAAGCAGTATTACGACGAAAAGTATGATCGCAACAACTTTATTAAAAACGTTGTCCTGGATAACATTCTGCCCGGTGATATCTTCACTAAGGCAAAGGAACTGCATTTTAATGTAGACGTGACCCGGGTGGCGCTGTTGGTACGGGTGGTTTCGACCAATGACGTATCTGCTTATGATGTCATCCAAAACCTTTTCCCGGATAAACAGAAAGACTTCGTCTTCAATATCAGCGAGAGCGACATTGTCCTGGTGAAGGAAATCAAAGCGGGGATTGACTCCAAAGACCTGGAAAAATTGGCCCGGTCGATTGTGGACACCCTCAGCTCCGAGTTCTACACCAAGGCGGTTGTCGGTATCGGCACCAGCGTAGTCGGTATTAAAGATCTGGCTCGTTCCTTTAAGGAAGCGCAGGTCGCTCTGGAAGTTGGTAAGGTCTTCGATACCGAACAGTCGATTGTCAGCTATGACAATCTGGGCATTGCCCGGCTGATCTACCAGCTGCCGACCACCCTCTGCGAGACCTTCCTCAAGGAGGTCTTCAAGACCGGTTCGATTGATTCTCTCGATCATGAAACCCTGTTTACCATCCACAAGTTCTTTGAGAATAACCTGAACGTCTCGGAAACGTCCAGAAAACTGTTCGTCCATCGAAACACCCTGGTATACCGGTTGGAAAAGATTAAAAAACTGACCGGCCTTGACCTGCGGGAATTCGACCACGCAATCATCTTCAAGATTGCCTTGATGGTTAAACAGTATCTGAACTCCAGCCCGACTAAGTTCTGATTCCAAACGATTTCCGTGGGAAGATTTTCCTGCGGAAATCGATTTTGCTTGTTATGAGGAATATTTAAATGTGTTGTTTAGTTTATAAACAATACATAAATAAATTGTAACCGCATGGGAAATAGGGAAGACGGATGCCGTGGGAAAAGGGTGTCCAGGCAGCACTGCTGCCGCAACTGAATTGCCTCTTGGAGCCTTGGCGGTGAGGCTTGTATCGTGTCTGAGCGATACGGGGGGCAGAAAGGAAGAAAATGCATGATAGACCTGATTGACGTCTCGTTCCAATATGGCAACGGGACCGAAGCTCTGCACAATGTCAACCTGCGTGTCAACCAGGGGGAATTCGCGTTTGTGGTCGGCTCGTCCGGCGCCGGGAAAACCTCTCTTCTGAAGCTGCTGCTGCGGGAAGCGGTGGCAACCTCTGGGCAGGTCATTGTCAACGGCTTTAATCTGAACAAGCTGAAAAACAGGCAGATCCCGAAGTTCCGTCGAAGCCTCGGCGTGGTTTTCCAGGATTTCCGCCTGATTCCAGATATGACGGTATATGAAAACGTCGCGTTTGCTATGCGGGTTACCGACCAGTCCAATAAGGCAATCCGCCAAAACGTGCCGGAAGTATTGGAAATGATGAACCTTTCTTCAAAGGCCAAACAGCATCCTTATGAACTTTCCGGCGGCGAACAGCAGCGTGTTTCGTTGGCCCGTGCCCTCATCAATCATCCTCCTCTCATCATCGCTGACGAGCCCACCGGCAATATCGACCCTGAGTTCTCTTACGAGATTGTTGAGATGCTGGAGCAGATCAACAAACAGGCGGGGACCACGATTCTGATGGTTACTCATGAGCATGAAATGGTGAAATTCTTCGGCGGCCGTACCATTAACATTGAGGAAGGCCGCGTCGTATTTGATGATTACATTATTGGAGGGGCCAATGAGAGCGAGTAGTATGCGCTACCTGATGAAAAGCGGGTTTAAAAACCTGTGGCATAACCGGCTGATGACCATTGCGTCGGTCGGTACCCTGGTTGCCTGTCTTTTAATCGTCGGGGTTGCAGTGCTTTTTTCTTTGAACGTGGACAATATGGTCCAGTATGTAGGCGAACAAAATGAACTGGTGGTCTTTATGCAGATCGGGACTTCCGATGAGCAGCTGGCCCAGATGGAAAGCCAGTTGAATCATATCGATGGTCTCGGCGAGGTTACTTATGTCTCCAGCGATGAGGCGATGGACCTGATCGTCGACCGGTATCTGGACGGTGACGCGGGACTCCTGGAGGGAATGGACGACGACTTTATGCCGGCTTCCTTCCGCTGCCAGATTATCGACCCGGAAAACGCCGCCGCTCTGGTTACCCAGATCGAAGGCCTGGATAATGTAGACGATGTTCAGGCGCCCACCGAAATCACCGACACGTTGGTTCAGTTGCGGCATATGATCAACATCTTTGGCGGTGCAATCATCATTGCACTGGTGATTGTTTCGCTGGTTATCATCACCAATACCATCCGCGCATCGGTCTTTACCCGCCGCAAAGAGATCAACATTATGAAATATGTCGGCGCGACCAACACCTTTATCCGGATTCCCTTCGTAGTTGAGGGCGTTTTGTTGGGTCTGTTGTCTGCTGGCATTGCCTTCTTGATTGTTTGGGGCGGTTATAATGTTTTCCTCGATCTGGTTAAGGTGGAAAGCACTTCGCTGATGTCCAGTGTCATTAGCCAGATTATGCCTTTCTCGGAATTAGCAGCTCCGGTATTGGGATGCTTCCTGATTTCTGGTATTGCAGTCGGCTGTATCGGCAGTGTATTCAGCATGAGAGGCTATTTAAAGGTGTAAACCGGTTTTACTTTACAGACATTTTTGCTTTGATATGGGCCTGTGACTTCGCGCAGACCGTTGCCGTCTGATGGCGGCTAACCAATGGAAAGGGATGTTCATTACCATATGCAAAGAGTTTTACAAAGTGCCCGTCTGAAACGGATTTTGACCACCCTCATCGCGGCGGCCGTCTGTTTAACCACTGCTTTTACCTGGTCTGCGGCCCATCCGCAGCCGGTAGCGGCCCGCTCGGTCTCTGAGATTCAGGCAGATCAGAATTCGATTCAGGCGAAACTGGATGATGTCAACGATAAGATTGCCGATCTTCAGGGGCAGATTGACGATGAAGAGGCTTATCAGACTGAACTCACCGAACAGATTTCCCTCTATCAGCAGCAGATTGCCCTAATGGACGAGCAGATCAGTGCTCTGGAACAG
Organism: uncultured Clostridia bacterium; assembly: GCA_944387995.1. Classification (GTDB taxonomy): domain Bacteria; phylum Bacillota; class Clostridia; order Oscillospirales; family Ruminococcaceae; genus Faecivivens. The sequence goes on along the minus strand of CALXHB010000199.1, from coordinate 9,608 downwards.
CAGATTGAGGAGAAAAACGCCGAGGTTGAAACCCTGCAAGGAGAGATCAGCGATCTCGAAGATGATATCGCTGCAAAGCAGGTTGAAATTGATGCAACCTATGACCAGTTTAAGGAACGGATGGTCGCCCTTTATCAGGCGGGAGAGATTTCTTCCCTGGCAATGCTTCTCTCCTCCGACAGTTTTGCTGATTTTGTGACCAATGTGGAACTGATGCAGGCGGTTTCAGAATCGGACGAACAGCTGGTCAATAAGCTCCGGACCCAGAAAGAGGAGCAGCAGGCTCAGAAGGATGAGAAGGAAGCCGCTGAAGCGGAAGTGCAGGAAGCCCTGAAACAGGTTCAGGCGGATGAAGATGAAATTCTTCTGCAGCGGGAGGACAAGCAGACCGCTCAGTCCAACTTGGAAGCGGCTTATGCCGAGAGCGAAACCGCTCAGCAGGACCTTGAGGCCATGAAGGCAAACTACGAGGCAAATCGTGAGGAAATTGAAAAAGAAGAAGCGGCGGTCGAGGCAGAACTCCAGCAGTTGTATGCTTCGATGGCGGCGTCCTCTTCTTCCAGCAGCTCCAACAGCGCAGGTACAGAGGATTCTTCGGATAGTTCTTCTTCCACCTCTTCCAATCAGATCATCAGTACCGGCTCTCTCAGCTTCCGCTGGCCGCTGCCGGGTTATACCACCGTCACGTCTGGCTACGGTGCCCGTTGGGGCGATACCCACACCGGCATCGATATCAGCGGCGGCGGCTGTTATGGCTCGCCGATTGTCGCGGCAGAGTCCGGCACCGTTATCCTGTCCAAGTGGTACAGCACCTACGGTAACTGTATCATCATTGACCACGGCAATGGCTACTCGACCCTTTACGCCCATATGTCTTCCTACGCAGCCAGTGTGGGGGATTATGTGACCAAGGGCCAGACTATCGGTTACGTGGGTGACACCGGCAATGTCACCGGTCCCCACCTCCATTTTGAAGTCCGTGTCAACGGTGCTACTCAGAACCCGCTGAACTACGTCAGCCCGTGATTTTATACAGGAGGAATACCATGAACCCCAACTCGTCTAGAAGACGGCCTAAGCGGTACATAACGGCTGCAATTGCCATGGCACTTTGTCTGTCGACGGCCCTTGCCGGCAGCTATGTTACTCCGTTGCAGAAGGTTTCTGCCCGGTCGCTCAGTGAGATCCAGTCGGATAAAAATGCCATCCAATCCCAGCTCGACGACGTCAACGACAAGATTTCTGACCTTCAGGGGAAGATTGACGCTGAACAGCAGTTGCAGGATGAGCTGACCACCCAGATTGAACTCTATCGGGATCAGATTGCCCTGATGGATGAGCAGATTGATGCCCTTGAGCAGCAGATTGAGGATAAAAACAACGAAATCGACCAGCTGGAAGGAAACATCGACCAGTTGGAAGAGGATATTGCCGCCAAACAGGTTGAAATTGACGATACCTATGAACTGTTCAAAACCCGCATGGTGGCTCTCTATCAGGCGGGGGAAACCTCCTCGCTGGCGATGCTTCTGTCGTCCGACAGTTTTTCTGATTTTGTAACCAACATTCAGCTGATGCAGGCGGTTTCAGAATCGGATGAACAGCTGGTGGAGACCCTCCGCACCCAGAAAGAGGAGCAGGAGGTACAGAAACAGGCAGTTGAGGAATATAAGGTAGAAGTGGAAGCAGCCCTCGAACAGATCGAATCGGATGAGGAAGCCATTATCCTTCAGCGGGAGGAAAAGCAGGTCGCTCAGTCTGACCTTCAGGTGGCTTATTCTCAGAGTAAGACCGCTCAGGAAGACCTGGAGGCCCTTCAGGCACAGTATGAGAATGACCTGGATTCGATGCTGGCGGAAGAAGCTGCGGTAGAAAACGAGCTTCAGGAATTCTACGCGGAACAGGCTCGCCAGCAGGCGGCTGCTCAACAGCAGCAGAGCAGTTCCTCTTCTTCGTCTTCGTCGTCTACCACTACCGTTGTCAACACCGGCGACCTCAGCTTCCGCTGGCCGCTGCCCGGTTACAGCTATATCAGTTCTCCCTTCGGTTCCCGTTGGGGCGGGTGGCATACCGGCATTGATATCAGCGGCGGCGGCGTTTATGGCGCCCCGATCGTCGCGGCAGAAGCGGGGACCGTTATTCTTGCCACCTCCCATTACAGCTATGGGAACTACGTCATCGTGGACCACGGCGGCGGGTATACGACCCTTTATGCCCATATGTCCAGCATTGGATGCAGCGTCGGAGACTATGTGAGCAAAGGCCAGACCATTGGTTATGTCGGTTCCACTGGCAACTCCACCGGCCCGCACCTCCATTTCGAGGTTCGTGTCAACGGTTCTGCCCAGAACCCGGTCAACTACGTCAGCGCATAATCCATGCCCGGTCTGCATAGGATTGAGAGGAGTAGCGCCAATTGCTGTACTTTTTTACGACGCGGTTGACGATATCCAGATCCGTTTTTCGGTTATCATTGCCCGGGAAAAAGGACAATGGGTGCTCTGCAAGCACAAAGCCCGTCAGACGTTGGAATTTCCCGGTGGACACCGGGAATTGGGGGAGACTCCGGAGGAGACCGCCCGGCGAGAACTGTGGGAAGAGACTGGTGCAACCGATTTTACCCTTTCTCCGGTCTGCGTATATGGTGTGCGGCAGCCGGGAAAGGATGAGTCCTTTGGAATGTTGTTCTGCGCCGAGATTATAGCCCGCGATGCGGAATTGCATAGCGAAATCGAAAAAGTCTTTCTGTTTGACACACCGCCGGATAACTGGACCTATCCTGATATCCAGCCCTACTTAATGAAAGAGGTATGCAGACGCGGCCTTTTTTGATACACAATGGCATTATGGCCGGCGTACCCCAAACCGGGGCGCCGGCTGTCTTTTTATCACCGGCCCGGGCCGTGCCCGGAGAGAGGAGCAGATTTATGGGGGAAGGGAATGGGATTTCCCGGCGGATTTTGGCTGCGTTGGCAGCGGCCTTTATCCTGGGAAGCATTTTCACTTTGGGCGGTCAGAAGCTCTGGAGCCTGTTCCAGGGGGACGATATTTCCCCGGAGATGGCCGCAAAAATCTCTGAACTGGAGGACTTAATCGACCAGTATTATCTCTTTGACGTCGATGCGGAGGAAGCCGCTAACGCCGCTGCCGCCGGGTATGCCGACGCTTTGGACGTTTATAGTATCTACCGCACTCCGGAGGAGTACGCTGCCTTCCAGGACCACAACAACGGGGATATGTGCGGCATCGGTATTACCGTCAGTCAGTATTCTGACGATTCCTTGACGGTCCTTTTCCTCAGTGATGATTCACCCGCTGAAGGAATTTTGAAACCGGGGGACGAGATTGTGGCGGTGGAGGGCCAAAAGGTCGCGGACGTCGGCTATCAGCAGGCGGTGACGTTGGTTCGTGGCACTGCTGGAACCGATGTTAGGCTGACCATTCGCCGGGGGGATGAACTAATGGACTGTTCGGTTACCCGGGCAGATATCGTCGATACCGGTATCCATGGCGAGATATATGGCAACATTGGGTACATAAAGGTTTCCGCTTTTAACAATGCCACTCCCGAGGCGTTTATCAATGCGGTTCGGGATCAGATGGACGATGGGGTGGAAGGACTGGTTTTTGACCTGCGCAACAACGGCGGAGGCCTTTTGACCAGTGTAACCAATATGCTGGACTTTCTGCTGCCGGAAGGGGATTTGGTCTCCAAAACCGACAAGGAAGGGAAGACGGTGGTGATGTACACCTCTGGTGCCAGCTGTGTGGACCTGCCAATGGCCGTCATTGTCAACGGTTCCACCGCTTCTGCGGCTGAGCTGTTTACCTGTGATTTGCAGGAGTATGGAGCTGCCGTCGTCGTTGGGACCCAGACCTATGGCAAAGGGGTTATGCAGACCACCTACGAATTGTCGGATGGTTCTTCTCTTACTTTGACCACCGATTATTACAATCCTTCCAGCGGCAAGAATTATAACGGGAAAGGGGTTACACCGGATATTGTGGTGGAACTGACCGAAGAGGATCAGCAAAATTACCGCCTGTTGGACCCTGACCGGGACCCGCAGCTGAAAGCGGCCCTAGAAGCGCTTGGGTGGGAGTAAAAATCCGCCATATATTGTGTAAATGAAAAGAAACCTGTTGACAATCGCTGCCGGATGTGCTATACTCCATCATATGGTGATGAAAAGAAAGAGTAACTTTCTGAGAAGCCCAAAGAGAGCGCCTGGTTGGTGGAAAGGCGTGGCAGACAGGAAGCGAATACCTCTTGGAGCCGCGCCCTGAAATGAGCAGTAGGGGTTGCCGGGTCTGCCCGTTATAGCAGAAGGGAATCGTAGGTTCTCTGTGAGGCCGGATGCCGTGAGGCACCGGTAAATTGAGGTGGTAACACGGAGCCGTTTGGCTTTCGTCCTCTGTCCTGATCGTCGGGGCAGAGGATTTTTTATGCCCCGGTAAATTTTGGCAAATTGAAAGGAGCAAAAACACATGACCTGTTACGAAGAACTTAAGGCCCGTGGCCTGATCGCCCAGGTGACCGACGAAAAACTGATTCAGGAGCTGATTGACTCCGGCAAAGCGACCTTTTATATTGGATTCGACCCCACCGCCGATTCCCTTCATGTCGGCCATTTTATGGCCCTCTGCCTGATGAAGCGGCTTCAGATGGCCGGCAACCGCCCGATTGCTCTGATTGGCGGCGGCACCGGTATGATCGGCGATCCCTCCGGCCGGACTGACATGCGCCAGATGCTGACTCCAGAAACGATTCAGCACAACTGTGATTGCTTTAAAAAGCAGATGAGCCGTTTTATCGATTTCGGCGAGGGAAAAGCGTTGATGGTCAACAACGCCGACTGGCTGACCGACCTCAATTACATTGAATTTATTCGGGACATCGGTTCCTGTTTTTCGGTCAACACCATGCTTCGGGCAAAATGCTACGAGCAGCGGCTGGAAAGAGGGCTTTCCTTCCTCGAATTCAACTATATGATTATGCAGAGCTACGACTTCCTGGAGCTGTACAAGCGATACGGCTGCAACCTCCAGTTCGGCGGAGACGACCAGTGGAGCAATATGCTGGGTGGTACCGAACTGATCCGCAAAAAGCTCGGTAAGGACGCCAGTGCTATGACCATCACCCTGCTCCTTAACTCCGAGGGCAAGAAGATGGGCAAAACCCAGTCGGGCGCTGTTTGGCTGGATCCGGAGAAGACTTCTCCTTACGAATTCTTCCAGTACTGGCGCAATGTGGATGATAACGATGTCATCAAGTGCATGAAGCTGCTCACCTTTATCCCGCTGGAGGAGATTGAGGAGATGGAGCGCACCCTTTCCGGCGAACAACTCAACCCTGCTAAGGAACGGCTGGCTTATGAGCTGACTGAGATGGTCCACGGCAAGGAAGAAGCCGATAAGGCCCTGGCCGCTGCCCGGGCGGTCTTCTCTTCCGCTAACGATACCGAAAATATGCCCGCCGCTGAAATCCCCGCCGCTGAGGTGGAAGGGGAAGTGGGCCTCCTGACGCTGCTGGTCAAAGCCGGTCTTGCGCCCTCCAACGGCGAGGCTAGACGGCTGGTTCAGCAGGGCGGCATTTCGGTGGACGGTGAGAAGATGACCGATCCCACTGTGAAACTGACCGTCCGGGACGGCATGGTTCTCCGCAAAGGCAAAAAGGTTTTCCGCAAAGTGGTCCTGCTGTAACCGTCAAAAAGACTGAAACTGCACGAAAATGGGGATTTTCGCTGGTGAGAATGCCGGTTCGGCAAATTCTTCCTCCAAAAAGAGAAAAAACGCTTGCAAAATCTCCATTCATGTGCTATTATGTACTAGATATTGTTCCGCTGTTTTGAGCAGCGGGTGATATATGTTCACCATATTATCCGGACAGTCCTCTGCACAGATACGATGCACGAATGTCTGAAAACTCAGGAGGAAAAGAAATGGATGCACTGAAACTGATTGCGCAGTCCAGCATGAAAGCGGATATGCCCAAAATCGAAGTCGGCGACTACGTTCGCGTAAACGTCAAGATCCGTGAAGGCGACAAGGAAAGAATCCAGGCCTTCGAAGGTACTGTCATTGCGATGAAGCATGGCGGCATCTCCGAGACCTTCACCGTCAGACGGGTTGCTCATGGCGTTGGCATCGAGAGAGTTTTCCCGATCCACTCGCCCAGAGTTGACTCGGTTAACATTCTCCGTCATGGTGTTGTTCGCCGTGCGAAGCTGTACTACCTGCGCAACCGCGTTGGCAAGGCTGCCAGAGTCAAAGAGAAAATCGTATAATTTGCTTAAGCGAGGAAGAAGGGGGCGGCAACGTCTCCTTCTTTTGCTTTTCTCTCTTCTTTTTGAAAGGGAAAGCCCGGCCGTCTGGTTTTATGCGCTGGGCACCATTTGAATCCGCCGCCGGCGGGTAATGTATGCAGGAAAGGAAGGTCTGCTTTTTATGGCATCGGAGCAGAAAAGAACCACCAGCGATGAGGAAGTCGACAAAATATTGGCCGAACTGGGAATAGTCGGTTCGCCTGCCCAGAAAACTCCCTCTGCTACGCCGCAGCAAAGGGCTCCTGAGAAAAAGCCCGCTGCGCCGACGCAGAAACCCGCGCAAAGCAAGTCGGCTCAGCCACAACAGTCCTCAGCCCAGAGCGGGGAGGATTTTCGGATAGACGTTTCTGCCTTCGACGAGATTAAGCGGGAAGAAGACGCGCCTGCTGCTCCCCGTCGTACCCAGAAACCGTCGTCCCAGCCCCGTTCCCAGTCTCGCCGCGGCAATTCTCGTCCGCAGGGTGCGAGACCTTCTCAGGGTGCGAGGGACGCCGCTGCCCGCCGGCAATCTTCGAGCCGCCGTCCGTCCCAAACCGGTAATTACGACCTCAATGTTTCCCACCGTCCCTCTCATCTGAAGGACGAGCTGGAAAAGATGGCGATTTCCACTACCCAGACCGGTCAGCTTACCCAGCAGCTGCGGGCGGGCAAACGGCTGGAAGAGATCACCGCCCCTTTGAATGCCCAGAAGCGGCCTGCCTATCAGCCTTCTGAGCGGGTGAAAAAGGCTGCGGCTTTTGCGGCGGCTGGAACGGCGGACACACCCCAGAAAAAGAGTGTCGGCCGGATTATCGGCGGATGGCTGGCAGCGATTGCCATTGTTGCGGTGATCTTCTTTATTATCTTCCGCTTTGTCATTCAGGTAGTCGGCATTCAGGGCAGTTCTATGTCTCCGACTTTGGAGCAGGGAGACCGGATTGTGGTGTCTGACCTCTTCTACACCCCGAAACAGGGGGATATTGTGATGATCTCGGACGATAATGTTCTGGGAAAACAGCTGGTCAAACGGGTAATTGCGGTTAGCGGCCAGACGGTAGAAGTGACCGATGAGGGCGATGTTTTGGTTGACGGAGCCATTCTGGACGAACCCTATCTGACCGAGCTGACCCAGTCTCCCGGCGATATGACCTATCCAGTGACCATTCCGGAAGGACAGGTGTTCGTCATGGGGGATAATCGCGCCCAGTCTCTGGACAGTCGGGATACGGTGATCGGCCTGATTGACGACAGCGATATTGAAGGGCATGTGCTCTTCCGTATCTACCCCTTTGGTTCTTTCGGTGGGGTTGAATAAAGAGATCGATTGAGAACATGCTACGGGGACACCAGACGGTGTCCCCGGTTTCCCATACCTATCAGAAAGGACGGGTTTAATGGACGAGAAGGAATTGGAGGAAGAACAGGATCTGCAGGAATCTGCTGCAGAAGAAGATCCCGAGACAGAAGTGGCCGCAAAGCCCCGCCGCAATGCAAAAAAAGAGCTGATCGAATGGGTTAAGGCGTTTATTTTCGCCGGTATCATTGTCGCTTTGATTTTTGGGTTTGTGATTCGCCCGGTGGAAGTGCAGGGGCATTCCATGGAGCCGACGCTGCAAAATGGCGACCGGCTGATTGAATGGATGCTCCTTTACACCCCTCAGCAGGGGGATACGGTTATTCTTTCGGAAAAAACCGGCCTGAATGAGGCACTGGTTAAACGGGTAATTGCCGTGGGCGGTCAGACAGTAGATATCAATGAAGAGGGCGAAGTCCTGGTGGATGGCAGTCTGTTGGATGAACCGTATATCTATGAGAAAATCGACGAAAACCGTCGGGGTGACTGGGATTATCCGGTTACTGTCCCGGAAGGATATATCTTTGTCATGGGGGATAACCGCAATCATTCCACCGACAGCCGCTTTTCTGAAGTGGGCTTTGTGGATGTCGATGAAGTGATCGGCAAGGTGGTTTTGCGGATTGCACCCTTGTCGTCCTTTGGTTTGATCGAATAAATGAAAATGATCGGAGGTTATGCAGTTGGAACAGGTCCCATCAATCCAGTGGTTTCCCGGCCATATGGCCAAGACGCGGAGGCTGATGAAGAGCAATCTTCCTTATGTCGACATTGTCGTTGAGCTGCGGGACGCAAAAATTCCGTTAAGCTCTGGAAATCCTGAACTGCCTTCATTAATTGGCAGCAAAAAGCGGGTGGTGCTGCTCAACAAGTGCGATACCGCCGACCCTGAAATGACCGCCAGATGGCTTCAGTGGTTTCAAAAGCAGGGAATAGCCGCTTTGGCCGTTGATTCCAAAACGGGCAAGGGCTTAAGCGGCTTTTTGCCGCTGGTGCGGGAAGAGCTGTCGGAGTTATTGGCCCGCTGGGCGGAAAAAGGCGCTTCGGGCCGTCCAATTCGGATGATGGTGGTCGGAATTCCCAATGTCGGAAAGTCCTCCTTTATCAACCGGATGGCCGGCAGCCGCCGGGCCAAGGTTGAGGACCGGCCGGGCGTTACCCGGGACAAGCAGTGGGTCAGTGTCGGTGGAGGCGTTGAGCTATTGGATATGCCCGGCGTTCTCTGGCCGAAGTTTGACGATCCGGCGGTGGGGGAACGGCTCGCGGTGACGGGGGCCGTTAAGGACCAGGTACTGGACATCGAACTATTGGCCATGCGGCTGCTAAGCTGGCTGCGGGAGCGGTATCCCGAACTGTTGAGCCGCTACAAGTTGACTCCGGAGGATGTGCAGGGACTGGAACCTTACGAGCTGCTTGAGCTGGTGGGCCGCAAGCGGGGAATGTTAATTTCCGGCGGCGAGGTCAATACCGAGCGGGCGGCGGTAACGGTGTTAGATGAGTACCGCGGCGGTAAGCTCGGCCGTCTGACCCTGGAAGCCCCGCCGGAGGAAACGGTATGACTTTGTATGAATACGACGCTTCTCTGAACGTCGACTGCCTTTGTGGAGTGGACGAAGCCGGCCGCGGCCCCTTAGCCGGGGATGTCTATGCGGCGGCGGTGATCCTGGACCCCAATCGGCCGATTGAGGGCCTTAACGACAGTAAGAAGCTGTCGGAAAAGAAAAGGGAAGCCCTTTTTGACGAAATCACCGAGAAGGCGGCGGCTTACTCGGTGGGGATTGCGACGGTGGAGGAGATCGAGGCATATAATATTTTACAGGCGACCTTCCTCGCCATGCGCCGGGCGGTAGCTGGATTAAAAATCCGGCCTACCCTGGTGCTGGTGGACGGCAACCGGAACCCTGGCCTTGATCTTCCGACCCGGCTGCTGGTCAAGGGAGATGGGACTT
>CALXHB010000198.1 GCA_944387995.1 uncultured Clostridia bacterium | reverse complement strand
ATCGCAGATGCCGTCGCCGTCTTCATCGACGAAGTTTCCGCCGCAGCCATTGGTGCCGCGGTTGTCGCAGATGCCGTTGCCGTCTTCATCGACGAAGTTTCCACCACAGCCATTGGTTCCGCGGTTGTCGCAGACGCCGTCGCCGTCGGTATCCTGGTAACAGACGGCGGCACGGTTGCCGGTACCATTTCCTCCATGATTTCCACGGCCATAAGCGGCGGCGGTAACGGTTCCAATGGTGGCGGTGAGCATCAGGGCGGCTGCCAGGGCGATTATTCTCTTTTTCATGGTTGTTTCTCCTTTCAGGTTTGGGGGTTTTAATCTTTTCACTCCTAATACGATTGAATAGGGGAAATCCATTCACCTGCGGAAAAAAAATCCAAAAAAATTTTTTTCCGGCCGATCTCTTGCCGGTATTTGTCCCTGTATGGTATAATAAAAGATACGGAAAATTTTTGCAAAGGTGAAACGTTATGGAAAGAAAAGTCCTGCTTCATGTTTGCTGCGCCCCCTGCTCGCTCTCCTGTATCGACCCACTGCGGGAAGAGGGGATTGAGCCGGTGGCTTTCTGGTATAACCCGAATATCCATCCCTGGAAGGAGTACGAGGCCCGGCGGGATTGCCTGCTGCAATATGCCCCCACCATCGGGATGGAGGTCCGGGTGATGGAGGATTACGGCCTGCGGGAGTTTGTGACCCACGTGGCCGGGAATATCGAGGGTCGCTGCACCTACTGCTACGAACACCGGCTGGAGGAAACCGCCCGGTACGCGGCGGAAAACGGTTTTACCGCCTTCACGACCACCTTGCTCGCCAGCACCTACCAGCAGCACGATAACATCGCCGCCGCCGCCAAACGGTTTGGGGAACAGTATGGGGTAGAGTTTTTATACCGGGACTTTCGCCCCAACTTCCGGGCCGGCAACCAGCGGGCGCGGGAATTGGGATTTTACATGCAGAAGTACTGCGGCTGCGTCTTTTCGGAAGAGGACCGGTACGCCAAGGCGATTGCCCGGGCAAAGGAAAAGTTCGCGGAAACCGTCTGATTATTCGACGGTGTAATATCCCAAAATGACCATATCCGGCAGCCTTGTGGCGGAGCAGATATAGAGCTTGTCCTTTAGCCACGATACCCGTTCGTCATAGATCTCAAAGGTCGGAGTGGTGCAGAAGTAGTAGAGGCTGGGGTCCACAAAGCCCCCCTCCAGCACCGTCTGGACATATTCTTTTGGAACGGTGCGGAAGCCGTTGTTTTCAATATAAAAGGAAGCGCCGTCGTCCATTCGCACCCCATACCGGGCCGACAGCTCACAGCGGCCGTCGGGTCGGATGACCTGGCTGTCCACCCCGCCGGGGAGGACGGTGCCGTGGAGACCGGGGATGTCGGCGGTTTCAGCGCCGATCAGCTCCCCGCTGGTGATCGGGATCAGCTGCCGCCGGCCGGCTTTGTCGTCTTGGCCGACAACAATGGGGGCGGACACCTTTACCCGGATTTCAAACTGCTTTTTTAAGGAGGGCGTTTTCATTTTATTCATCCTTTCTGATGGAAATGCTGGAAAAAACCGGCGTACTTTTCTTTATTATACAACGCCATTGAATATTCCGCAACGTCCAATTTCCTTTTACATTCCGTTCATTGATTTTTGGAAAGAATCGGCGTAAACTAAGGATAGTTTTTTCTGGCCTCTAGGGCCAGCGGGACCGTCATTCGGATGGCCCCGCTTAGATAAAGGAGACTTTCTATGCTGGAACTCAGAGATATTCGGAAGAGCTACCGAACCGGCGACCAGAATGTTGAGGCGCTGGACGGGGTTAGCCTCGCCTTCCGGGAAAAGGAGTTCGTCTCGATTCTCGGCCCTTCCGGGTCGGGTAAGACCACCCTTTTGAACATCATCGGCGGCCTCGATCAGTATTCGAGCGGGGACCTGATTATCAACGGCCGCTCCACCAAGGAGTTTAAGGACCGGGATTGGGACCGCTACCGCAACCATCGAGTCGGGTTTGTCTTTCAGAGCTATAACCTGATTCCCCACCAGTCGGTGCTCTCTAACGTCGAGCTGGCGCTGACCCTTTCCGGCGTCGGCAAGGCCGAACGTAGGAAACGGGCGGTGGAGGTGCTCCAAAAGGTCGGCCTGGGGGACCAGCTGAGTAAGCGCCCCTCCCAGATGTCAGGCGGCCAGATGCAGCGGGTCGCGATCGCGAGAGCTTTAATCAACGATCCGGATATCCTCTTGGCCGACGAGCCCACCGGCGCCCTCGACACCAAGACCAGCGTCCAGATTATGGAGCTTTTAAAGGAAGTAGCCAAAGACAAACTGGTCATCATGGTCACCCATAACCCCGAGCTGGCTGAAACCTACTCTACCCGTATCGTCCGGATGCAGGACGGACAGCTGCTCTCCGACTCCGACCCCTATGACCCGTCGGATGAACCGGTGGAGGTGCAGGACGTCAGCCGCGAGAAGACCTCGATGTCCTTCGGCACCGCCCTCTCCCTCTCCCGCAACAACCTTTGGACCAAAAAGGGCCGGACGCTGCTGACCGCCTTTGCCGGCTCCATCGGCATCATCGGCATTGGGCTGATTTTGTCCCTCTCCCACGGCGCCCAAAGCTATATTAACGGCGTCCAGGAGGACACCCTTGCCTCCTATCCGGTGCAGATTCAGGCCCGTTCGGTGGATCTCACCTCGATGCTCTCCTCCGCCGCCCAGATGCAGGAGGAACACGACCATCCGATGGACAAGGTCTATTCCACCAATATCTTAGGGGATATGACCACCCTGTTCCAGACCCAGGTCCAGACCAACAACCTGGAAGCCTTTAAATCCTATATCGAGGACAACGAGGAAACCTTCATGCAGTATGCCAACGAGATTTCCTACTCCTACGACATCACCCCCCAGGTTTACACCACCCTGGAGGACGGTTCCGTCCAGCAGGTTAACCCCAGCCCGGTCATCGACAAGATGGGGATGGGGGAGATGATGGAGACCAATCCCTTGATGTCCTCCTATTCCGGTAACTACAACGTCTTCACCGAACTGCGGGAAAACGAGTCTCTCCGGGACGCCAACTATGAGCTGCTGCAGGGAGAGTGGCCGGACAGCTACGACGAAGTGGTGGTCATCGTCGACCCCAACAACGAGATGAGCGACTACACCCAGTACACCCTGGGGCTTAAAGACCTCTCGGAAGTGGAGGATATGATGCACGCCGAAAGCGGCGAGGCCTTTGATACCGACAATCTGACCTTCACCTACGACCAGCTGATGGATATGACCTTCACCCTTCTGCCGGCCTCCGACTACTACGAGGACGACGACGGGGACGGCGTCTGGACCGACCACAGCGGCGATACCGACTATGTGTCCGGCCTGGTAGAGGACGGCGGCGTCCAGCTGAAGGTGGTCGGCGTGGTCCGGGAGACCGAGCGCAGCTCCAGCGTCTCCGGCGGCATCGGCTACACCCACGCCCTGACCGAGTATCTGGCCAACGAAGCGGCCGACTCTCTGGTGGTCCAGGCCCAGGAAGCCAGCCCCGACACCGATATCCTGACCGGCAAGCCCTTTAAGACCGACGAGGCGGACAGCGAAACCAGCGGTTCTGAAACCTCTGAGCCTGCCTCGGAACCCGCTTCCGAACCGGCGGAAGAATCTTCCGCGCCGGTGGAGGAATCCTCCGCTGTGAGCGAAGAAAGCTCTGCGCCTTCCGCTCCGGCCTTTGACCCTATGAACCTCACCGAGGACGACAAGTTCACTCTTTCTCCCCTGGCCGAGTCGATGGGGATGGACCCCGCGACGATGACCGACGCCGAATGGCAGAAGGTTGCGGAAATGTACGCTGCTCAGCTGTCAGGCGGTGGGGAAGAGGAAGCGCCTTCCGAACCGGCGGTATCCGAACCGGAAGTCTCCCAGCCGGAGACGGAAGCGCCTTCCCAGATGGACCAGAATATGGCGCTGCTGCAGGAGATGGGCATTGACCCCTCCACCCTCAGCGACGAGCAGCTGGCCTATCTCGGGACAATGACCACCGAACAGGTGCGGACAATGATGGAAAGCTATCTCGCCCCCACCACCAACACCTACGACGGCAACCTGACCGCCTTCGGAGCGGCCGACCTTGACTCTCCCGCCGGCATTGAGATCATCCCCAAGTCCTTTGAGGACAAGGAGGCGATCACCGACCTCATCAGCCAGTATAACGAAAGCTGCACCGCCGACGGCCGGGAAGAGGATACCATCGACTACACCGATATGGTGGGGCTGCTGATGAGCAGCGTGACCACCATCATCAACGCCATCAGCTACATCCTGATTGCCTTTGTGGGTATCTCGCTGGTGGTTTCGTCGATCATGATCGGCATCATCACCTATATTTCGGTGCTGGAGCGGACCAAGGAAATCGGTATCCTCCGGGCTATCGGCGCCTCCAAACGGGATATCAGCAATGTCTTTAACGCCGAGACCCTCATCATCGGTTTTACTTCCGGTGCCTTGGGGATTATCGTGACCCTGCTGCTGCTGATTCCGGTCAACCTCATCATCGACCATCTGACCGGTATCTCCGGTCTGGCGGCTATCCCGCCGGTGGCCGCGGTGATTCTGGTGCTCATCAGCATGGCGCTGACCTTCATCGCCGGGCTGATTCCCTCCAAGATTGCCGCCCGCAAGGACCCGGTCGAGGCCCTCAGAAGCGAATAACGGATACAAAAAAGCCCTTTCGTCCGTTATGGACGGGAGGGCTTTTGTCAACTGCCTAAAGGCACAAATGAAAAGACGGCTGCCCATTTCAGACAGCCGTCTTTTGCGGTTTTAAGCGTTTTTCTTTTCCGCCTCAATGGCCTGTTCCAGGGCGTTGGCCAGCTGGTCGGGGCAGGAGGTGGGTTTCGACCCGCAGCGGATTCCCTTGATAACTTTGACCACTTCTTCCGCCGGACGGCCGATGCAGAGAGCCGCGACACCCTGGGTGTTGCCGGAGCAGCCGCCGGTGAAGCGGACATCCTTTACAATGCCGTTTTCCAGGGTGAAGTCGATTTTCCGGGAGCAGGTTCCCCGGGGGGTGTAGGTATACGATGCCATAATGGGCACATCCTTTCTCATTTTTAAAGTACCTTTATTGTACTCCAAAAGCGGTTTTTCGTCAAGAAGCGGCCTTTCGGAACCTTAAATTTTGCCGGATTTTCCCTAGATTTTGCAAGAGTCCTTGCGGGAAACCGGCATTTATGCTACACTAAAGGTACATAAAATTCATCCCCATAAAGCGGGATTTCAGGAGGTTGCACCATGCTCAGTCAGAAAACCAAACCCGTCCGTCACCTCGGCAGCTATATTTTTGTGGCGGTGGCCATCCTTCTGTTGGTGGCAGGCGTCGTATTTATTATGATGGCCTGTCGGAGTTATTTTCGTTACCAGCGGTTTGGCCGGGCGTTGGAGTACACCTTCGGCTCCACCTCGGAGGTGGTGGTGACGATGGAGGACGGCAGCCGGATGCGCCTTTCGGATAATAACCGCTTTGTCCTTTACAGCATGATGGTCGATTCCAGCGGCACCCGTCTCGAAACCGGCGGCCAGACCGGTGAGAGCTTCTCCTTTTACGCCACCAGTGCCGTCGGCGACAGCACCGGCACCATCGCCGAAGCGGGGGACGACTGGGTTTATATCCAGGTGGAGTACGAAGACGAGGAGTGGAAGTACTACCTGAAAAACCGCAGCACCTTTGACGAGTACTTAAAGGTCGTCTCTCAGGAGGGCTGGATTGACGAAAATACTCCGCTGGGTAAAGGTCAGGCATAAGACTTTGCTATTCGGCGCTGATTCTAAAGTTTTTAGTGAATGGATGCCCATTAGAAGTTTAGGGTCAACCCCTTTTTAAAGGGGTTGCGGGTGTGCAGAGGGCAGAGCCATCTGCCAGGCGCTCACTTTGTTTGAATACGAATTTGCCACAGCTGCTTATACCAAAGGTTACCCATCGCGCAGCGACCATCTATGGGCCCCAAACGCTTTCTTCCGCCGGGAGAGGGCGTTTTTTTGATTTCCTCTTTATTTTTCCCATTTAGCATGGTATAATGTTTCCATATAGCCGTTTTTCCCGGGGAAGGACTCCGGCGCGGCTACAAATACTGTCAAAAGAAAGGGGATCCCTATGGACCAACTGTTGCAGATCCTTTCCGGCAATGCCCGCCTGGAAGCCAAAAAAATCGCCGTTATGACCGGTGAAACCGAGGAGGCGGTCGCGGCCCGCATCGCCCAGTACGAGCGGGAAGGGGTCATCCGCGGATACAAGCCGCTGATTGATTATAACAAAGTCCCGGACGCGGAACTGGTGGAGGCGCTCATCGAAGTCAAGGTCAGCCCCAAACGCAACTACGGCTTTGAGGAAATCGCCCACACCATCGCCGATTACGATGAGGTTCTCTCGGTTTATCTGATGAGCGGCGGCTATGACCTGCTGTTGCGGGTGGAGGGGAAATCGTTCAAGGATATCGCCCTCTTTGTCTGCCAGCGGCTGTCGGTGCTGGAAGGGGTGCTGTCCACCGCCACCCACTTCCTTCTCTCCCGCTACAAGGAGAGCGGCGTCATGATGGGAGAATTGGGGATTGATGAAAGGAGAAACGTTTCGTTCTGATGGGTATTGAAAAACTGATTGCCAAAAGAACGGCGGAGCTCAAACCTTCTGGAATCCGCCGGTTCTTTGATATCGCCAATGAGATGGAGGGGGTCGTGTCGCTGGGGGTCGGGGAACCGGATTTCAAGACCCCTTACGCCATCCGGCGGGCGGCCATTGACAACCTCCAGCGGGGCAACACCCGCTACACCGCCAACTCCGGCCTGATCGAACTTCGCCGCTCCATCGCCCGGTATATGGAAAACCGCTTCAACCTTTCCTACCACCCGGAGGACGAAGTTTTCGTCACCGTCGGCGGCAGCGAGGGGATCGACCTCTGCGTCCGGGCGTTTATCGAGCCCGGGGACGAGGTGCTGATTCCCGAGCCTTCCTACGTGGCCTACGCCCCCATTGTCCAGCTGACCATGGGGGTGCCGGTGCCGATTGCCTTAAAGGAGGAGGACAGCTTCCGTCTGACTCCCGAGGAACTGGAAGAGGCCATCACCCCCCGCACCAAGCTGCTGGTCCTCCCGTTCCCCAATAACCCCACCGGCAGCATCATGCGCCGGGAACATCTGGAGGCAATTGCCCAGGTGCTCCGCCGGCATCCGGATATCGTCATCCTGTCGGACGAGATCTACGCCGAGCTCACCTACAACGGCCGCCATGTGTCGATTGCGGAAATCGACGGGATGAAGGACCGGACGGTGGTGGTCGGGGGATTCTCCAAAGCCTTTTCGATGACCGGTTGGCGGCTGGGATTCCTCTGCGGACCGGCTCCGGCCATTAAACAGATGCTCAAAATCCACCAGTATGCCTTGATGTGCTCTCCGACCACCTCCCAGTGGGCTGGGGTGGAGGCGATGGACCACTGTCTGGATACGGTGGAGTCGATGCGGGAGGAGTATAACCTCCGGCGGCGGTTTATTGTGGACGCCTTCAACAATATGGGCCTGCACACCTTCGAGCCGGAAGGGGCCTTTTACGTCTTCCCCTGCATCAAGTCTACCGGATTAACCTCCGAGGAGTTCTGCGAACGGCTGCTCTATGAGAAAAAGATCGCTGTGGTGCCGGGGGACGCCTTCGGCGACAGCGGCGAAGGGTACATCCGAGTTTCCTACTGCTATTCGGTCAACCACCTGACCCAGGCGGCCAAGGGTATCGCCGAATTTTTACAAGACCTTAAGGCCGGAAAGAGGGAAGGATGAACCGGGCGGCTCCGGTCGGGGCGATGCGGCTTTCGTCCTATGACCAGCAGAAGACCGACCAGGCGGTCAAGTCCCTCTTCACCCTTTTAAACCGGGACCGGCTGATTCAGCCGGGGCAGAAGATCACGGTTAAACCAAACCTTTTGATGAAGCGGCGGCCGGAGGAGGTCACCACCACCCACCCGGCGGTGGTCCGGGCGGTTATCCGTCATCTAATCTCCCTGGGGGTGAATCCCGCCGACATTACCCTGGCCGATTCCCCCGGAGGGCTGTATAACCACGCCGCCCTCCAGGGCATCTACTCCGCCACCGGTATGCGGGAGGTGGCGGAAGAGACGGGCATCTGCCTAAATGATGATTACAGTTCATTGGAGCGGGAGGCCCCGAACGCCGCCCGCTGCCACGGTTTCCCGCTGATTCGGCCGGTGGCGGAAGCAGACCTCGTGATCTCGGTCTGCAAGCTGAAAACCCACTGCATGACCGGGCTCTCCGGCGGGGTCAAAAACCTCTTCGGCACCATCCCCGGGCTGACCAAGCCCGACTACCACTGGCGCTATCCCGATAAAGCCGACTTTGGCCGGATGCTGGTGGACCTCTGCGAGACGGTGGCCCCGGCCATCACCCTTTGCGACGGGGTGGAGGCGATGGAGGGGGACGGCCCGTCCTCCGGGAAAAAGAAAGAGGTGGGGCTGCTGCTGGCCTCTGAAAGCCCCTACCGGCTGGACCGGGCCCTCTGCAAGCTGATGGGCCTCCAGGAGGAGACGGTTCCGACTCTCACCGCCGCGGTGGAGCGGGGCTTCCTCCCCAAAGAGGGAGAGGTGGAACTGCTGGGAGATTCCCTTCCGGAAATCACCCCCTTCCTGCCCCCTGCCACGGCCTCTTCGGATTTTTCCAGCTTCCTGCCGGGATTTCTGCGGGGATTCTTTAAGCCGGTGGTGGAAAAGTGGTTCACCGCCCGGCCCTATGTGGGGAAAGGGTGCGTCGGCTGCGGAAAGTGCGCCGAAAGCTGCCCCGCCCACACCATCACCATCCAGAACCACCGGGCGGTCATCGACCCCAGCCGCTGCATCCGCTGCTTCTGCTGCCACGAGATGTGCCCGATTCATGTGATCGGCGTCCGGCGCAATCCGCTGTTAAAGCTGTGAGGAGGGATATGGATGGATAAAATCACGCTGCGGGCCTACGGAAAGTTAAACCTTTCCCTGGACATCACCGGCAAACGGCCGGACGGCTACCACCTGATGGATATGGTGATGCAGTCGGTGGACCTCTGCGACCGGGTGACCCTGGAGCGATCGGACCGGCTGGACGCGGCCCTCTTCCCCTATGGGAAAAAGGACACCGCCTACCGGGCGGCCCAGACTTTCTTTGCCGAGACCGGGATACCGGGCGGGGTGCGGATTCAGACCGAAAAGCATATCCCCTCGGAAGCCGGCATGGGCGGGGGAAGCGCCGACGCCGCCGCGGTGCTTAAGGGGCTGGACCTCCT
>CALXHB010000197.1 GCA_944387995.1 uncultured Clostridia bacterium | reverse complement strand
CCGGGGTCGGCCTGCGGACAAACCTGGCTGCCGGAATGTAGAGGGCGGAAATCTTTTCTTCCGCCTCCTTCGCCCGCTGGCTTCCCATCAGCTCGCCTCGCCGCTCCTTCGACAGCACCGCCGCCCCGGCATGAAGAGGCGGCGGTGCTGAAAAAGGAGCTGGAAGGCCAGCTGATCGAATACCAGCGGGCCAAGGAGGCGGCAGAAAAGCTTTCCGCCCTCTACATTCCGGCAGCCAGTTTTGTCCGCAGGCCGACCCCGGTCCGTTCCGACCCGGTTTTCCGGGGGACCGCCTCTCCCAAAAAGCTGCGGGACGCCTACATCCTCGCCGCCGGTAAAGCTGGACGGCGGCTGCCGCCCCCGGCGGAGGCCTTCAACGGAATTGTCAACCGGCGGTTTGTGTCGGTGACCTCCCGGATTGTCTGGCTGCTGCGGCGGCTATACCGAGACGGGAAGGCCGATTACCAGTCTTTATTCACCTCGGGGGAGCGGAGCGAACTGGTGGCCACCTTCTTAGCGGTATTGGAGCTGATTAAATCGGGGCGGATTACCATGAGCCCGGATAACCAGTCGGTGTATCTGACCAGGCGCCGGGGACAGGAGGAAAAGGATGAACTATCAGGCGGCCATTGAAGCCATATTATTTGTAAACGGCACCCCCTTAGAGGTGGAGCGGCTGGCGGCGGGCCTCGGCATCGACACCGCCGCCGCCCGGGAACAGCTGCTGCTCTACGGCCAGAGGCTGGAGGAGGAAGACCGGGGCATCCGGCTGCTTTTCTTGGACAATATGGTCCAGCTGGCGGCCAAGTCCCAGTATGAGGCCCAGATTGTCACTGTTACCGATCTCAAGCACGCTTCGCCTCTTTCTGGGGCGGCGATGGAAGTTTTGGCGATTATCGCCTATAACCAGCCGGTGACAAAAAGTTTTATTGAACAGGTTCGCGGCGTAGAAAGCGGCAATGTTGTCAATAATCTGGTAGAAAAAGGTTTGATCGAAGAGTACGAACGGCTGATGGTGCCGGGGCGGCCGCTGACCTATAAGACGACGGCGAACTTTTTGCGGGCCTTTGGACTTTCGTCCCTGTCCGATCTGCCGCCGCTGCCGGAAAACCTGACGGCGGAGGCACCTAAGACGGAAGACGAGGAGTAAAATAAGCGGTAAAAGGGAAGGGGGGCTACTATGGGAGGCTTGCTGATGGCCATCGGGACGATTCTTTTGTGGATTGTCGTCATATTGCTTGCGGTCATCCTTTTGGTGCTCCTTCTCTTTTCTCTGGCGGACTTTACCCTGCGGGTCCGGTACTGGGATGGGGAATTGACCCTTTCGGCCGGTGTTTGGCCGGTGACAGTCAAGTTCTTCCCCTTTAGCGAGCCGGAAGAGGAACAAAAGCCCCCTTCCAAAAAGGCCAAGCGGCAGAAAAAGGCGGTTCATAAGGCCAAAAAGCAGATAGAGGAAAACCCCGGGGACTTTGGCAAGGACCTCGGCGCTCTCAAGGACCTGATGGGGGCCTTTTTCCCGCCAATTTGGCGGACGGTGAGGGGACTAAAGGTGCGGCGGCTCACCCTCCACGTCCGGGTGGGCGGCTGGGACGCGGCGGAAACCGCCATCCGGTATGGAAAGGTAAACGCCCTCTTGTACGGCAGCTTTGGAGCCGCCAGCAATTTGATGGACATTAAAGCCCGCCATCTGGGGGTCTCCTACGATTTCCTCTCCCGGGAAACCAAAGTCTTTCTGGAAGCTGATCTGCGGCTGCGGGGAGCACGGGTCCTGTGGGGCGGCGTGACCGGTTTTGGACGGCTGCTGGGACGGCTCATCCGCAAGCCGGCAGCGGAGTCAAACCCGGATGCGGCGGGACGGAAATAAAATGCAATATGGAAAGGAAAGATCGTTATGTCTGAACAGAAAGAAAAGGTCCAGAACCTGATGGGGGTCACGATGGACAAGGTTCGGGAGATGGCCGACCCTAAGGCGATCATCGGCGACCCGATTTACACCCCCGACGGGACGATGATTATTCCGGTCAGCCGGGTCACCTACGGGTTTGCTTCCGGCGGCAGCGATCTGCCGACCAAGCAGCCGAAAGATACCTTTGCCGGCGGCGGCGGAGCGGGCATCACGATGGAGCCGGTGGCCTTTTTAGTCATCAAGGACGGCAACGTCCGGGTGATGCAGATCAACCCCCATGTGGGCACGGTGGACAAGCTGGTGGACACGGTGCCAGACGTCATCGACAAGGTGTCCGGCATTGTCAAGGGCAAAAAGGAACCGGAGGCCCCGAAAGAGGCAGAGTGATAGAAGCGGCGTCCGGTGGGACGCCGTTTTTTCTGGGGGACCGAGTCGCCGCCCTTGACGAAAGCGGTCCGCCGTTGTACAATAAGCGTGTAAACAGATTGCCGTGAGGCAAGCCGTGCCGCGGGGTGTCCGCGGCCTGTCAGAAAGGACTATATAATGGAAGTTCGTGTGCAGAAAATCATCGCCGACGCTGGGATCTGCTCCCGCCGCAAAGCCGAAGAACTGATCGCCGAGGGCAAGGTCAAGGTAAACGGCCATCCCGCCGTCATCGGCCAGAAGGCGGACCCCTACCGTGACCACATCACCGTGGGCGGGGAAAAGATTCCCTCCCCCGGCGAACAGCGGAGTGTCTACCTGATGCTCTATAAACCCCGGGGGTATCTGACCGCCATGAGCGACGACCGGGGGCGGAAGTGCGTCTCCGAACTTGTGGCGGACATTCCCGAGCGGGTTTACCCGGTGGGGAGACTGGACCTCAATTCCGAGGGGCTGCTCATCATGACCAACAACGGGGAGTTTGCCAACCTCATCACCCACCCCTCCCATGAGATTCCCAAGTGCTACCGGGTCACCGTCCACGCCAAGGTCTCCGAGGAGCAGCAGATTGCCCTCGCCACCGGGGTGGAAATTGACGGCCGCAAGACCGCTCCCGCCGAGGTGAAGGTGGTCACCGAGGAGGAAGGCCGCACCGTCATGCTCATCACCATCATCGAGGGCCGCAACCGGGAAATCCGCAAGATGTGTGAAGCAGTGGGCCTGGAAGTGGCGCGGTTGAAACGGATTTCGATCGGCACCCTGCGGCTGGGAATGCTCCAGCCGGGCAAATACCGGGAACTGACCGACGAAGAGGTCGGGATGCTGGTGACCGCCGCCCGCAACAACTCTTCCAAAGCGGTGGGACGTCCCCGCCGCCGCCGGTAAGGGGAGGGGGAGGCATGTTATTTATGCGGCCTTACCGGGATGGGGATTCCTTCCCGGAAATTACCCCCGCCCCGGGGAAAGGGCTTTACTTCCTCGCCCTCGATGGGGATAAACTCATCGGCTTCGCCCGCTGGCGGATGACGATGGACGGCATCCGGCTGGAGGAAATCGAGGACAGTGGCGACCCCGAGGTGTTCGACGGCCTGCTGCGGGGGGTCCTCAATATGGCGATGGAACAGGGAATCGAGCGGGCTAGCTTTTCCGACCAGATTCGTCCCGACCGTCTCGCCACCAGTATGGTGCCGGTGGATAGGGAAAACGGCCTAAAATCCATTTCCTATTTTCTGGAAAATTATAAGAAGTGCAAAATGTTCTAAAAACGCTTGTGCTTTATTTTGCGAGGGTGTATAATATAAACTGGTGGAAAAAGGGGTAATCTATCCATTTTTTCATTTTACGTCAGACCATTCTGGAATCACATTCCAGAGGCATCTTCCGCACTGCGTATCCGTAAAGTCCGCATGGCGACGGGGAATCGGAAAAAAGCGCCTTTGCTGGCGGCCGTTTGCCGCAGCAGGCCCGGGTTTCCCTTCCATCCGGCCGGGACGGGTTTTATTTGATGGGTTTTCGCGGAAGGGATATCATAGAATGGGGGCAATATAATGAATTTACAAGCCAAGCTGGCCAAGCTGGAGCAAGTCAAGTCCGCGTGCAAGACGGCATCACCAGCGAGGGAAAGAATCACGGCTCTGTTCGATGAAGGCACCTTCACCGAGCTGGACGGTTTTGTCGCCTGCGGCGATAAGGGCGTCGGCGTCATCACCGGTTACGGCAGCATCGACGGCAGCATCGTTTACGCTTTCTCCCAGGATGTAAGCACCTGCGGCGGCGCTGTCTCCAAGGCCCATGCCGAAAAGATCGCCAAGGTTTACGAACTGGCCGTTAAGAACGGCGCACCGGTTGTCGCAATCTACGACTCCAACGGCGCGAAGGTTTCCGAAGGTCAGGAAGTTCTCGCCTGCTACCAGAAGATCCTTTCGATGAGCCAGAACCTGTCGGGCGTTGTCCCGCAGATCGCGGTTATCGCCGGCAGCTGTGTCGGTGTCAGCGCGATGATGGCTGCTACCGCGGATATCACGATCATGGCTGAGGGCGCTTCCCTCTACCTGGTGAACGACGGCAGCGACACCTCCGCCAAGGCCCAGGCTGAATCCGGCGTCGTGGCAATGGTGGCCGAAGACGCAATGGCCGCTGTTCAGAAGGCGAAAGAGGTTCTCTCGGTTCTGCCGCTCAACAACCTGGATCTGGCCCCGATCAGCGAAGGCACCGCTTCCGCTCCCGCCAGCATCGATGAAAAGACCGCTTCCGAAGAGCTTGCAAAAGCTGTCTGCGACGCCGAGTCCGTGATTGAACTCAAAGCAGACTTTGCAAAGCACGTTTACACCGCCCTTGCTTCCATCGGCGGCAGCACCGTTGGTGTTGTCTCGATCAAAGGCAAGCTGTGCGACAAATGCTCTGCTAAAGCCGCTTCCTTCGTGCGCTTCTGCGACAGCTTCAACCTTCCGGTCGTGACCTTCGTCGATACCGATGGGTATAAGGAAGGCACCACTCCCGCTGCGGCTGCTTCTCTGGCTTCGGTTTACGCCGAGGCTACCTGTGCCCAAGTCACCGTCTACACCGGCAGCGCAATCGGCGCTTCCGCGATGGCCTTTGGTTCCGCCGACATCCGTCTCGCATGGCCGACCGCTGTGATCTCCGCGCTGGCTCCTGCGACCGCTGTCGAATTCTTCTGGCATGACCGCCTGAAAGGCGCTGAAGATACCGCTAAGACCCGTGCCGCTCTCGAAGAAGAGTACGCCGATACCGAAGCAAGCGCCTTTACCGCCGCTACTGCTGGCATGGTGGACGATGTAATCGCCCCCGCTGATACCCGCGGCGCCCTTGTGACCGCTCTCGACGCCCTGGCTTCCAAGCGGGTGCAGCGGCTTGCGAAGAAACATTCCTGCTGATTTTCGTCACGCTTATGAATAACGCCGTCCAAAACGGAAAGGAAGGTTAAAACAAATGAGAAGATTTAACATCACCGTAAATGGTAAAGTATATGATGTCGCTGTCGAAGAGGTTGCCGCCGGCGCAGCTCCTGCCCCTGCCGCTCCTGCTCCCGCAGCTGCCCCTGCTGCAGCTCCCGCCCCCGCGGCTGCTCCTGCTCCTGCCGCTCCCGCTGCTCCTGAGGCTCCTGTAGCTGGCACCGAAGTTGCTGCTCCGATGCCCGGCACCATCATGGAGGTCAACTGCGCAGTTGGCGACCAGGTCACCCGTGGCCAGGCCATTTTCGTCCTGGAAGCGATGAAGATGAACAACGACATCGTCGCTCCCTGCGACGGCAAGATCCTCCAGGTTATCGCGCAGAAGGGCGACTCGGTCAACTCGGGCGACGTCCTGGCCGTAATCGGCTGATTTTTGCCGGACGGGGCGGAAAAAACGCCCCACTTTGGAATTTAGTATAACAGGGAGGACACATTAAGATGGCCAAGAAACCGATTAAGATTACCGAAACCGTCCTTCGCGATGCCCATCAGAGCCTGCTGGCAACCCGTATGCCGCTGTCGGATATGCTTCCGATCCTGAGCACGATGGATAAGGTTGGTTATTACTCTGCGGAAGTCTGGGGCGGCGCTACCTTTGACGCCTGCATTCGCTTCCTGAACGAAGACCCCTGGGAGCGCCTTCGGGTGATCCGCCGGGAGATGCCCAACACCAAGCTGCAGATGCTCTTCCGTGGACAGAACATGCTGGGCTACCGTCCCTACGCGGACGACGTTGTCGAGTACTTCGTCCAGAAGTCCATCGCCAACGGCATTGACATCATCCGTATCTTCGACGCACTGAACGATATCCGCAACCTGGAGACCGCTGTTAAGGCGGCCAACAAGGAAGGCGGCCATGCGCAGATCGCGATTTCCTTCACCCTCGGCGAGACCTTCACCACCGATTACTATGTCAACTACGCCAAGCAGATTGAGTCCATCGGTGCTCAGTCGATCTGCCTGAAGGATATGGCGGCTCTTCTGACTCCTTACCACACCTACGAGCTGGTTAAGGCGATCAAGGAAGCAGTCTCCATCCCGGTTGACATTCACACCCATTACACCTCCGGCCTGGCTTCCATGTGCCTGCTCAAAGGCATCGAAGCTGGCGCTGACATCGTCGATACCGCTATGTCGCCTCTGGCTCTGGGCACCTCTCATGCTCCCACCGAGTCGATTGTCGCTGCTCTCCAGGGCACCGAATACGACACCGGCCTCGACCTGAAGCTCCTGACCGAGATCCGCGCTTACTTCATGACTCTCCGCAAGAAGTATATCGAAGAGGGCCTGCTCGATCCTTCCATGCTGGCCACCGATGCCAACGCTCTGATCTACCAGGTTCCGGGCGGCATGCTCTCCAACCTCCTGTCTCAGCTGAAACAGGCTGGCAAAGAGGACAAGCTCCAGGAAGTGCTCGAGGAAGTTCCGCGGGTACGCCGCGACGCTGGTATGCCTCCGCTGGTTACCCCTTCTTCTCAGATCGTTGGTACCCAGGCTGTCTTCAACGTCATCACCGGCGAACGGTACAAGATGTGCACCGCCGAGTTCAAGGACATGGTCCGCGGCGCTTACGGCAGAACCCCGGTTCCGGTCGACCCCGAGTTCCAGAAGAAGATCTGCGGCGACGCCGAGATCATCACCTGCCGGTTTGCCGATACCCTGGCGCCTGAGCTGGACACCCTGCGCAAAGAGTGCGCTGAGTGGATGGAACAGGAAGAGGACGTCCTCACCTACGCGATGTTCCCGAAGGTTGCGCCTAAATTCTTCGAGGCCCGCCGCAACGCCAAGTATGGCATTGACGGTGAAAGAGCCGATCAGAAGAACGGCGTTCACCCGGTATAAGGGTTTAATATGCAGCAGCTGCTGCCGGTTTTCCCCGGCGGCAGCTGTTTTGCGTTTCAGCGGAAATTGCAATTTTTCCGGTAATTTTATGCAAAAATAAACGACAAATATCCATGTCAGTTGAATGGATGGCTGTTTAATGAAAGGAAGTCCGGAGGGGACTTGGATTTTCACCATGGGTAAGATATTCAGTAAAGATAACCTTTTGAAGTTTGCCATTTTAAATGGCGGCACACTGCTCATCACCATTGGGGTATACTTTTTTAAGTTCCCCAACGACTTTTCGACCGGCGGCGTCACGGGTATTTCGGTCGTTTTGACCCACTATTTTCCGAGCCTGAGCGCTTCCAACTTCGTTACCATCTTAAACGTTCTGCTGTTGATCATCGGATTTATGGTCTTTGGGCGGGGGTTCGGGTTTATGACCGCTTACTCCTCGCTGGAGATGTCGCTGGCGCTGGAACTGCTGGAGCGGTTTTACCCGATGTCAGAGCCCTTTACCGATCAGCCGCTGATGGAGCTGATCTTTGCGGTTGGCCTGCCGGCGGTGGGGAGCGCGATGCTCTTTAACATCGACGCCTCCAACGGCGGAACCGATATCGTGGCGATGATCCTCAAAAAATACACCAGCATGGACATCGGCAAGGCACTGATGGCCTCCGACCTGATTATCACCCTGCTGGCTGGTGTGGCCTACGGGATGGAGGCCGGGATGTTCTCGCTGCTGGGCCTGATCATCAAATCGACCCTGCTGGACAGCGTGATGGAGAGTTTCCATCTCTGCAAGTATTTTACCATCGTCACCAAAAATCCCGATCTGATCTGCGATTACATCATCAACACCCTGGGACGCAGCGCGACCCGTCTGGAAGGGCGGGGGGCCTTTACCCGGGAGGATGAAACGGTGGTCCTGACGGTTATGACCCGGATGCAGGCAGTTCACCTGCGGCAGTTTATCCGCCGCAACGACCCCAAGACCTTTATGATGATTACCAATACATCGGAAATCATCGGCAAAGGTTTCCGTGGCATCAACTGATAGAACAACAAAACGCCAGATTTCTCAGCTTTATACCGAGAAACCTGGCGTTGTTATTAGGATTATGTGAAAGATATGTCTGACGCTGGGACTGACGTTATCATTGGATGAGGGGAATTTGGGAATTTAGGGTCCACCCCTTTTTAAAGGGGTGGCGGAAGTGCAGAGGTCGGAGCCCTTTGCCAAGCAGAAAACTGTAATGAAAGCCTAGTTTTCACAGTTATTGAATGTGCTGGTTATTTGTCGCCCAGCAACCCTTCATTATGCCAAAAGTCTTTTACAGAAAAACGCCAGGTTTCTTGACTGCAACTGAGAAATCTGGCGTTTTATTTTTTGGATTAGGAGACGTAACCGCCCCGGTTGGTGAAATATTCCCGGACTGCCAGCGCGGCTCCGGTGAGAAAGAGGTTGGTTTCATCAAAACGGGAGAACCGAACGGGGGTTTCGCTGCGAGTTTCAGCCATTCGGATGGCCTGGGCCAGCGCCTCCATCACACATCCGTCGGGGAATACCACCAGCTGCTGGGGGTCGAGGAAGGTCAGCACCCCGTTTAGGATGGTGAGATAATCCTCCCGAATCCGTTCAAAGTACTGCCGGACCGCTGGGTCTTCCGGCGTAAAACCGCCGCGGCAGAAGGTCCATTCCGCCCGCTGGGGGTTGTCCATTGCCAACGCATCCAAAGCGGGGCAGAGCTTCTGGGTATGCAGAGCCTTCAGCTGGCCGCTGATAGCTTCCCGGGAAAGCCGATCCCGAGCCTTGTCCTTGCGGACCCCGTCTCCCAGCGGCAGGTCGCCGAAATTGCAGCTTCTTCCGCTGCCGCCTCGATAAAATTCCTGCCCAATGGTGACGGTGGAGGAGAAACTGCCACCCATCTGCAACACCACCTGGTGCAGAGGAGCGGCTCCCGTACCCTGTCGGAAGTCGGATTCCGCCGTAGCCAGTCCGTCGGTCAATCTGCCAAAGGTGACCGGAGTGGGGACGATCTTGCCCAGTTCTTCCCGCAGGGCGCTGTAATCTGCCTCCCCATCCTTCTGTTCCACCCGGCAGAGCTCCCAGTGAGCCTGATCCACCGTGACCCCAAGGGCCAAAAGCATCTCCGGCTTCAGATCATTTTTATAGACGAGGTCCCGATAGATTTCGCCGATCATCTGCATCAGTTTGGGAAAGTCGACGGTTGGGTCGATGAGCAGCGCGTGATGTTCGACAATCTCCCCCCGCAGGGTGCAAAGTCCCACATCCAGCCATTCTCCCTGGACCGATATTCCCAACACCAGCCGCCAGGTGGGATTGTAGTCCAACAGGATCTTCTTCCGGCCCCGGGGGACTTTGCCGCCGGTGGGGGCCTGTTCGCCGATTTCCTGCAGGATGCCTTCCCGGATCATCTCGTTGGTGATGATGGTAACGGCCGCTTTGGTGATATGGATGGTGTGCGCGATATCAATGCGAGAGGTTGGTCCGACGTTGCGCAGCAGGCGGAGAATCTGCATACGGTTTTGCCGTTTGAGGTCTAGTTTACTGATGCCCACGTTTTCCATTGTCTCACAGCCTTTCTATGCTACCTCCAAGGGCAGTTCTAAATTTACAAGCCCTATAAAATATTCCTTAGTCATCATTATTAAAGTATACCATATAGATTCGGGAATAAAATTAACGGGCTGTGAATTTCGCTGTTTTCCGATTGAAAATTGTGTGAAAGTTGGGTGAAGGGAAAATGGCAGTAGTTGCGGGGACTTGCGAATATTAAGTAATGGCCAAACACAGGGTGAAACAGGGTAAAATATCGTGGATTGGTAACACGTTGGTAACACTAGACGCTGATTAACTCTACCGCTCGCTTAAGGTCGGAAACCGTCTTATGGATATAAACAGAATCTGTAACATCTCCACCCGCGTGGCCCATGATCCGCTTGAGGGCAGAGCGGTTGGCGCCTGCCTCATCCATCAGGCTGGCAAAGGTATGGCGGCAGTCGTGGGTACGATGGCCAGGAATATCCCGCTCAAAATAATAATGCAGTTTAAACATCGTTATGCGGGGCGTAATTAAGTAGTCATTATTTGGATCATAAAAATTAGCGATCAGCGGCGCTATCTTATGGTGGATGGGGATAATGCGATTTTTGCCGGCGGCGGTTTTGCTGCCGCCTATCATATATCTGTCATCTATGTGGACATCAGCGGTGCGCATGTTAATCAATTCTCCCGCCCGCATTCCGGTATAAATTAAGATCAGGGCATATTGCACGGTGCTGACATCCACACGGGCCCAGAGCGCCGATATCTCGTCGTGGGTAAAGGGAATGTGCGGCTTTTTTGTCTCCGGTTTTTTGTCAAGCTCTATACGCTCGGCATAATTAACCGTTACGATCTCCCGGTTGATCGCCAATTGATAAATCTGATTAAGCATACTTTTTAACTGTTTGGTGGTCGCGGGAGTGAGTCCGGCGTTGTCCACCAGCGCTTGCAGATGAATGAGCTTAAGATCGACCATAGGCTTATCCGCTATCGGAGCGCAAGCGGCATACAGTCTGGCGTACTGTTTTGTGGTATTGGGGGACACTGTCTGACTATGGCGCTCAGCCCACATTGCATATATTTCGGCAAAAGTGATTTTATCGGCGCTCAGGTCGTAGGGGTCGCGGTTGTAGTCTGCGAGGGCGGCGAGGGCCTC
>CALXHB010000196.1 GCA_944387995.1 uncultured Clostridia bacterium | reverse complement strand
CCTGCCCTCACCCTTTTCCTCTCTCTCGCCCTTCTTTCGGGCGGAGGCTGGTTATTTTTCTCCCTTCGCCGTAAAAAGAACTGACATTCCTTTGCCCGAGGCTCAAAACCCCCGGGCATTTTCCTTTTTCTCTTGACGGACCCCCATTCCTGTGGTAGGATATGTGTTAGAAAGCAGCGTCTAACTCGGCCGCCGGTCTCATCCGGACGCCGGGACGCCAAGGAGGGAGGAGCATCTTATGACACTGGCAGAGATGAAGGTGGGCGGCAGCGGCACCATCACCGCCGTCGGCGGGGAAGGCCCGCTCAGACTGCGGTTTTTGGACATGGGACTGATTCCCAAAACCCGGGTATCGGTTGTCAAAATCGCCCCGATGGGGGACCCGATCGAAATCCGCATCCGGGGATATGAACTGACCCTGCGCAAAGAGGATGCCGCAAAAATCGAAGTTGCGGCTGAATAAAGCTACATAAAGGAAGGATATACCATGATTTTTGCTCTCGCCGGCAACCAGAACTGCGGTAAAACCACCCTCTTCAACAGCCTAACCGGGGCCAACCAGCACGTCGGCAACTTTCCCGGCGTCACCGTCGACCAGAAGGTGGGCGACATCAAAAACGTAAAGGATTGCCAGGTGGTCGACCTGCCGGGTATCTACTCGATCCGCCCCTACACCAGTGAGGAGATCGTCACCCGGGACTTTATCCTCAACAACCACCCCGACGGCATCATCAACATCGTCGACGCCACCAACATCGAACGAAACCTTTACCTGACCCTGCAGCTGCTGGAACTGCGGATTCCGACGGTTTTGGCTCTGAACATGATGGACGAGGTCCGCAAAGGGGGCGGGACGATTGACGTCCCCGCCCTCTCCAAACGGCTCGGCATCCCGGTCGTCCCCATCTCCGCCGCCAAAAACGAAGGCGTTTCGGAACTGACCCGCCAGGCGGTGGAAACGGCGAAAAATAAAGTGGCCCCGAAGGTGTTGGACTTCTGTCCCGACGGGCCGGTCCACCGCTGTATCCACTCGGTCTCCCACGTCATCGAGGACCACGCCAGACGGGTGGGCATCTCCGCCCGGTTCGCCGCCACCAAGCTGATCGAAGGGGACGAACAGATCACCGAGATGCTGGAGCTGGACAACAACGAAAAGGAGCTGCTGGAACACTCGATCATCGAGATGGAGCAGGAGACCGGCCTCGACCGCAACGCAGCCCTGGCGGATATGCGCTACACCTTCATCGAGTCGGTGGTGGCCGATACCGTCATCAAATGCGAGGAGTCCCCCGAGCACGCCCGCAGCGTCAAGATGGACCAGGTTCTGACCGGCCGCTTCACCGCCATCCCGGTCTTCATCGGGATTATGCTGGTGATCTTCTGGCTGACCTTTAACGTCATTGGCAGCTTTTTAAGTGACCTGTTGGCAGCGGGAATCGACGGGCTCACCGCCCTGGTGGATAAAGGGCTGACCATGTACGGCATCAACCCGGTGGTACATTCGCTGATTGTCGACGGCATCTTCGCTGGCGTCGGAAGCGTCCTCTCCTTCCTGCCGATTATCGTCACCCTCTTCTTCTTCCTCTCGATTCTGGAAGACACCGGGTATATGGCTCGTATCGCCTTTGTGATGGATAAGTTGCTGCGGAAAATCGGCCTTTCGGGGCGGAGTATCGTCCCGATGCTGATTGGCTTCGGCTGCACCGTCCCGGCGGTCATGGCGACCCGGACCCTCTCCTCCGACCGGGACCGGAAGATGACCATTATGCTGACCCCCTTTATGAGCTGTTCCGCCAAAATCCCGATCTACGCGGTCTTCTCGGCGGCCTTCTTCCCCCACTACGCGGCCCTGGTGATGATCGTACTCTATCTTTCGGGCATTCTCGTCGGCATCATCGCGGCGCTGATTATGAAAAAGACCTCCTTCCGGGGCGAACCGGTTCCTTTCGTCATGGAACTGCCCAACTACCGGTTCCCCTCCCCCAAGTCGGTGGGGCTGCTGCTCTGGGATAAGGCCAAAGACTTTTTGCAGCGGGCCTTCACTGTTATCTTCATCGCCACCATCATCATCTGGTTCTTACAGACCTTTGACGTCCGCCTAAACGTCGTCACCGACAACGCCGACAGCCTGTTGGCGGGACTGGGGCGGCTGATTGCGCCGATTCTGGCTCCCCTGGGCATCGGCGACTGGCGGATTTCGACGGCGTTAATCAGCGGCTTTACCGCCAAGGAAGCGGTCGTCTCCACCCTGGGGGTACTGATGGGCACCGGCACCGGCGACCTGGCCCCTGCCCTCTCCCAGCTTTTCACCCCCCTCACCGCCTGCTCGTTCCTCGCTTTCACCCTGCTGTACACCCCCTGCGTGGCGGCGATTGCCACCATCAAAAACGAACTGGGTTCCCGGCTCAAGACGGTGGGCGTAGTCGTGATGCAGTGCGCCATCGGCTGGTGTGCCGGGGCGCTGGTCTACCAGATTGGTTCGCTCATCTTCTGAGCCTGCCCAAAAGGAGGCAGATCCAATGCTCGATATTCTGATTCTCGCGGTGATTGCAGTGCTGGTGGTGCTGGCGCTGCGCTCCATCCGCAAACAGCGGAAAAAGGGCGGCTGCGGGTGCGGATGCGCCGGATGTTCCGGCTGCAGCGGCTGTTCAAACCGCCTCGACTGCCAGAAGAACAAATAACGCAGAATCCCCCTGCAGGGTATGGAAAAACGACCGGCAGGGGGATTTTTATCATAAGGTTGCTTTCACACTATACACAAAATATATTGATTTCCAGAAAATAATGTGATATAATTTGACCATCATCTAAGTTTTATACGTGAGGATTCAAGATGGCCAAAGTTGAAGTCAATCCCCCAACCCCCAATCTAATCATCGGCATCACCTGTCTTTTTAGTTTCCTAGTCGAGGCAATTCTCTCTCAAAAATTCTTAGGGAATTTTTACCTGTTCGACTGGACTTCTAAAAACGGATATTGGTTTGTCTGGGTGGGGATTATTTTCTCTACAGCCAAACGAAAGCCCGTTTTATCCATGGCAATTGCATGCGGTAACTTAGTCGGACTGATCCTGGGGCATTTTTTGGGAGACTTTGACCTGTGGGTCCGATTAACGCTCTATGGACCCAATCCACCCAACGGACCATCCCCGCTCTCTTACCGCTATGACTGGAAATTCTGGCTGAATCTTGTCCTCCTCTTCACCATCATGGGCGCCGCCCTTCAGCACAAGTACACCGTCGACGGCTACCCCGCCTGGATGCAAAGGATAAACGCCCGGATGAAGCGCCGTATTGGGAAAATCTGGGATGTAGTCACCCGCCTGTTCCCCGGGTAAACCGTCCATTCTGCCGTCTTTCGGCCGTACCACCCCGGTACGGCCTTTTCCATGCGCTCTTTTACGCCATGACAATCTTCGCCGCCATGACGGTGATATCGTCCCCAGGGCCCCGCTCGTTGCGCTTGGCCAGCTGGGCGATACGCTCAGCGATCTTCTCCGGGGGCTCGTTGGAGGCCAGGGCCAGCTCCTCTTTGAGCCAGTCAGAGGCCACCGTCATCGCCCCGTCGCTCATCATCACAATCAGATCCCCCTCCCGCAGCCGGACAGTTCTGCGGTCGTAGTGAATCCCCTGCAAAATCCCGACGGGAAGGGAACTGCCGGTGATCTCCGCCACCTTCCCGTCCCGGCAGAGGAAGGAGGAAACCGCCCCGGCCTTTAAAAACTCCATCTTACCGGTATAGAGGTCGATGCAGCCGATGTCCAGGGTAGCCAAAGTTTCCTCGCCGGTGCGAATCAGCAGGGAGGAGTTAATCAGCTTCAAGGCCGCATCAAACCCGAACCCCGCTTTAATCAGCCGCAGCACAAAACTGACCGTCATGATCGAGTCCACCGCCGCCCGGCCGCCGGTGCCCATCCCGTCGCTGAGAATCAGGTGGTAAAATCCCCGGCCGTCGGAGAAGGTGTCGCAGCAGTCCCCGGAAATCTTCCCCTCCCGGGCGACAATCTGGCTGCACCCGTAGAGGACCTTGAGCCGGGCCTGTTCGTAAAAGGTGGTGCGGGTCACGTCCTCGGCGGTGACAACGCTGGGACCGTCCAGCGGCCGCTGGGTCAGAGCGGACAGCTCCTCTTTCAGGAACGCCGCTTCCGGTTTCAGCGGGGAGCCGGTGTAGATTTCCACCCGCATCCGGTCGTACCGGTCGAGGATGCAGTAAACCTCCTCGGGGTCCTCCCCCATCTCCCGCAGCATCCCCGTCACCCGCTCGGACAGGTCGGAGTCAATCGACGCGATCTCTTTAAGCTCCCCGGAAAACTCCGCCAACATATCCGAAATCCCCTCGAACTGTTCAGCGGCCACCTGTTTGGCCTGGGCCACCTTCCGGCGGGCGGCCTCCCGGGAGATAAACTGGGTATAAAAGCTGTTGATGGCCCCGGTCAGCTCGGTGATCTTGGGGCAGCGGTCGGTGAAATAGGCGGGGAGATCCTCCGGCGCAATTGCTCCCTTGGCCTTGAGGACCGGCGTCAGCTTGGAGAAAGCGTCTCGGGTCTGGTTGCAGGCGGTGTCCCAGCAAAAGAGCTTGAGCCCGCACCGGCGGCAGACCTTTTCCGACGCGCCGTTATACACCCCTTCAATCGAGCAGACCCCGGTCTGGTAGAGCTTTTTGGAGACCGCCTCCACCGTCTTTTCCAGGTCCAAAAGCGTCCCCGCCGAAAAGCGGAGCCGGGCCGCCGTCCGGCCGGTGTCGGCGTAGGAGACCGGCCGCCCCCGCTGGATGGCGGGGACTTTAGAGCGGACCCGGTCGGGCAGCAGCAGAAAGAAAGCACTCCCCAAAAGCAGGTCAAAGTACCCGGGCAGCTGGCCTGTAATCCCCCCGACCACCAGAGCGATCAGCCCTGTTCCGGCAAAGATCAGCGTCTGCCGCAGCCGTCCAAACCCCGCAAACAGCCCCGCCCAATAGCCGCAGGCGGTGTAAACTGCCCCTAAAAGCATATTCCCGGGGTCCGCCACCGTCAAGGCCGCAGTGCAGCAGATACCGGTTTCTGCGGCGCTTTGGGCGTTGCGCCGCTCGCCACAGAGGAGGACGGCGGTACAGGTGATAATCCGCCCCGGAGTAAACAGCCCCAGCTGGAAGCTGCTCAGCCCCATCACCACCGCCAGGGCCAGGAGGATGATGCTGGTCCGCTGGATGACGCTGGCTTCACTGAGCCGGCGCCCCGACAGCAGAAACCGGGAGGCAAAAAAGGCAAAATATGTAGTCCCGCCGGTCAGAGCCGCTTCTGCCATCCCAAATATCCATTCTCCTGCCCCCTGGTCGGTCAGGGTGCAGCGGACCCCGGTGACCGCCCCAAAGAGAAGCGCCGACATCACCGCCAGAAACACCGGGCTGCTCCGCAGCCGGGGAATCCCGTCCGCCAACAGCTTGACCCCCAGGGTGCAGGCCAATACCGCAATACAACTTAAATTATCGACAAATACCCCAAATAGGCTATACCCGACTACCGCCCCGGCCAGCGCCGACAGGGCCGAGCTTCCCGGCAGTGCCATGGCCGCCGCCATCCCAAAGGGGCGCATCCCCCCAGGCAGTTCCAATATGGACGCTAAAATCCCCACCGGGAAGGAGAGGAGCACCGCCCGCAGTTCCCGTCCCTCGCGGGTATGGTTAAAAAGTGTCTTCCAGCCTTTCGACAGCCTGTTTCCCAGCTGTGCCCTTAACATTTTGCATCATCCTTTTCACGTCTTTTTCTCCATCCTACCACAGGGTGGGTGAAAAAGCGGTCGCACCGGCGCTGGGAATTTCTGCCGAAGGGAGGCGGTTTTCCGGCG
The DNA here is from genome assembly GCA_944387995.1 of uncultured Clostridia bacterium. Taxonomy (GTDB): domain Bacteria; phylum Bacillota; class Clostridia; order Oscillospirales; family Ruminococcaceae; genus Faecivivens. Next base: position 1,698 of record CALXHB010000196.1, on the reverse strand, counting down.
GGGATAAGGCTCCCTGGCGGATGGGCGGTAACCGGGACGGAGTTTGGACGTTTTCCGATCTTCTTGCGTTTGAGAGGACGCTGGGGTATAATAAAGGTAGATTGGTATACTTGCCACCTAATTTTGCAGGTTTATTGTCTTGATTCCATCATTCATGATGAAAAAATTCAGGCAAAACTGCCAAACATTCCGACTGAAAGGGGGGTTTAGCAATATAATATAGAAAAAATTGCAGTTTTGAAAAGTTTTTCTTGCATTCAAAAAACAAATCGTGTATAATAGTGGAAACGCAGCCGGAAACAGGCTGCGGGAAAGGAAGGCAGACATGATCGGTTTGGTACTGGAAGGCGGCGGCATGCGGGGGCTGTTCACCGCCGGAGCGTTGGACGCGCTGATGGATCACCATATTTACATCAACCGCTGCTACGGCGTTTCGGCTGGGGCCTGCAACATGATCTCCTATTACTCCGGCCAGCGGGGACGCAGCCGGAGGGTCAACGTCGAATACGCCGGCGACAAGCGGTACATGAGCTGGGATAATTTCTTCAAGACCGGCTCCCTCTTCAGCGAGGAGATGATGTACCACACCATTCCCGAACAGCTTCTCCCCTTTGACTACGACGCCTATCAAAAGGCGAACCCCGAGGCCTATGCCGTGGCGACCAGCATGCTGTCCGGCAGACCGGTCTATCTGCGGGTTTCCGCCGATCTGCGGAAGGATTATCAGGCGATTCTCGCTTCGATGTCGCTGCCGCTGATCTCGACCCCGGTGAAAATCAACGGCGATATGCTGCTGGACGGGGGCCTGGCGGACCCGATTCCGGCTAAAAAGGCGTTGAAGGACGGCTGCGACAAGCTGCTGATCGTCCTCACCCGCCAGAAAGGTTACATCAAAACCCCCGAATCCACCCTCGCCCTCTCGAAGATCTGGTACCACGACTACCCCAGCCTCCTGCGGACGATGGAAAAGCGGCATCTGATCTACAACGAAGAAACCGCCTTCGTGGAACAGCTGGAAAGCGAGGGGAAAGCGGTGGTCATCCGTCCGCCCCATCCGGTGGAGGTGAGCCGCACCGAAAAGGACCCCCAGAAGTTGGACGCCCTTTACGCCGAAGGGTACAACGAAACCTGCGCGATGATGGACCAGATCCAAGCGCTGATGGGGACCCAGCCTGAAACGGCTGATACACAGGGATAAACCCTGTTATCAATATAAAACTCCCGGGCTTTGATTCCAAAGGCCCCGGGAGAACACACTATCCACAGAAAGGAAGCTTCACTATGAGCAAAGTCATTATCCCCACTGGCTACACCCCCCTTCTCAGCCTCTACGACACCCAGAAGGCGATCGGGCTGAATAAGCGGCTGTTTGCCGATATGCTTTGCGGCGCGCTCAATCTCAGACGGGTATCGGCCCCCCTCTTTGTAGACGCCGCTACCGGTTTGAATGACGACTTAAATGGTGTTGAGCGGCCAGTTTCCTTTGACATCAAGGACACCGGAACCAGCGCCCAGGTGGTTCATTCGCTGGCGAAGTGGAAACGGCAGGCCCTCCACGACTACGGTTTCCAGCCGGGAACCGGCCTCTACACCGACATGAACGCCATCCGACGGGACGAAGAACTGGATAACCTCCATTCGGTTTACGTCGACCAGTGGGACTGGGAAAAGGTCATCCTGAAAGAGGACCGGACGGTG
>CALXHB010000195.1 GCA_944387995.1 uncultured Clostridia bacterium | reverse complement strand
CGCAACGCCCACCTTTCCTTTGTCAACGCCTGCGTTCATGTGAGGGCGGATATCCATTGGCTGCTGACGCCCTACGACCGGGAGACCGGGCTCTGCCTGCCGGTGACGGCAGCGGAGGTGGAGGTCGCTCTGAAACGCCATCCCGAGACGAAGGTCGTCTACATCACCAGCCCGGATTATTACGGCGTCGAGGCGGATATCCGGGGAATAGCCGAAGTGGTTCACACCCACGGCGGACTGCTGCTGGTGGATAACGCCCACGGCGCCCATCTGACCGCCTTCCCTGGCCGCCATCCGATGGAAGCGGGGGCGGACCTCTGCTGCGATAGCCCCCATAAGACGCTGCCGGTGCTGACCGGCGGGAGCCTGCTTCACTGCCGGAAGGGGCTGGAGAATACCTTCCCGAAAGAGGCAGTCAAAAAACTGATGACCCTCTACGGCTCCACCAGCCCATCCTATCTGATTATGGCCTCTTTGGAACAGGGAATTCAGTGGCTCAGCGGGGAGGGGAGAGGGGCCTTTCAGGCCCTCCAAAGCCGGTGGAAAAAGACGACAGCTGCCCTTTCCCAGAGCCTTCCGCTGCTGGAGCGGGTCACCGACCCCACCAAAATTACCCTTGATGCCTACGGGGCCGGGTATACGGCGGAGGAGATGGCAGATACTCTGCGGGAAGAAAAGATGGAGCCGGAGTACGCCGGCGGCGGCAAGGTGGTTTTAATGCTCTCCCCCCAAACAGAGGAGCGGGATTATGAGCGGCTGCTGCGCTGGGCGGACCGGCTGCCGCTGCGAAAGCCTATCCCTTATCCCGACGGGATTTTCTCTCCCCAAAGGGTCATGACCCCTCGTCAGGCTTTTTATCAGTTGGGGGAAAGGGTCCCGGTTGAGCAAAGCGTCGGCCGGATTGCTGCCGAGAACCGGATCACCTGTCCGCCTGGGGTGCCGGTGGTGGTTGCCGGAGAAAAAATCGGGAATTTGGAAAAGAAATTGCTTTTAGATAGTGGAATTTTTTCGCTAAATGTGCTAAAATTAGAGTAAGGTACCTTCCGGGGTGCGATTCCGGCGGTATACTCCCTATCCTGAAAGGATGAACGATATGAAACTGATTTTTGCGATTGTCAACAGCGACGACTCCTCTGCCGTTTCGGCGGCCTTGACTAAAGAAGGTTATTTTGTCACCAAGCTGGCCTCTACCGGTGGTTTTTTGATGTCCGGTAACACCACCTTCCTCACCTGTACCGAAGAAGAAAAGGTTGACCGGGCGATCGAGATTATCGGCGACCACTCCCGCAAACGGAAACAGTTCGTATCTTCTTCCGCGGGCTTTGGCATGAATACTTATACTGCTTTGCCGGTTGAAGTCACGGTCGGCGGCGCAACCATCATTGTAACCGACGTTGAACGGTTTGAAAAGCTCTAATGATTCGCAGTTTTGACGGCTTTGCGGGCAATTCCCGCGTGATTTCGGTGCTGCGGCGGGCCGCGGCGCCGGACGGCCGTTTTCTGCGCCCTGCTTATCTGCTGTACGGAACGGCGGGCACGGGTAAAAAGACGCTGGCGGCCATCTTGGCCGCCGCTCTTGTTTGTGAGGGGAAAGAGGAGCGGCCCTGCGGGGAATGTCCTGCCTGCAAAAAGTCTTTCGGACAGCTGGGCCACCCAGACGTCCTCCGCTTTCGCACCCCCGAGGGGAAAAACCAGTTCCCGGTGGAACTGGTCCGCCGGGCCCGGGAAGAGGCCTACGTCCGCCCCACCGACGGAGAGCGGAAGGTCATCATCTTTGAAAATGCCGAGCAGATGAACGGGGCTTCGGCCAACGCCCTTTTAAAGGTGCTGGAGGAGCCGCCCGCATACCTGACCTTTATCCTCACCTGCGATAACCTATCCTCTCTGCCGGAGACGATTCCCTCCCGCTGCGTCCCGCTGGAGCTGCACGAGCTTACCCCCCGGCGGGCGGAACAGTGGCTGCTGCGGGCTTACCCAGACGCCGATCCGGAAAAGCTGGATAAGGCGATGCTCTGCGGCGGCGGAAACCTCGGCCGGTCAATCCGGTATCTGGAGGACGAGCGGTCGGCAGGCATCTTCGAGAGCGCTTTACAGCTTACCCGGGCGATGGCAGAGGGACGGGAATTTGACCTGCTCACCGTTCTCGCCCGGTTTGAAGGGGATAGAAACGGCTTTCTGGAACTTCTCCCGGCTGTGGACCGGCTGGCGGGGCAGGCGGCCCGGGCGGCATTTCTGCCGGCCGACCGTTTTCCAGCGGCTTTGGCGGCGCGAATCTCTCCCCGACGGGCGGAAGCGCTGCACCGGCTGGTGCTCACCATCCAGGAGCGGATGCGGGTCAACGTTTCGCTGAGCCTGCTGCTGGCCTTTTTTGCCGGCCAGATGAAGTCGATTATGGAGCAGGTGGACTGAATCCTGAGAAATGGATTTTGGGATGGCCCGAATCCTCAAAACAGATAAGATGATCGTTTTGTACTGAGAAAGGAAATATATGACCGAAATCATTGGCGTCCGGTTTAAAAACGCCGGCAAAACCTACTTTTTTTTACCCAGCGGGCACAAGCTGTCGCCCGGCGACCGGGTCGTGGTGGAAACCGCCCGGGGGATTGAGTGCGGCAGCGTCGTAATTCCCAACCGAATGGTGGACGACGGCCAGATTGTCGCCCCTTTAAAGGGGATTATCCGCCTGGCGGATGAAAAGGACCTGAAGGTGGTGGAGGAAAACGCCGCCAAAGAGAAGGAAGCCTTCAAAATCTGCCAGCAGAAGATCGCGGCCCACCGGCTGGACATGCACCTGGTAGACGTGGAGTACACCTTTGACGGCAACAAAATCCTCTTCTACTTTACCGCCGACGGCCGGGTCGATTTCCGGGAACTGGTCAAAGACCTGGCGGGCATCTTCCGCACCCGGATTGAGTTGCGGCAGATCGGGGTCCGGGATGAATCCAAGATGCTGGGGGGACTGGGAATCTGCGGACGGCCCTTTTGCTGTTCCACCTTCCTGGGGGACTTCCAGCCGGTTTCGATCAAGATGGCCAAGGAACAGAACCTTTCCCTCAATCCCACCAAGATTTCCGGCACCTGCGGGCGGCTGATGTGCTGCCTCAAGTACGAGCAGGCGGCTTATGAAGACCTGCTCCGGACGACGCCCCGAGTGGGGACCACTGTGGTCACCCCCGACGGCAACGGTGTGGTCACCGAGGTGAGCCTGCTGCCGGGGCTGATTAAGGTGCAGCTGGATGCGGACCCGGACGCCGCCCCGTCGGTTTATCCCCGGGAGGTGCTAAAATGGGGCCGTGACCTTTCCAGAGGCCGCCGTCCCCGTTCGGAAGGGGAGGGTAAATCCCGTCCCGCCGGCAATAAGGAATGAGCAAAATTAGGCGTCTGCCGGATGAAAGGAAAAAACACCTGATTTGGTTTTTTTCAGAAAAAAGACTTGCTTTTTGAAGCGAAAACTGTTACAATAAAGGCATACCAATAAGGAGGTGTATTTGACCATGGCATATAAGATTTCTGACGAATGCATCGCTTGCGGCGCTTGCGCAGCTGAATGCCCTGTCGGCGCTATTTCCGAGGGTGACGGCAAATACGTCATCGACGCAGATACCTGCATCGAGTGTGGCGCTTGCGCTGGCGTATGTCCCGTTGGCGCTCCCAGCGCGGAATGATTCTGCAAAACGCAAAAAAAGACTTCGCCAGCTTTTGATGGCGGAGTCTTTTTCTTTTATTTTATCTTTACCCGCCCTGTGAGATAGGACGGCAAAGCCGTATCTCCCCGGGGCAGAAAGGCAGTACCCCTATGCAAATGCGTAAACTGGGCCGGACCGGCCTGATGGTTAGTGAGATCGGAATTGGAGGCGAATGGCTGGAACGCCATTCCACCGAGGAGGTAAAGGAAGTTCTCGATTGCTGCGAACAAGAGGGAATCAACATCCTCGATATCTGGATGCCCAACCCCAAAGTCCGCTCGGATATCGGCAACGCCATCCAGGGGAAACGGGACCGTTGGATTATCCAGGGGCATCTCGGCTCCACCTGGCAGAATGGCCAGTATGTCCGGACGCGGGATCTGGGCAAAACCGCCGTGGCTTTTGAAGATCTGCTCAACCGCCTCCATACCGATTACATCGACCTGGGTATGATTCATTATGTCGACCGGGAAGAGGAGTTCCATGAGATTATGGAAGGTCCCTTCTTCCGCTACGCCAAGTCGCTGAAAAACGAGGGCGTTATCCGCCACATTGGCCTCAGCACCCACAACCCCGCGGTGGCCAAGCTGGCGGCTATGAGCGGCGAAATCGAGATGATTCTCTTCAGTGTCAACCCGGCCTTTGATCTGATGCCGGCGGTGGACAATATCGACCGGTATTTTTCGGGTGAGTATGACGAAAATCTGGCGGGTATCGACCCCATCCGGCAGGAGCTGTACCAGCTCTGCGAGGAGCGGGAAGTGGGCATTACCGTCATGAAGGGTTTTGCGGGAGGACTGCTGTTCGACGCCGGCCGGTCTCCCTTCGGCGTGGCCCTGACTCCCATTCAGTGCATCCACTACGCCCTGACCCGGCCGGGGGTTTGCAGCATTCTCGTCGGTTATGATACCCCCGAACAGGTCCGAGAGGCGGTGGGCTATGAAACCGCTTCCGACACCGAGAAGGACTACGCCAGTGTTCTGGCCGGCGCTCCCCGGCACGCCTTTGGGGGACAGTGCACCTACTGCGGTCACTGTGCGCCCTACCCGTCGGGAATTGATATTGCGATGGTGGGCAAGCTCTACGATCTGGCCGCCATGCAGCCGGAGACGCCGGAATAGATCAAGGCCCATTACCTGGCCCTTGATAAAAAAGCCTCCGACTGCATCGGCTGCGGCGGCTGTGAGGAGCGCTGTCCCTTCGGCGTTCCGGTCCGGGAACGGATGGAAAAGGCCAAAGAAATTTTCGGGGCATAAAATCGGAAGCGCCTTCTAAAATCTTTCCAATTGTTTCAGCCATTTGGGGCAGGTTTTTACCTGTCCCTTTTTTATATTCCATTTATCTTACAAGCTGCGTCTGAAAACGGTCCCGTCCGCATAAGTTTATCTTGCAGGGGATGGGAGGGGCCGCCCTGCACGGAAGGAGTGGTCGAGATGATGAAGCAGCCGGAGGGCTTAACCAGCCATGAAGCGGCGGAAAAACGGAAACTCTTTGGCCCGAATGTCCTGACCCAGGGGAAAAAGGTCCATCCGTTTCAGATTTTTGTCTGTCAGTTTAAAGACTTTTTGACGCTGGTGCTGTTGGGCGGTACGGTGGTCAGCCTGCTGACCGGCGAGTATACCGAAGCGTTGACCATCGCGGTCATCGTCCTCTTAAACGGCCTGTTGGGGTTTATGCAGGAGTTTAAAACCGAACGGACGCTGGAGGCGCTGCGGAAGATGGCCGCCCCCAAAGCGCGGGTCTGGCGGGACGGGGAACTGGTTTTGCTGGACGCCGCCGAGCTGGTGCCGGGGGACTGGATTGAGCTGGAGGCCGGGGACCGGATACCCGCCGACGCCAAGATCTGCGCCGTGGCGGGGCTTTCCTGTGACGAGTCGATGCTGACTGGGGAGTCGGTGGCCGTCCCGAAGGTGGTTTGTCGGGAGGAGAATCTGGAAGAACGGCCCGACCGGCCGGATTTTGTCTATATGGGCACCACAGCCGTGGCAGGACGGGGGACCGCCCAGGTTGTCGCCACCGGGATGGATAGCCAGATGGGGAAGATCGCCGGGATGCTCCGGGAGATCCCCGACGAACCGACCCCGCTGCAAAAGCGGTTGGACCAGTTAGGAAAATACATTGCCGTCGGCTGTCTCGTCGTCTGCGCCATTGTGGCGGTGGCGGGGCTGCTCCGAGGCGAACCGCTGCGGGAGATGCTGATGACCGGCATCAGCCTGGCGGTGGCCGCCGTGCCGGAGGGACTTCCGGCCATTGTCACCATCTCTCTCGCCCTGGCGGTCAGAAGGATGGTCAAGCGAAACGCTCTCCTGCGGAAGCTTTGCGCCGTCGAAACGCTGGGGTGCGCCGACGTCATCTGTACCGACAAGACCGGGACCCTGACCTTAAACCAGATGACCGTCACCCGGCTTTGGCTGCCGTCGGGGGAAGGGGAGGACAGCGGAAAGGCGCTGAAGAGCGAGGCCGGGAAATTGGCCCTCACCGCCTTTTCCCTTTGCAGCGATGTCTTAGAGTCCCACGACGGGAAGTATTCCGGTGACCCCACCGAAACCGCCCTCTGCGAAGCGGCCCGAAAGGTGGGGCTTCCGTTGGCCCAGCTGGCGGAGCGGGAACCTCGGATTGACGAAGTTCCCTTCGATTCCATCCGCAAGCGGATGTCGGTGCTGGTCAAAAGCGAGGGAGGCAGGCGGATCTATTGCAAAGGGGGCTGCGATATCCTCCTGTCCCGCTGCGTAAGCTACTATGACCCCCGGGGGAACCGTCCGATGGACGCCACCGCCAGACGCCGGGTGACCGAGGCGGCCGATCAGATGGCGGCGGAAGGACTGCGGGTCATGGCTGCCGCTTACCGTCCGGCCAGAGAAGGGGAAAACCTCTCGGAAAGTTCGGAGGAGGGGCTTATCTTCCTCGGCCTTGCGGGAATGATTGACCCCCCGCGGCCGGAGGTGAAGGAAGCTGTCCGGCTCTGCAAACGGGCCGGTATCCGCACCGTCATGATTACCGGTGACCACAAGCTGACCGCCAGGGCCATTGCCCGGGAGGTGGGCATCTGGCAGGAAGGGGACGGGGTTTTAACCGGGGAAGAGCTGGATCGGATGGACGAACGGAAACAGCGGGACGCCATTACCCACACCATCGTCTTTGCTCGGGTTTCCCCCCGGCATAAGCTGATGATCGTCAGGGCTTTAAAGGCCGCCGGCCATGTGGCAGCGATGACCGGGGACGGGGTAAACGACGCCCCCGCCATCCGGGAAGCGGACATCGGGGTCAGTATGGGCAAGGGAGGGGCCGACGTGACCCGGGAAGCCTCCGATCTGGTGCTGTTGGACGATAACTTTGCCACCCTTGTCGCCGCCGTTGAGGAAGGGCGGGCCATCTACAAAAACATCCGCGGATTTATCCGATATCTGCTTGCCTGCAACATCGGCGAGGTACTGACGATGTTTTTGGGAATGCTGATGGGGATGCCGGTGGTATTGGCGCCGATTCATATTCTCGTCGTCAATCTGGTGACCGACGGCCTGCCGGCCATCGCCCTCGGGCTGGAACCGGCCGCCAAGGGACTGATGGACCGTCCGCCCCGCCGGGCCGACGAAGGGGTATTTTCGGACGGATTACTGGGCAAAATTCTCTTTCGGGGCTGTTTGATTGGCCTGACGACCCTGTTTGTGTACAGCCATTTTCTTGCCCGGGGAGATCTAACCGTGGCCCGGACCGCCGCCTTTTTCACCCTGGTCTTCTGTCAGCTGCTGCACGTCTTCGAGTGCCGCAGCGAAGAGAAACCGCTGTGGAAAATGAATCCCTTTGGGAATCTAAAACTGGTGGGGGCTGTCTGTATCTCCGCGGCCATCTCGATTGCGGCGGTTTTCTGCTCACCACTCCATCTGATTTTGGGTACTGCCTCAATTCCGTTGGCGGAAATTCCCTTTATTGCTCTGTCGATTTTGTTCGCTCCGGTACTGTCGGGAGTGATGGATGCACTCTTAAAACCGGGCGGTCAAAAGGATACTCGGGTACAAATAAAAAAAACCAGAGTTTGGCCCCAAAAACCTCAAAAAAAGCCTTTTTTAGTAAAAAAAAGTGTTGACACATTAGGAAAAATACGGTAATCTATAAGAATAAAAGCCAATTTTTTATGCTGTGAGCATTCATTTCAAACGGTTTGGAGGATGGATGCAGAGGCGGAAAATTGGCTCGCGTATTTTCCTGTTTTTGAGTTTTATTCCCCCGCGAATAGCCCAATGTGTCACCTCCCCCTCTGGTAAAGGATACTGAGACGGGACCGCTGCGACCGTAAATCCGGCGTCAGAGGACAGCAGAAAAATAGTTAGAAAAAAAGGATTTAGCAGGGGAACGGTTCTCCTGCGGAGAAAAGGTGGTAATGGTTATGCAGCTGAAAGAAATCAACCCGATCAATTTCCGAATTTACGGGACGCCTGTCGAGTCTGTGGAAGGGTACGAAGATGCCCAGCAGACAATCCACGATGAAGACATCCGGATCAGTTCTGCCCTTTGGAGTTACGACGAGGATATATTGGTCCAGCCGGTTACAGGCGTCGGGGTGATGTTTGTCCGGGCGGAGGACGGCATCATCCAGAAGTTTTTGTTTGATCGGATGGCGGTCATTCGCGCCGGGGTAGAATTCTGCATTCTCCCTTACGAATGTCGCCTTTCTTATCGGCTGTATAGCCGATCGGAACGGAAGGTCACTCCGGTGACGACGGTTCTGTCGGGGACCGGGTTTGTGCCGAGTCTTTCGATCCACACCCTCTACACCGTCCTTTTCCAGGAGAAGGACCAGCACTTTACCTACCACGGGGACGAATATCCTTTCTGGGAGTTTCTGTACATCCAGAAAGGGCAGATGGCCTGCGAACTGGACGGCCAGAGCTTTGAGCTCAAACAGGGACAGATGGTCTTCTTCCCGCCCCACAAGCTCCATAAACAGAAGAGCGAGGGGGATTCTCCGCTGACCTTCCTGTCGATCACCTTTGACGGGGAGATTTCCCACGCCGACATCCTGGCCAGCCGTCCGGTTTACGCCGACGACGACTGCCAGAAGATCATCCAAAATATCTTAACAGAGGATAAGGACGGAGACATCTGTGCCGACGATATGATTGTCTGCGAACTGACCCGGCTCTTGATTACCGTCCTGCGCAACATTCACGCCGATTCGATTGTCACCCGGATTCCGCCCCGTCTGCGGGTCACCGTCGACAACAGCTATATCAACGAATGTATCAACCTGGTTCATCAGAATATCACCGGGTCGATCACCCTACCCTGGCTGGCCAAACAGCTGAGCCTTTCTCCTTCCTACCTGTCCAGCCTCTTCAAACAGAAGGTTGGCCGGAGCATTTCCGAATATGTCCGGCTGGTGCGGCTGGAAAAGGTTAAGGATATGATCGCCGAAGGGCGGTACACCATTGCCCAGATTTCCGATATCCTCGGTTATTGCAGCCCTACCTATCTCTCGACAGAGTTTAAACGGGAGTACGGCATCTCCCCCAAGGAATACGCCAAAATGATCGGTTGATTGCAGCTACATACAAAGCCCCTGGACTTTCCGTTTGGAAGGCCCAAGGGCTTTTAACATGGATGAAATTACCGCTTTTGCATCGCTTCCAATATGACCGCGATCAGCCCACAGAGGACTCCGCCCAG
>CALXHB010000194.1 GCA_944387995.1 uncultured Clostridia bacterium | reverse complement strand
CAGAATATCCCGCCCAGGGCGGAAAAAATCCAGAAGCTCCCCCTTGTAAAGGCAAATTCCACCGCCAGGCAGACCGCCGCCGCCGCAATCGCCGTAAAATTGAGCAGCTTGCGCAGCAGCCCCCGGTCATACTTGGGCGCAGGGGTCTTCGGAAAGGCTTCCCGCTCGGGTTCCGGCGTTCCCGCCAGTTCCCCCTGGCAGAGGGGGCAGCAGCGCTTATAGCCGTTAATCTGCGCCCCGCATTTTTTACATACCTGCATGCTGTTCCTCCCCTTCCCCGGGATAAAAGTCGTTGCAGTAGATCTCCACCGGGATTCCGGCCCCGGAGAGAATGCGGAAAAAGTTTTTCTGGATTTCCGTCCCCAAAAAGGCCGACGTAAATCCCAGCGACAGCCGGTCCCCACAGGAGAGGATGGTCAGCTGGAGTTTTAACGTGCTGGCAAAGGCGGAAAACCGGTCAATATACCCCATCATCTCCGGCGGCATCACCGCTTTGCCCACGTTGGAGATAACGGCGGTCTCGTTTCGCTCAGCCGAAAGTTTCGCGAGTTTGAGCACTACGTTTTTCAGAGGGAGAGGTGCCAACTGGGCCGCCAGATTGTGTTCCAGTCCGGAAAGCTTGTTCATCCGGATTTCCAGCTTTTCCCGGGTGATCTCCTCTTTAAAGCCCCGGTCGATCTCGGAAACCACATCCCCGAACTTTCCGCTCCGCTCGCTGTAATTATAGGAAACGTCGATCATCCCGAAAAAGTTGCGCACCGTGTCCGACGGGAAGTAGGGACGCAGGTTGACCGGCACCCCCAGCACCAGCGGCCGCCGTACCTCCGACGCCGGCATCTCTTTGCGGAGCGCCTCGATAAAGACCGCGGTCAGATAAACGGTCATTGTCGTGCCGTAGGAGTGGGCCGCGTCCAGCACCGCTTTAACCGGAACGACTCCTTCTGTCACCAGCAGGTTTTCCCGTTCCCCGCCCTGGCCACGGATGTTCCACGCCCGGGGTCCCCGGAGTTTTGTCTGGCGCCCATGAACTCGTTTATAATACTTGCGGAAAGAGTCGGAGGACCGGGCCGCCTCGGAAGCTTCCTCCGGCAGCACCGGCGGCAGTTCCCCAAACGCCCCCGGGTGGGCCAGCAGCAGATAATAATAGACAATTGTTTTAAGGAATGCCACCGCCCCGGTCCCGTCGGTGAGGGCGTGGAACATCTCGAGGTTGATACGGTCTTTATAGTAGCTTACCTCAAACAGCAGCCCCCGCTGGCCTTCCTGCCAGATGGTCCCGCAGACCGGTCTGGACTCGGGGACAACCTGGGGTTTTAAGGCGGTTTCCTCAAAATAGTACCAGAAAGCCCCGCTCTTCATCACCACCAGGTAGGCGGGAAACTTTTCCACCGCCCGGTCCAGCGCCTGTTGGAGAAGCTCCGGCTGAACCGTCTCTTTTAAGGTGCAGGAAAAGCGGAAAACACAGGTGTTGGTTCCCATATTGCTCGGCGGGAAAATCTTCGCGGCGTTATCCAGCCGCGTCCATTTCCGTGTTTTATCCTTTGGCATTGCCATCCTCCTTCCTCCGGCGGAGAAAGTCCCGCATCAGTTCGCAGGCTCTCGTAAACTCCGGCGATTGGATGTGAGAAATAAAGCCGTGGAGCGCCCCTTCCATTCGGCAGACCTCCGAAAAGTTTCCGGCGTCTGCCAGTTTCTGGCCGTAGGCTTCTCCCTCGTCCCGCAGCGGGTCCCATTCCGCCGTAATGACCAGGGTATCCGGCTGGTGGGAGAGGTCCCGCTCCAACAGCGGCGCGGCGTAAGGGTTATACCAATCTTCCGGGGATAGATAAAGCTCCCAGTACTCACACAGCCGTTTGGAGGTGAGGATGTACCCCTCTCCATTTTCCCGGATGGAGGGAAAGGGAGAACTCTCGGGAGAATGGTCGTTATAGGTGGCGGGATAGAGCAGAATCTGCCGCCGGACCGAAAACATATCCCGGTCCCGGCCCATCAGCGAAACAGCCGCCGCCAGATTCCCCCCGGCGGAATCCCCCATCAGGACAATATCCCGGGGGTCATAACCGTAGCTCCAGGCGGTTTGATAGATCTCGGCGGCCGCGGCAAAGCAGTCTTCCAGCCCCACCGGAAAACGATGTTCCGGCGCCAGGCCATACTCCACCGAAATGACCTTAACCCCCAGCTCGTCCGCCAGTTTCGCGCAGACGCCGTGGTAGCTGTCCACCGATTCGGTGACCCACCCGCCGCCGTGAAAAAAGATGACGAGGCTTCCCCCGTCTTCCCGCTCCGGGGTGTACAGCCTTGCCCGGACCCGCCGGCCAAACCGGCAAAGCTCCATATCGGTCATGTGGTATAAGGGAGCAGCCAGCGGAGCCTTCAGGTTCACCACCGCCCGTTGGAGCTTATAGACCCGCTCCATCCGGGGGATGTCCAGCATACGGGAGGCAATATGGTATAGCTGGCGGTTGCGGGGCGGTTCTTCCACCGTCACCATCTCGACTTCGGTATTGTCCTCCGTCCCTAAACCTGCCGTATTCTCCTTCTGTTCCGCCACAGAGCCAGCCCCTTTCCTCTTTCAGACGGCGGACCGGATAACGACCCGCCGGTTTTACCGTTATTTTCTTGATAATCCTATTGTAACACACCCCATAAAAAAATTATCACCAGAATGTAAAAGAAAATCCTGTGCAAGTTAAATAACAGGTTGTTTACCCTTCAGGCAGAAATTTTACTCCGCAAACCGCTTCCCCTGCCAGCTGTTCCGCCGGAAAAGTTCCTGGTCGATGGTGTTGATGACGACAAATTTTTTGAGACTCCACAGCGGCGCCACCAGCTCATCCTTCAGCCCATCCCCCGTTACCCGCTGGATGACCGTTTCCGGCGGCAGCAACTCCAGCTGGTCGCAGACCGTCTCGCAGTATTCCTCCATTTCGAGGGTCTTAAACTCCCCTGCCAGGTACTGCTTTTCCATCGGCGTACCCTTGAGAATGTGGAGCAGGTGGATTTTCACCGAAAAGGGCCGCAACTCCGCCACCGCCCGAATCGTCTCCAGCATCATCTCCCGGTCCTCCCCCGGCAGCCCATCGATCAGGTGGATACAGACCGGGATTCCCCGCTGCCGCAATTTTTGATACCCTTCATAAAATTCCGCCGTCGTGTGCCCCCGGTTGATCCGCCGGGCGGTCTCATCGTGGATGGTTTGAAGGCCCAGTTCGACCATCAGGTCGGTCCGGTGGGACAACTCTTCCAGATAATCGCAGACCTCCTCCGGCAATGCGTCCGCCCGGGTGGCGATGGCCAACCCTACCACACCCGGTTCCCCCAGTACCGCCTCATATTTAGCTTTCAATTCAGGGAGAGGGGCGTAGGTGTTGGTGTTGGCCTGGAAATAGGGAATGTACTTTTGCGCCTCCGGCCATTTGTGGTGGAGGGTAGCCTGTACCTCCCGGTATTGGGTCAGGAGCGATTCTGGGGACTGCCGCCGGAAGGCGTAAGAACAGTAGCTGCACCCGCCCTTTCCCCGGGTCCCGTCGATATTCGGGCAGGAAAACCCGGCGTCTAAACCGATCTTGAAGACCTTCCCGCCATACCGTTTCCGCAGATAATAATCCCACGTATAATATCGTTTATTTGAGTCAGAATATGGAAATGGGTTGGTCTCCCGCTGGGTCAATTTTCCTTTGGACACTTTACATCTGCTCCTTTTTTTGGGATAAAAAATTCACCTAAAAGTGGGTCTTTTGACAGGGTGTAAATTGTCGAAAAATATATCCTCTAAACCTGTTGCTCCCCGTCCAAAAGGCTGTTATAATAGTACTATACAGGAAAAAAGTGCACTTGAAAAGAGGGTTTTCATTAAAAATCAGGCCGCTGGTTTACCAGACAAAGACTTCACATAAAAATACCCCGCCTGTCCAAAACTTTTTTTCTGGTTTATACGTCAGATATTTACAAAGCTCCCGGCATTTGGCTGCGGACGGCCTCTTTTTATACGCTTTTTATAATAGACTTCTACTGGATTATTTGCCCGCCACGAGGCGGAAACAGACTTCGTTTCAATAGAATAGAGAAGGTAAAATCATGCAGGAAAAAAAGATCACGATTACCTATGTGGAAGATGTCCCCCTCACCACTTCAGACGATACCTCTTGGATTGCCGGTCCTAACCGTTATCCAAGTCATCCCCCGGTTAAACGTCGCCGGAAACTTTCCCCCCGTACCTTTATCACCCTCGCCCTGATGCTTTTGGCCCTGGGAACGGGGGCGCTGATTTATACCATCAGTTCCCGGGATACCAACGCCGCAGAAGAAGACCCGGTTCCGGTTTCCAACGGAGAAACCAGCACCCCTTCGGACAGCAGCGCCTCCGGTCAGACGGATTCCTCCGCCGAAGAAACCACCACCCTGTCGGAGGACGGTTCGGAAGAGAGCGCGGAAACTGTGTTGGACGAAACCGATCCCTATGCTCCGCCCAAAAATTATGACTATTCCTCTCCGGTGCCGGAGAGCGCACCCCAGGGAGAAAGTTGGTTTACCGACTCGGTCTTTGTGGGCAACTCCCAGACGCAAGGGCTGCTCCTTTACACCGGAATCCCGGCGGCCTCCTGTGCCGACGTGGGGCTGACGGTGGAGACAGCCAAATCGCTGGCGGAATTTGACGATCCGGAAAACCCCGGCGGAGAAGAAAAGCTGACGGCACTGGACTACCTCCAGAAGGCGGACTATAAAAAGGTCTATCTGCTGTTCGGCATCAACGAGCTGGGCTGGGTCAACGAAGACGCCTTTATCAATCAGTATGCCGACCTGATCGAAGCCATTCAAACCTCCCATCCCGACGCCCAAATCTACGTCCAATCAATCTTGCCAGTTGGTCAAAAAGCTACCCAGGAAAAGAGCTATCTCACCAACGACCGTATTGCGGAGTTTAACGGCAAACTGCAAAATATGGCGGCGGACCAAAAGGTCTACTACCTCGATGTGGCGTCCGCCTTCCCCACCCCTCTCTCTGAGGAGTTGAGCAACGATGGGGTTCATCTGATCAAGTCCGGCTGTGAAACTTGGCGGGATTACATCCTCTCCCACTGTATCTACCAGTCGGACGGGGAAACCAGCCTTTCCTCCGCTCCGTCGGAAAGCCTGCCGCCGGTATCGGTGACCGAGGCTCCGACCCTGCCGAAGAAAGAGGGTTAACCGGTCAGTTTTTCGCGATTTTGGGCAGAAATTATGGTATTTTAATAAAAATGATTGCCTTTTTCCCTCAAATATGGTACTATGAATGTATCAAGGCGAAAGCCCAGCCACAAATAAGGGGGAGAGAATATGCAGTTATTGTATGCCCGAGAATACCGCGCCGCCGCCAGGGAATCCCTGCGAGGACGATGGCCGATGGCGGTGCTGGTGGGATTGGTTGCCAGCATCCTGACAGGGTTCAGCGCGTCCGAGCCCAGCTTTTCGATTAAGTTCAACTTCAACATCAGGAAAGATAGCGATCTGCTGGATGAGTTTACCCATGCTCTGTACGAGAATTTCCCGCCGGAGCTGATCTATTTCCTGTCGACCTATATCGCCATTGTCACGGTTATCTCCGTTATTATCGGTATCATCTTTCTAATCCTCGGCGGGCCGATTTCCACCGGCTACGCCCAGTACAACATGCGGCTGGTCAGCCGGGAAGAGGCGGGATTTTCCGACCTGTTCTCCCAGTTTACCCCGTCGCTCATCCTCCGTTCCTTCCTGGCAAACCTCATCCAGGCGGTGATTGTCGGGGTGGCGACCGCAGTGGGGCTGCTGCTCTTTGTTATCCCGGGGATTGTGTTACTGTTTTATCTGACCTATTCCTTCTCGATGACCTTTTACATCCTCGCCGACCATCCCGACTACGGGCCCTGGCAGGCGATCAAAGAGTCCTACCGGATGATGCGGGGACACAAGTTCCGGCTGTTTGCGCTGGAGTTTTCTTTCATCGGTTGGTGGATTCTCGCGGCACTGACCTGCGGAATTGGCTCCCTCTTTGTATCGCCCTATGAAAACGCCGCCAAGGCGATTTTCTATCTGGAGCTGGCGGGAGATTATTATAATTCCGGCGCCGCAAACCCTGAAATACATTACTAATTAAACCATAACGCCGTCCCTGGTTTTCAAACTGGGGGCGGCGTTTTTGTGCGCACGCAAAAAGGGAAGGCATATGCCTTCCCTTTTGTCGATCAATCAATCGTTTAAGTAGCTCTTAACCATAGCCTGGAGCAGTTCATCCCGGTCGATCCGACGGATTAAGCTGCGGGCATTGTGATGGGTCGTGATGTAAGTGGGGTCTTCGGAAAGAATATAACCGACGATCTGGCTGACAGGGTTATATCCCTTTTCCTTCAGGGCGTTGTATACCGTGAGCAGCGTTTCCCGCATCTCCCGTTCTTTATCATCATTCACCGAAAAGGTCATCGTCTTATCGTACATCTGTCTCATCCTTCCTTCACACGGGTGTACCCTGCTTCCTAAAGCAGTACATTAGTATTATACCCCATTGGAAGGAATTATACAAGGGGGTATCGAGGAAAATTCACGTTTTTCTATCTTTTTTCCGCCCCGTCTATCAAAACTGCCGTTTTTGGTAGATTCTCACCGATAAAAAGCCCGAAAGCAGCAGCAGGCAAACGGTGACAACCGGCAGGATGAAGTTTAGCCCGGTAATCAGCGAAGGAAATTCCTCCATCGCGCTGCCTCCAACGCCGGCCATCCCCCCGGCTCCGGCGAAGATCAGAAAGATCACTAGCATGTTTAGGAGCCTTGCCTTTTCAATCCCGAAATAGAAGGCCAACGGCAGCACAATCGACAGGGAGATCAAGGTCCCGCAGGCCATCGGCCCGGCCATCAGCACCAGCCCCGACTCAAGCGGCACCTTTCCGGTGAGATCGGCAATCAATCCCACCAGTGCCAGAACCACCCCGCCGCCAATCGTTCCCATCAGCGCCACCAGGTATTTCCCCAATACATAATCCTTCCGGCTGTAAGCGGTGGTGAGGATAAACCGGTTCCAGCCGCTCCGCTCGTCGTATCCCAGGGAGGTGTAGGAAAGCATCCCGCCCAGGGCCACCGACAGGACACTGAGGAAGATCCATCCCTCTCCGGCCAACAGATAAATCACTTCATATAATAGAATCATCCCGAAAATAACCTTGCTGCTCCGCCAGAGGTTCAGCCAGTCCCCCTGTACCAGTGCCCAAATCTTTTTCATATTCATTCTCCCTTTGCATACCGCAGCAGATAGACCATCAGTTCTTCCAATGTGACCGGTTCCGCCTGGGGGCAGTACCGCCGCAGCACCAGCGCCTCGTCCCCACTCTCGGTCTTCCGCAGGCCCTTGACCGCCTCCTCGGGCAGTGCGTCAATTTCCGACCGGCTCCCCCGCAGCAGGCCGTAAGTCTCCTTGAGGCCGTCCTTTTCCCCCTGAAGGAGGATTTTCCCCTCGTGCAGAAAGGCAATGTAATCGCATATCTTCTCCAGGTCAGAGAGGATATGGGAGGAGAGGAGAATCGACCGGTCGGGAGACTGGATGAAGTTGTAAAAGAGGTCGAGAATCTCGTCCCGGGCCACCGGGTCCAGTCCGCCGGTTGGCTCGTCCAAAATCAACAGCTTGGGGTCATGGGCCAGGGCCGCCGCAATGGAGAGCTTCATCTTCATCCCCCGGGAGTAGTTGCCAAAGGTGGTCTTTTGGGGGAGGGAAAATTCCTCGCAGAGGGAGCGGAACTTTTCCCCGTCCCAGCCGGGAAAACCGGCAGACAATAACTTCCCGATTTCCGCCGCCCGCATCACCGACGGGAACCCCGGTATATCCAGCACCACCCCGATCTGCTGTCGGAGGGCAGCCGAGTCCGACTGGGCCGGCTGACCCAGAATTTCGATGGAACCTTCGTCGGGCCGTTTTAAGCCCAAAAGCAGGTTAATTAGGGTGGATTTCCCGGCGCCGTTTTCCCCGATCAATCCCATCACGCACCCCTGGGGCAAAGCCAAATCCACTGGCCCCAAGGTAAAGTGTTTGAATTTTTTCACCAATCCGTTTACATGAATCGCGTCCGCCATACCCAAACCTCCTTTAATTCTCCGGTTCGTCCAGCAAAGCCAACATCTCCGACAGTTCCTTGACCCCCAGCCCGGTGGCTTTTCCCAGCTTGAGTGCCTCGGAAAGCAGCTTCTCGATCTGCCGCAGGTTTTCCTCCCGCACCAAATCCTGGCTCCTCGCCCCGACAAAGCTCCCCTTGCCGGCCACGGTCTGGATGTATCCTTCCCGCTCCAGCTCATCGTAGGCCCGGCGGGTGGTGATGACGCTGATCCGCAGGTCCCGGGCCAGCGCCCGCACCGACGGCAGCATCTCCCCCTCTTTCAGCTCCCCCGAAAGAATCTGCGCCCGAACCTGCCGGGTGATCTGCTCGTAAATGGGCAGCGGAGAGGTGTTCTGAATGATGATGGTCAATTTAATCCCCTCCTGTGTTTGCTTGTGTATTACTGTGTATGTTCAGTATACACTGTTCAATACCATTTGTCAATAGGTTTTCGAAAAAATGGGCAGAAAAAAGGCCGGTCGTTACAACCAGCCTTTTGCTATGGTATTTTGCCGCTTTTGGGATTTCGCTGCCCTTAAGGCAGCAACTGAAGGCTCTGCCTTCAGAATCCGCCAGGCTCCGCGCCTGGACCCGCCAAGGGCCCTGCCCTTGGAACCTGCCAGCCCTTTAAAAAGGGCTGGAGCCTAAACTTCTATTCGACGCGGCGTGAGCACCTCGCCCCTATGCCGGCGGACCGTTCGACAAGCGAACGGTCTTCCCACAGACCTGGACGTTCGAGGCATTCAGCAGATAAATCGAAACGTTTCAGAGGAGAACCCATTCAACCCTAACAGACCGGCTATGTTATAGCTGAAATTAGGTGTTTATGCGTTCTGTCCATTTTGGGCAGATGCTCCGGCCCCGTCAGACTGGGAAAAAGCGTCGCAGCAGGGGCCGGTACACTTTTCGTGGTACATCGCAATCTTCCGATCTAATCGGGCTAACGTGCTCTCCATCTCGGCAATGCGCTCTTTTAACAGCCGCCGCTGTTCGGTCAGCAGCTCCAGCCGGGCCTGCATCGTCCCGTCCCCCTGCTGCACCAGCGAGACGTACTCGATCAGCGCTTCAATCGTCAGTCCCGCTCCCCGCATACATTTGCAGAACTCGACCCACTTGCAGTCCTCCGGGGTGTAGTCCCGAATCCCGCCGGAAGTCCGGTGAACAGGAGGAATCAGGCCAATCCGCTCGTAATAACGCAGGGTGTCGGGGGAAATATCATACTGTCGGCTTACTTCTGCAATCGTCATCTCATTTCAACTCGCTTAAATGTTCCGCTCTGAACTGCTTATAGTCTGCGAGGTTGTCGGCCAGCAGCTTCGGAGTGTCCAGGCCATAGGGACAGCGGGAGGCGCAGAGGTTGCAGTGGCGGCAGTTTTCGATCTTCATCATCTCGGCGTTCATCTCATCGGTCAACCAGCCCTGGTAGGGAGAACGGCGGAGCAGCAGACTCATCCGGGCGGCGTTGGGAATCGGGATTCCCTCCGGGCAGGGCAGGCAGTAACCGCAGCCGTGGCAGAAGTTGCCGGCCAGTTCCTTGCGGTCCTTTTCGATCAGCGCCTTCATCTCGTCGTCATAGACCGGCGGGTTCTTTTCCAGCTCGAGGAACTCATTCAGCTCGCTCTCCCGCTGGATGCCCCAGATGGGCACCACCCAGGGGTGCTGTTTCATAAACGCGAAGGTGGTTTTGGCGTTGACAATCAGTCCCCCCGCCAGGCCCTTCATCGCGATAAAGCCCATGTCGTGGTCCCGGGCCAGCTCAGCCAGCTTGATGTCCCCCTCGTCCGAAATCGAGGAAAACGGGAACTGCAAGGTGTCGTATTTGCCGGAAAGGACCGCCTCTTCCGCCACCGCCCGGCGGTGGTTGGTGATGCCGATAAACCGAATCCAGCCCTTTTTCTGGGCTTCCAGCAGGCCGCCGTAAAGAGAGTCGGGGTCCTCGGGGTCGGGAAGGGCAGGAGGATTGTGCAGCTGGAGGATGTCGATGTAGTCGGTCTTCATCCGTTTGAGGCTCAGCTCGATGTGTTTGAGCAGGGTTGCCTTATCGGATGCGCCCGATTTGGTGGAGATGATGATGTGATGGCGGACATCCGAAAGGGCCTCGCCAATCTTTTCCTCACTGTCGGAATAGGCGTTGGCGGTGTCGAAGTAGTTGATGCCGCCGTCGTAGGCCATCCGCAGCAGCTTTTTGGCTTCATCCATTGATACCCGCTGTACCGGAAGGGCGCCGAAGGAGGAGGCGCTGACCATAAGGCCGGTGCGGCCCAGTCTGATTTTATCCATATTACCAGTCCTTTCTTTTACTGCCGGGGCAGTTCCTTATAATAAGAATATACCCTGGAGTTTACTCCATGTCAAGGGTTTTTGCCGATCTATTTTTCTCTTTGGTTTTCCAGCAAAAAAACCGCCGGTCTGTGTTCTCCTCCCCATCTTTCGGGCATATTTGCGGGGCCATTCTCCTATACTAATTACAGACGATTTCTGGCTGACAGAAAACGCAATCGAAAAGGGGGCTTCGTATGCTGGGGGTTATGCCGGACGAAGAAGAGATGATGGAGGAAATTGCCCGTTCGCTGGAAACCCGGGACGGGGAATTCGGGCGGATGTATGAGGACACCCTACCGGAAGAGGGCGGCGCCAAAAAAAAGCGCCGGGAGCCCGGGGGCTTCACGGCGTTTTTACTGGCATTCGGGGCCAGTCTATTGTTATTTGCGGCGATTATTTTAGGGGCCTTTTCCCTATCGGGAGGAAATCAGACGTCGGAGAGCGAAACCCTTTCGGGAAGCGTTTCCGCCGACCTTTCGCTGCAAAACTACCGCCCAGTTTCCACCGACAGCGGGCGGCTGCTGATTATCTGCGGCGGCGAAGGGGACCCCGGACGGGTCTTTTTCTGGCTGACCCGGATTGACCCCCGCAACGGGGTGATGACTGTCCTTTCGCTGCCGGACGGAACCATAACGGAAAACGGCACCCTTTCTTCTGCCGCGGCCCAGTCGGCTTCGGCGGCGGCAGCCGAAGCGGCGAAGCTGATCGGCCTGGAGGATTTAACTTATATCCACCTTTCTAAGGAGGACGCGGTCTCGATTGTCAACGGTCTGGGCGGGATGGAATGGACCTTCCACGACCGGTACCAAAGCGATACCCTCGACATCCCGCCGGGGGAACGGCTGCTGGACGGGGAAACGCTGTTAACGCTGATGGAGGACTCCGGCGGAGACAGCGGCCTGCCGGAACCGGCGGAAATCCTGACCGCCCTATTGGGGCAGAAGTTCACCGAAGAGGCCTTCAACCGGGACGATGGGCTGTTTGAGCTGCTGGCCGCCCATTCGGACGGAGAGCTGTCGGTGGTGGACTACTATGAGCATAAGCAGTATATCCGGTGGTTTCTCCACCTGGGGGCCGGTTACCGGACGATTACCCTTTCGGGGGCGCCGGGGGAAACCCGGACCCTCTCCGAAGGGGAGTTAAGCCTTGCTCGGGAAGAGATGGGGCTGGACGAAATAGGCAGCTAAATCAGCCCCGTTCCCCAGGCCCACAGCACCCAAACCAGCCCAGCCCCGATCATCCGCAGCGCGCTGCGCAGAAGGAATTTCCCTGCCCCGGCGGCCTTACCGCCCCGCAGCCGCCGCACCACCCGGAAGGAGGCCATCATCCCGTCGGCTGCTTCGCTGATGAGCAGGGTTAGGGAGAGGGCGTAGGGAATGAGGGCAACGGCTGCCGGCCGAAGTTCCCCGCTCCCCTGCCAGACACCGGCCGCCACCGCCCCGGTAGCCATCGCCCGAAGGAGCAGCACCAGCACCATCCCCGGCTGGCCGGCGGGAGAAAGACCACACCAACCGGTCACCAACAGCGCCGCCGCTGACACCGCCATCTCCCGAATCCACAGCCCGCCAGCCTCCATCGGTTCCCGGCATCCCAGCAGCACCCCCGCCGCCGCCAGGCCCCAGAGGGCCGCGGTCACCGCCGGTTTATAGCCGGAAAGCCGCCGAACGGTCGGCTGCTGGGGGAAAAACTGAGGGGAGGGTTCCGGCGTGTCTGGTTCCAAGGGGGTGGGTTCCGGGGTTGACGAGGACGCAGGGCTGTCGGAGGGGGGAAGCTGTTCTTCCAGCTCGTACCTGCTCTGGGGAAAGTGGATTGTCGTGCCCATTTTAACCGCTCCTTTCCTTTGGAAGTAGACTATGCGGCCATTGGACAGGATATGCCCTCCCTTATTTCATAAAAGCAAAACCCCCGCGGGCATTAGATACCTGCGGGGGTTCGGTTTTGATAAGATGTAAATTAGTCAGCCAGCGAGCCCATCGGGTCCCAAGGATTCAGGACAATCGGAGCCTGTTCCAGGAGAGAAACCTTCTCGCCCAGAGACGCCACCGGCACAACCGCCTGATAGACATAATGGTCAAACCAGGTGTCGCTGCAAGCATAGTAACCCTTGTCGCCGTTTTCGTCGCCCCAGCTGTTTTCGATCTTCCAGCGGTTCGGGACGCCGTTTTCGTCGAGGTTCACACCGGTGATGACCATCGCGTGGTTCATCGCGGAGAACCAGTAGTCGAGGCCGTCGGTCTTACTGATCTCGAGGTCCAGCCCGGTAACCAGGCCGTAATCAAAGGCACCGGTATCCCAGAAGCCAGCCTTCCGATCGCCGCCCTTGCCGACGTCGCTGCCGAACCAGACGGGGTTGCCTTTTTTCAGCTCTTCGATGATGAGAGCTTTGAACTCGCTCATCGGGAGGTTTAAGTATTTGACCGCACGGCCGCCGACCACGTTGCCCAGCTGGGAAACGGTGTAGGTGCGGTAGTAGGGTTTGTCAGCGGTGGGAGCGTTGATGATCGAGACGGTGTCTCTGGCGAGGCCGCCGATGTATTTATCGTAGAAGGTCTTGGGGGTCAGGCCCTTTTCAATCTGATATTCGCCGTCTTCGGTCACATACTCAAAGTCAAACCGACGGGGCGGTTCGCCGTAGCAGCTGCAAAGGAAGCCGTAAACCTTGTCCAGTACCGAAACCTTATACTCTTCCAGCTTGCTGGTCTCACCGGCGGCGATCATCTTGCGCAGCTGGATAGCGGCGTGTTTCAGCGCCTGGTTGAGGGTACGGTTCATCGAGAAAGTATTGCTGCTCTGGGCAGTCTCAGGCATCGCGTCCTTGGGAACGACGCCGTATTTTTCAACCAGCGCTACAAACATATCCCACTGGCCGCCGTCATGGACGCCGGTGGTGAGGATGTGGGTGACAACCCGGTCGTCAGCGGGTTTGTCAGCGGTGGCAATGATGGCTTCCAGGAAGTAGTTGCAGCGTTCAAACTTATCCCAGAAAGCGGCGTAGCTCTGGGAAAGCTCAAAGTTTTTCAGATTTTTCTCCTTCGCAACCTTTTCACGCAGGACGTTTAAAGAAGCGAACAGCCAGCACCGGCCGCTCTTTTTCTGGTTGGTGACAGGCAGCGTTTTCAGATCGATCGAGAACTTCTGGGGGACCGCGGTCTTACCGGCAGCGGCGAACGCTACGTCGGCCAGGTCGGTCTTGGAAAGCGCGCAGGTGGCGAGCTTGCGGACCGGATCAGCCTGATAGTGCTGGGAGAAGGAAGAGAGCATCTCTTCAGTGATAGGGGTAGGGGTTGCCATAATCCATTCGACCTTTCGGGAGAAATTTCGAGTTCATTCGATGCTCCCATTATAGACCCATTGCTGGAAAAATGCAAGCGGTTTTTGCAATTTTATTTGCTTTCTCCTGCATTTTTTATTTTGGAAAACGATCTAAATAAAACGATAGGATGGTCGCTGCGCGACAAGTAACCTTTGGGATCAGGAGCTGTGAAAAGTTCTGCTTTTATTAAGGAAAGTGGCTTGGCAAAGGGCGCCGCCCTCTGCACTCCTGCCAACCCTTTAAAAAGGGTTGGATCCTAAACTCTTGATCGACCCTTGTTTATTGGGACTGCGGCATCAGCATCGATGGATTACCCATAAAATTATTTCTAAAAAAGACAAAAGCCCGGCGCAAAACCGGGCTTTCCATCTTATAACGGCTTATTTGCCGTACACGATCTCGTTTACTCTCTCTACATTCTCCTCTGGGATGAAATAGCTGTCGCCTCCGATAAACAGAAGGTCCATCGGTTCATCCGAATAGCCAACGATATAAACCAGGCTGGCCAGTTCCTCAATCTCAGTATCTGAAAGATTTCGGAACATCCCGTCAATCTTAATCACGTGTTCCTCTGCAATGAGGCCGTAGTCCTCATCGCCGGATTCTTCATCCCAGCTGTCATCATACAGCTGCAATATTCCTTCCCGGCCATCGGCAGTGACTTCGCTGGTGGTCGACTCCTCGAACCCACCATTTTCAAAGTACGTTCCGCTGAAATAGAAGGACAGGTTATGGACCCGTTCGGAAGTTTCCGCCGGGATAACCGCCATAAAGGTGTCGTACAGGTCGTTGTTGCCGACGGTGGCCAGTCCGTCCGCCTCGCTGTAATAGCCCCGTTTTTCCAAAAACTGGAGGGTATCGGTATCGCTGTCATAGATATACAGCCATCTCATGGTATTGGAAAAGCCCATCGAGCTTAGGTTCAGCGCCATCACCGGCTGATCGGACAGTTCCCGCTCGGAAGCGTCGGGGCGGCGGCGAAGATCGGCAGCCAGGCCGTTAAAAAAATCCACTGCTTCATCCCGGGTCAGGGACACCCCCACCGAGCTGTTGGAGGTCTTATACAGAAGGCCCGGTTCATTCAGCTCAAAGCTATAATACCAGACCCCATTGTCCTGCTGCAAATGCCATTCGTATTCCGAAGAAGCCGGCGCCGTCGATGCCACTAAGGTTGGTTCATCCCCCAAAGCGGACTGCTGGAGGGACTCGGCGTAGGCATCAAACTGATCGGCAATCGCACAGGAGTAGGCCTTGGTGCCGGAAAGTTCGTAAAGGGGTTTGGTCATGACCGCCGGCACCGTATAGGAACGGGTCACCTCCCGGCCGTTTTTCATCTCATAGGTCAGGTCTACAAAGACATAGCCATAGCGTCTGTCGATTTCGTCCCCGTTCGCAAATCCGTAGGGGTCATACTCCACCAGCGGCTGGGGAGAATCATCCTCCAGCGGTTGCTGGTTATCGACAATCGAATGATGGAAGTCGATGACCGTCTGGATGCTGCCGCTGTCGTACAGCGGGAAGGCGCTGGAAAGAAAGTCAACGTCGGCGGAAAGACCTCTGCTGTCCACCTTGACCGCCAGCACATCCTCCGTCTTCGGCACCCAGGACTCATACCCGAAGGTACCGGTGAACCCGATCACTAGGGCCACCACCGCGAAGCCCGCCACACCGGCCACGCTGGTAACCACCGAACGGGTGATCTGTCTAAAGCCCCGGTGACGGATGGAATCCAGCACGATATAGACCAGCACCGCCGTCACCCCGGCGCCTACCACGTCAACCCCGGTGTTGCCGCTGCCGAAGACCTCTTTGATATAAAACCCGGCTGTGATCGAAGCAAAGATCGCCGCCGTGTAATAGACTGGCGCCCAGATATAGCCGCCTGCCTGCTCGCTCTTGCGGGCAGTGAGCCGCCGCCAGGCGATGACCAGCAGCGCAATCCCCAAAAGGGAAACCTGCGCGACGTAATACCATAATTCCATGGTCCCCCGTCCGATGTTCATTCCCGAAAGCAGGAAGGAAATGGGAGTAAACCGCATGAGGAACTGTTCCGGCCAGAAGGAGGTATACCCAAAGGTGTAGTTGCCGACGAGGTGGAACCCCATATAGACCACCGACGTATACCCCAGCAGCAGGATGCAGAAGTATCCGAAGCTCTCCACAATCGTCGAGCAGCAGATCATCAGAAGGGTCATCAGCGCAAACAGCAAAAGCCCTGTGGCCGCGACGACAGCCATTGTCTGCAAAAAATCAAAGGGAACGGTTCCCCGTTTTACCGGATCCGGCTGCAGCCAGAAGGGCGAGCAGTCAATCGCCGCCGCCACCGGCAGCACGCAGACCACAAAGGGAGCGTACAGCAGGAAGAGAGCTGCTAAAAGGTTTCCGCCGTACATCTTCCCCCGGGTCACTGGCAGCGCGTGGAAAACGTCCAGCGCCCGGCGGTTATCCAGGTAGGAGAAGACCACCATCGGGATGACAACCGACGCCCCGAGGAAGATCAGGACACAGAGAATCAGCATCTGCGACCCGTCCCAGCTGGTGGGATTCCGTTCGTTGCTCATCATCGAAACATAGTCGATGATCGCCGCCAGCGGCCCGAAGATCACCATTGCGATGATATACAGGATAAACGGGCTTTTACACCGGCTCACGGTGTCGGAAAAAATCGAGCCGACCCGGTTGATGCCTTTCGGCGTCAGGGTCACTTTAGTCATGGAAGAGGACGTTTGCGTCATACCCCATCACCTCCATTTCATACAGGAATACTTCTTCCAGCGTCAGCGGCACCGCTTCCACTGCCGCCGGGTTAAAGGGCTGGAGCTTCTGTTCGATCTCTTCGAGGCTCCCCCGGACAATCAGGGTGAAGAACTTGCCCCGCACATCCATTGCCATCACCGGCAGCACCTTTTCCAGGTCTTCCCGGTTTACCTCTTTGAGGAAGACCGCCTGGACCTTGTGGACCTCGCCTTTGAGGCTGTCGAGGTCTTTGGAGTAGAGAAGCCTTCCTTTGTGGAGAATACCGACGGTGTCGCAGATTTCGTCCAGCTCTTTGAGATTGTGGCTGGAGATAACCGCAGTCATCTTCCGTTCGGCCACCGCGTCGCAGATCACCTTTCTTACGATCTGCCGCTTGACCGGATCGAGGCCGTCGAAGCACTCGTCCAGCATAACCACCTGGGGTTTGGCCGCCATCGCCAGCATAAACGCCGTCTGCCGTTTCATACCTTTTGAAAAGGTGCTGATCTTTTTCTTTTCCGGCAGCGCGAAGGCCTCGGCCAGTTCGGCGTATATGTCTTCATCAAACTGCGGGTAAAACCGCTGGTAGAACTGCTTCATGGTGTACAGCGTCGACTGGGGGATAAACCATGGTTCATCCGCCACCAGCAGGATTTTTTCCTTGACCGCGGGGTTTTCGTAAACCGGTTCCCCGCCGATGCTTAAGTGTCCCTCTTCCGGCTCATAGATGCCGGCGATGCACCGCATCAGGGTCGACTTGCCCGCGCCGTTGGACCCCACCAAGCCGTAAATCGAACCTTCGTCGATGGTCAGGCAGATGTCGTCCAGCGCCCGAAAGCTGCCGAAATTCTTTACCACATTTTCACAACGAATCAATTATCCTCACCCTTTTCCCTATCAGATTTTTCCCCATTTCCCTCTTCCAGGGCCGGCGGAGCGCCGGCAGATGAAAAAACCTCGTCAACCGCCTCCGTCAGTTCTTCCTGGGTCAGACCCAGAGACTTTGCGCGGGAAACTGTTTCTTTAAACTCTGCCAGGGTCTTGCGGTGTACCTCCCGCAGCTGTACAATATCTCCCCGAATAAAGCTCCCCCGGCCGGCCACCGAATAGGTGATGCCGTCCTGTTCCAGCTGGCTGTATGCCTTGGCCACGGTGTTGGGGTTGATGCCCAGTTCCCGCGCCAGCGACCGCACAGAGGGCAGCTGATCGTCCGGTCCCAGCACACCCATACCGGTCAGCCGGATAACCTCGTCTTTCAGCTGCTGGTAGATGGCCCCCCGGCCACCCCGCAGATTGATTTGAAACATTGATGTCCCTCCCTTCGTCTGTACTAAGTGTATTAAGCTTTCTAGTACACTTAGAGTATAGCATGGAGGAAATGGGTTGTCAAGGGGATTTTGGAAATTTTGCTTACGGCAAAGAGGGACAGAAAAAGGCTTTGAGCATTGAATGGTCGCTGCGCGACAAGTAACCTTTGGTGTCTGCAGCTGTGGAAAGCAAGCTGTCATTATAAATTACGACCTGGCAAAGGGCCTTGCCCTCTGCACTTCCACCAGCCCTTTAAAAAGGACTGGACCCTAAACTTTTGATTGACCCCCGTGGGCTGGAGACTTTGGAGTCAGCGCCGATTGTTACGTTTAATGGATACAAAAAAGGCCCGGGAGAGGTCCCGAGCCTTCAATCAATGGATGGTCGCTGCGCGACGAGTAACCTTTGGTGTAATAAGCTGTGAAAAGCAGGCTTTCACTATAAATCAGCGCCTGGAAAGGGGCTCTGCCCCTTTCAT
>CALXHB010000193.1 GCA_944387995.1 uncultured Clostridia bacterium | reverse complement strand
TCCATCGAAGCGAGCACTTCACACAGCGGCAGCTCAATCTGCCGGTAGAGAAAGTCCATCTGCCGTTCCTGCATAATCAGGCCGATGGCTTTTTTCAGTTCCGGCATGAGAACCAACAGTGTTTCCGGCTTGTCCGCCGAGAATTTCCGCCCCGGAAGATAAGCTTCACACATCTCCGACAGGGAGTAGGATTTATCGCTGGAAGAAAGCAGATAAGCGGCCAGCAACAGGTCCTCGATGGTCTCCCGGACAGGAGTCTCCGTTTGAAAGCCGACTTTATAAGTTTCCTTCGCGTCAAACGTAGTCATCGGAAGAGCGGAAGACAATAAAATGTGCAGCGCTTCCGCCCGTTTCTCGGTAAAGACCGACACTTCGTTTTCGCCCGACAGAAGTGTAAGGGCCGCATCGGTCAACAGGTAATAGGCTTCTCCCATCCGGCTGAGCTTCTCCCCCATCTCCGAAACCGGCGGGTCAGATAGAATAGAAACCGAATCCGGTTGCGGCGCCTCCTCTGTTTTGGCAGGAGCCTCACCGCCTTCAGAAGCCAGAGAAGCCGTTAAGGAGTCCATGCTGTAACGATGGAGGAAGTCCACGAGTTCCGGCTGCGGATGCTTGCCGGTCAGCTGGTCCGGTGTTTCGGGGAGCGGGGCGTTGCGGCGGATGGTGCCCAGGTCATGGCTGAGGAGGGCCTCATCTTTATGCTCCGAAATCAATTTTTTAATCCGAGGGGTCGCCTTGATTTCATCTAGGTGGTCGAGAATATTCTGTAAGCTGCCGTTTTCCCGGATCAGAGTTCCGGCTGTCTTTTCGCCGATTCCCTTGACCCCCGGGATATTGTCCGAAGCGTCCCCCATTAGCGATTTGATTTCAATCATCTGGGCGGGCTCCACCCCGTACTGTTCTCGGATATAGTCGGGGGTAACCAGCACATCTCCCTTATTGGTGGCGAGGTTGATGGTCACCGAATCAGACGCCAGCTGGAAAGAGTCCCGGTCTCCGGTGGCGATGACACAGCTGCTATCGTGTTCTTCCGCCCAGCGGGCAACGGTCCCAAGGACATCGTCCGCTTCCCAGCCTTCAATACCGATAACCGTTCCCCCGGCAAGCGTGACAAACTCCCGCCCCAGGGGCATCTGAACCCGCAGTTCATCCGCCATCGGAGAACGGGTACCTTTATACTCGGTATAGAGCTGGTGGCGGAAGGTCGGAGCATGAACGTCATACGCCGCGATGATTACATCGGGTGTAAAGGCCTTTTCGAGCTTGAGATAGGTTTTGACAAAGCCGTAGAGGGCGTTGGTTGGGGTGCCGTCCTTCGCGGTCAGGGTGCGGATGGCGAAAAAAGATCGGTTCATCAGGCTATTGAAATCAATGGCCAGTATTTTCATGGAAGTCCCTCCTGCTCTGCCTGGGCAGTTGACGAAAGGCAGCGTTTCGTTTATAATCAAAGTACATAATTGATATAAGTATACCACAGCCAGGGCCGGTTTACAAGGGGCCATTCCCCTCTCCGGACTGGAAAAAGGAGAAGGAAGTTTTGGAAAAGACACTGAAAATCGGGCGCGTCACCATCGAAAGGACCGCCGCGCTGGCGCCGATGGCGTCGGTGGCGGACAGGGCCTACCGGGAGATCTGCAAGGAGATGGGAGCGGCCTATGTGGTGGGAGAACTGGCATCGGCCAAAGCCCTCACCTATTCCGACCGCAAAACCGAAGAGCTGCTCAAGCCTTCCGATTTGGAGCGGCCGATGGCGGCCCAGCTGTTTGGCTACGATCCCGCCGATATGGCCGAAGGGGCCCGTTCTGCGCTGCGATTTAAACCGGATATCCTCGATATCAACATGGGCTGCCCGGTGCCGAAGGTTGTCGGACAGGGGTCTGGCAGCGCTCTGATGAAAACGCCGGAACTGGCGGCTGAAATTGTGCGGGCTGTAAAAGCCGAGGCCGGCGATACGCCGGTTACCGTTAAAATCCGCAAAGGTTGGGACGCCGACCATGTCAACGCTGTTCCCTTTGCGCAGCTGATGGAGCAAGCTGGAGCGGATGCCATTACCATTCACGGCCGCACCCGGCAGCAGATGTATGCCCCCTCCGCCGACTGGACCATCATCAAGGCAGTTAAAGAAGCGGTAAAAGTCCCTGTCATCGGCAACGGAGATATTTTCACGGCGGAGGACGCCTTGCGAATGTACGAAGAAACCGGCTGTGACCTGGTGATGATCGGCCGAGGGACCTATGGAAATCCCTTTATTTTCCGGGAAATCAAGGCCCTTTTAAACGGCCAGCCAAAGCCGGAACCCCCTACTCTGGAGGAAAAGCTGGCGGTTATGCGCAGACAGGTGGAGCTTGCGGTCCAGTATAAAGGCGAGTACATCGGAATGCGGGAAAGCCGCCGGACAGCCGCCTATTATCTCAAAGGAATTCCTGGAGCGCCGAAGCTCCGGCAGCTTTGTTCCGGGTTAACGGTCTTTTCGGATATTGACCGGGTGATTGAAGCGGCCCTGACAATGGCAGGAAAACAATAAGCGGCATAACAAAAAGCAGCGGGTTTAGTTTAAACCCGCTGCTTTTTTCTTAGATTAAAATCAGTTGCTGATAAACGCGTCCGAAAGGGCGTTCATTGCTTTGACACCCTGATCGCGGGCAATCAGCACCGAGATCTTGATTTCAGAGGTCGAGATCATCATGATGTTGATATCAGCTTCGTAGAGAGCTTCAAACATCTTAGCCGCAACGCCGGGGTTAGACTGCATACCAGCACCGACGATCGAAACTTTGGTGACATTATCGGCCACTTCAATCGAATGGGGGCGTAAAATATCGGCGGCCGCGTCAAGGGTCTCTTTAGCCAACTCGGCGCTCTCCCGCGGAACGGTAAAGCTAATATCTTTGGTGCCATCGCGGCCAATCGACTGGAGGATGATGTCGACATTGATCTTTTTAGCCGCCAGCAGCGAGAAAATCTTAAACGCGATACCCGGTTTATCCGGCAAACCAACCACTGCGATCCGAACTACGTCGTCGTCTTTTGCTACACCTTTGATGAGTAATTTCTCCATTTTTGTCACCTCTTTGAC
>CALXHB010000192.1 GCA_944387995.1 uncultured Clostridia bacterium | reverse complement strand
CATAGCCCGCCTGGGACCAACGGCGCGCAATTTCACATAGTTGCCGGTACTGATCGGTCTCAAAATAGTTGACAATCTCGGTGGACTGACCCAAGTCCATAAGGACCCCAAAGTTGTCCCCAAGGGTATCGGTAAAGTTGCCGCCAAAATAGGAAAGCCCCAAATTGCCGCCCATGCAGATCATATCGGGATAAGCTTCTTTAACTGCCGCGAACAGTTCGTCCAGCTGTTCATAGCTGGAGAGATCGTCCGATGTCAGGCTGAAGTCGTCGGGAGAGTAGCCCAGCTCGTCCATAATGTCCTTTCGAGCCACCAGCCCTGTCTGATAGCCCCGTTCCTTCATCTGAGAGAAACCAACCAGGAAGCCGCCGACATTGGCGGAGTATGCGTCCTCGCCCATGCCTTCCAGGACATCGGGCACGTAATCCAGATAATCATTCCAGTCCAGCATATAGCCCGACTCGATAAAGGTTGCAAAGTTGCCGGACCCATTGAGGAAAAGGTCCAGAGGTTCATTGGCTGCCAGCATCATCGACAGGTTGGTGGTCCAGGTGCCCATCGTCTGGGGGATCAGGTCGACGTCCATGTTCATTTCGGAAAGAGCCAGTTCGTTGACCGCCGCCTGAACCGCGTCAAATCCCGAGCCTTCCGCTGCCACGCAGTACTGGAAATAGACGGTGTAAGGGTCTTCGTCAAAATTTGGCTCATAGGCCGCCGACTGGGAGGATTCCCCGCTGCTCTCGGAAGAGGAACCACTTTCAGAAGAAGAACTCCCCTCCGACGAAGAGGAGCCGCTGTCGCCGCCGCTGCAAGATGCCAGGGCCGCAGCAGTCATTAATCCAGCCAACAAACTGCAAAACAATCTTTTTTTATGATATAGCCTCCTTAATCAATATTTTGTACAAAATAAGGTGATTTACAGCATTTCTTGTGTTGCATATTATACTACTGAATCCGAAAAAAGCTATCAAAAATCGGAGAAAAATTGTTGATAAACTGACTTTGAGGCATTTTTTTGCATAGTTTGGTATAAATATATAGCAAAAAGGCTCCGAAATTCTATCCGGAGCCTTTTTTATGAGTAGATTATGAATAAATTAGCCGTTCTGCTGTGCAAACCACTCGTCCAGCTGACGCTGTTTTTCGTCCATAATGGTCTGCAGGCCGGCGCCGTAAAGCGCCTCGTTCATCGCGGCAAGTCCCTCGTCGATGTCGATGGAGCCGGTGAAGATATCGTTGTCGTACTGGTCAAAGACCGAGTTGCAGGCGGCGATTTCGTTGGTCACCGCGGTGGAATCGAAGTTGAAGCCAAAGGCTTTCGAGCGGAGGAGAGAAGCGTTATATTCTTCATACTGTTCCCAGATGTCCGGGTCGTTGCCTTCCCAGGCGTGGCCGACGAACTGGTTGGGGTACGCATAGCCGTAGTCGTTGTGATAAGCGACACTGGTGACGTCCACCCCTTCGGGGTAAGCAGCCAGGCCATCTTCATTTTCAACCCAGTCGACCCCTTCAACACCCCAGTTGATCAGGTCCTCAAACTCCTGGCTCTGGAAAGCCCAGTTGTAGAACGCAGCGGCCTTGACCGGATCTTCAGAAGCGTTGGCCAGCATGTAGAGCATCGCATTGACCGAGAAGGAGGAAGTGACGACGGTGTCGGAAACGGGAATGGTATAAACGTCGTATCCGGTCTGAGACTTAACTTCAACGTCGGCGTTGGGTTTAATCCGGGTGAAGTAACCGAAGCAGTTGCCCGCTTTAACCAGGACGGTGCCCCAGTCGCTGGTGGTAGCAGCGTCAGCCGACAGGTAACCGGACAGGAACCAATCCCGGGAGAGGTTGCACAGGAACTTAAAGTCGTCGGTCTCGAAGTAGTTGATGATGGTATCGCTCTGGCCGAAGTCGTCCAGCATACCAAAGTTGTTGCCCAGGCAGTCAGCCAGGTCAACGCCGTAGGTGGCGGGGGTGGACGGGCCGCCCAGCACCAGCATATCCGGATGAGCCGCCTGGACCGCCGCAAACAGTTCGGTCAGCTTATCATAGCTGGAATAGTCGCTGATGGAGACGTTAAAGTCATCGGGAGAGTAGCCCAGCTCATCCATAATATCCTTGCGGGCGATCAGGCCGGGCTGATAGCCCCGTTCCTTCATCTGGGTAAAGCCCACCAGGAAGTCGCCTACATAACCGGCGTTGATGTCTTCGCCCAAGGTTTCCACCACATCCGGGAGATACTGCAGGTAAGGGGTCCAGTCGAGGATGTAGCCCGACTCGATGTAGGTGCCGAAGCTGTCCGAACCGCCAGCGAACAGGTCCATCGGTTCATTGGCCGCCAGCGACATCGACATCGTCTGGGTCCAGGTACCGCCGGTCTGGGGGATCAGATCGACATTCATATTCAGTTCTTTGAGGGCCAGCTCGTTAACCGCCGCGTCTACTGCGTCCTGACCAGGCTGTTCAGCGCTGACCAGGTACTGGAAGTGAACGGTATAGGGGTCTTCGTCAAAGTTGGGCACATAAGCGCCGGTTTCCGAAGCCTCTCCGCCTTCCGATGCGTCCCCGCTCTCGCCCGCTTCAGAAGTGGTGCCCGAAGTCGAAGCGCTGTCGCCGGAAGCGGTGGAACTGTCGTTGCCGCCGCCACAGGACACGAGAGCAGCAGAGGCCATCAACACGGTCAAAATGCTGCAAAGAACTCTCTTTTTCATGTCTAATTCCTCCATTGAATGATGCTAATTACAAATCGGTTAAAATTTGTATGAACTTTATGCTTCGATTATATCACAGATAAAAAGATAAAACTACCACTATCCGGAGGAAAAATTGTTGATATCCGGAGGTAAATGCAGAAAATTCTTCCGTATTTATCTTCTTTCGACGGCAAAAGGCCCGGAGGATCTGACTCCCCCGGGCCTTTTGCCTATAGCTATTGGAAAGAGATAATCAATTACCCTGCTCAGCCATCCAGGCATCCAACTGGCTCTGTTTTTCGTCCATGATGGTCTGCAGGCCGGCCCCGTAAAGGGCTTCATTCATCGCGGCGAGGCCCTCGTCGGTGTCGATCGCACCGGTGAAGACGTCGTTGTCATACTGATCGAAGGCAGAGGTGCAGGCGGCGATTTCGTTGTTCACCGAAGAAGGATCAAAGGTGAAGCCGAATGCGGCCGACCGTGCGAGAGAAGCGTTGTATTCCTCATACTGGTCCCAGATGTCCACAGGGTTACCCGCCCAGGGATGACCGGCAAACTGGTTGGGATAGGTGAAGCCAAAGTCCTGGTGATACCCGACTGTGGTGGCGTCCACCCCATCAGGATAGGTGGCAAGGCCATCTTCATCCTCGACCCAGTGAACTCCCTCGACGCCCCAGTTGACCAGGTCGTTGAAAGCTTCGCTGGTGAAGGCCCAGTTGTAGAAAGCGGCTGCTTTGACCGGATCTTCCGAGGCGTTGGCCAGGGCGTAAACGTCGCTGTTAACCGACGAAGAAGAGGTAAAGGTCTTTTCAGCCAGCGGGATGACCGAAACGTCATACCCGGTCTGGGACTTTTTCTCCGCGGCGGTGTTGGGTTTGATATAGCACATAAACGAGAAGAGGTTGCCCGCCTTCATCAGCGTTTCACCGGCGTCCTGGCTGGTGGCGATGTCGGCCGATTCATAACCCGCGGTAAACCATTCCCGTTGCAACTGGCAGAGGTCCCGGCAGAGGTCGCTCTCAAACCAGTTGGTGACGGTGGTATCCTGGCCGAAGTGGTCCAGCATCCCGAAGTTGTTGCCTAAACCGTCGGCAAAGCCGCCGCACATGGTGCCCGCCAGCGAAATATATCCGCCCAAGCAGGTCATATCGGGATAGGCTTCTTTCACCTTCGCGTACAGGTCGGTGATCTGCTCGTAGCTGGAGGTGTCCTCGGTGGTCACTTCAATGGAAGAAGCGTCTACGCCAATGGCGTCCATGACGTCCTGCCGAACCACCAGGCCGGGCCAGTAACCCCGTTCCTTCATCTTACCAAAGCCCACCAGGAAGTCCCCGACGTAACCGGCCTTGATGTCATCTCCCAGCGTTTCCACAACGTCCGGCACATAATCCAGATAATCGGCAAAGTTGCGGACATAGCCCGATTCAATATAGGTGCCGAAGCTGGAGGAACCGACGTTAAAAAGGTCCAGCGGTTCGTTGGCGGCGAGAATCATCGACATGTTGGTGCTCCAGGTGCCCATCGTCTGAGGAATCAGGTCCACCGTCATGTTCATCTCGGAAAGGGCCAGATCGCTGATGGCATCGGCAACCATCTGCTGGTCGGCACCTTCTGCGGCTACGATGTACTGAAAATGAACCTCATAGGGGTCCTCGTCAAAGTTCGGGGTGTAGGTAGCCGTCTCACTGGAAGAGCTTTCGGTTCCTTCCGCCGTGGAAGTGCTGTTTTCCGCAGGGGTGGAAGACTGTCCAGAATCGCCCCCGTTTCCACAAGAAGCAAGCGAACCAGCTACTAAAAACGCTGCAAACAAGCTGATTATTCTTCTCTTTTTCATCCAAAATGCATTCCTTTCTGTTTTAGGCTAAATTTCTGTTTCTCCTAGCCTGTTGCTTTATTATAGCAGGTTGTTACGAAACTTTCTATACATAATCCGGAGGTGATTTTGTTGATTTTCAGACATTTTCCTTTAGCATGCTAAAAACCTTTGTCTCCGCCTGGCACTCGTCCAAAATGGAACAAAAGAAAACTTTTTTGTTTCCCTCCCCCGTCATTTATGCTATAATAGAAGCTGGAAAATTGTCATAATCCTGCATTTGGAGGTTCCTTATGGATATTCAGCCGATCATCCCCTTTTCCGACCTTGCCTTCCCGGCGAGGACCAAAGCCGTCTTTCTCGACCTGGACGGGACGCTCCTCGACTCGATGGGCGTCTGGACCGACATCGACCGGGAATTCTTAGCCCGCCGGGGGCTGGAAGTCCCGCCCGGATACCTGGAGGATATTGTCCCCCTCTCCTTCCGGGACACCGCCCTTTACACCATCCGCCGGTTTCATTTAAATGAAACCCCCGAGGCGCTGATGAACGAGTGGCGGGAGATGTCGCTGGAAGCTTACCGGGATTGGGTGCCGCTGAAAGCCTACGCCAAAGACCTCCTCGCCTTCTTAAAAGGAAAAGGGTTCCGGCTGGCGGCGGCCACCGCCTCCACACCCGAACTGGCGATTCCCTGCCTCACCCGGCTCGGCATCCTGCCGGAGCTGGAAATGGTCATCACCACCGAGGACACCTTCATCGGCAAAAACGAACCGGATTTCTGGGAAGTGGCTGCCCGGCGGATGGAACTTTCCCCCGAAAACTGCGCCCTCTTTGACGACGCTGCCGCCTCCCTCGGGGCGGCCAAACAAATGGGGCTTTACACCGTCGGGGTCATCGACCGGTTTTGCAGCCAGTTCCCCGGATGCGCCGACAAAGTTACCTGCCTCGACCCCAAGGACCAGGAGGCGGTAAAATGAAAAAAGCAATTTCTCCCGGCGCCCTCCTCTCCCCCGTCCCGGCGGTGCTGGTCTCTTGCGGGACGATGGAAAGACCCAACCTGCTGACCATCGCCTGGGCCGGGACCGTCTGCACCCGCCCGCCGATGGTGTCCATCTCCATCCGGCCGGAACGGTACTCCTACCCGCTGATCAAAGAGTCGGGGGAGTTTGTCCTAAACCTCCCCACCACCCGGATTGTCCGGGCCGTCGACCTCTGCGGGGTCAAGTCGGGGAAGGACGGGGACAAGTTCGCCCTCTCGGGGCTGCACCCAGCTCCGGCGGCCGGCGTTTCCGCCCCAGCGATGGAAGAGTGCCCGGTCTCCTTTAGCTGCAAGGTGCGGCAGATCATTCCTCTGGGCAGCCACGACCTCTTTCTGGCCGAAATCGTCGCCATCGAGGCGGAAGAAGGGCTTTTCGATGAAAAAGGGCGGCTGGCCCTGGAAAAGGCGGGGCTTTTCGCCTACGCCCACGGGGAATACTTCTCCTTGGGGGACAAGATCGGCTCCTTCGGCTTTTCGGTCCGGAAAAAACCACTCCCTAAATCCCCGAAAAAGTCTGCCGGCCGGGCCCCTGCCCCAAAACCCAGGCGCCCCCGCAAAAACACTTCTAAGAAAGGAAGTCATCGTCCATGAATACCCCCATCTATCTCACCTTCCCGGAAGATTCCTCGGTCCGCACCCCGGCTGTCATCGACGTCCGCTACGCCGAGACCGACCAGATGGGTATCGCCCACCACTCGATGTACGCCGTCTGGTTTGAGCAGGCCCGGACCGAACTGATTGCCCACCTGGGCTGGCACTACCGGGATTTGGAAAAGGAAGGGCTGCTGCTGCCGCTGGCGGAGCTTTCGGTCCGGTATTTGAAGCCTTCCTTTTATGAAGACCGGCTGGAAATCTACACCCATGTGTCCAAACTCACCGCCGCCCAGCTGGAATTTACCTACGAAGTGGTGCGGGACGGGGTTCTCATCGCCACCGGCAAAACCCGCCACGGCTGCACCGACAAGGACTTAAAACCCATCAACGTCAAAAAACACTTCCCCGCCGTTTACGCGGCCCTTCTGGGCATTACGGCGAAATAAGCAGCCGCAGCGCAAAGGAAGAAACATACCGGCTTAAAGGCCCCATGTTTCCGCGGCCAGGTCTTTCTGGAAGACTGTGCACTTGACGAACAGTCAGAACCGTTTTAAGCGGGGCATGCGGCCGCGTCGAATCAAAGTTTAGGCTCCAGCCCTTTTTAAAGGGCTGGACTCCATCCGATAAAAGGAGATTGATATGCAGATACTTCAAACCCTGCCCCGGGAAGAGGGCTATAAAATGCCGGCAGAGTTCGCCCCCCACGAAGGGTGCATCCTGATCTGGCCGGAACGGGCAGACTCCTGGGCCGCCGGCGGGTACGCCGCCCGCAAGGCGTTTGTCAAAGTCATTTCCGCCATTGCCCGCTGG
This sequence comes from uncultured Clostridia bacterium, assembly GCA_944387995.1. Classification (GTDB taxonomy): domain Bacteria; phylum Bacillota; class Clostridia; order Oscillospirales; family Ruminococcaceae; genus Faecivivens. The sequence goes on along the minus strand of CALXHB010000192.1, from coordinate 6,139 downwards.
GAAAAGGTGACGGTGCTGGCGTCCTACGGCCAGTACGAAAACGCCCGGGCCTCCCTGCCGCCCCATGTGCGGGTGGTGGAGATGTCGTCGGACGACGCCTGGGCGCGGGACGTTTCCCCGGTCATCGTCAAAGGCCCCGATGGAACGCTCCGGGGCATCGACTGGGGCTTTAACGCCTGGGGCGGGCTGTACGACGGGCTCTACTTCCCCTGGGACCGGGACAACCACATCGCCCGCAAGGTCTGCGACCTGATGGAGATTGACTGCTACGACCGGCGGGACTTTATCCTGGAGGGCGGCTCCATCCACTCGGACGGCGAAGGGACCGTCATGGTCACCGAAGAGTGCCTCCTCTCCCCCGGCCGCAACCCCGACAAGACCAAAGAGGAGATCGAACAGGTGCTGAAAGATAACCTCGGGGCCGAAAAGGTACTCTGGCTCCCCTTCGGCATCTGGGGGGACGAGACCAACGGCCATGTGGACAACATCTGCGCCTTCACCGCCCCCGGAGAAGTGGTCCTCGCCTGGACCGACGACCAGCAGGACCCCCAGTACGAGCGGAGCCTGCGAAACCTGGAATACCTCATGTCGGAACATGACGCCAAAGGCCGCCCGATTCAGGTGCACAAGCTTCCCCTCCCCCGCCCGGTTTATGTCACCGAAGCGGAATGTGCGGCCCTCGACCCAGTAGACGGAGTCCCCGCCCGCACCCCCGGAGAACGGCTGGCCGCCAGCTATGTCAACTTCTATATAGCAAATGGCGGCATCATCATGCCCGCATTCGGCGACCCAGCAGACACTAAGGCCGCTGAAATCCTCGCCCAATGCTTCCCCGGCCGCGAAATCGTCCCGATCCCCGCCCGGGATATTCTCACCGGCGGCGGGAATATTCACTGTATCACCAGCCAAATCCCCGCCAGAGGCTAACCGGTTGCGCTGCCCTCAAGGCAGCGCCTCAAGGCTCTGCCTTGAGAATCCGCCATGCTCCCCGCCTGGACTGGCCAAGGGCTCTGCCCTTGGAACCCGCCAGCCCTTTAAAAAGGGCTGGTGCCTAAACTTCTATCCAACGCGGCATGGGTGCCCCGCTCCAAAGCCGGCAGACCGTTTGACAAGCAAACGGTCTTCGAGACAGACCTGGCCGCAGGCATGCGGCTGAAAGCCGCGATGCCAGAAAAACCGCTTGCCAGCCGACCGAAATGGCTGGCATTTCCCACCAAGGTGGGAAACCGCGCTTTTTCGCAGGTTGTACCTTGCGCATAGCAGGTAAACCGAAACGTTTCAGAGAAGAAACATATAGTAAAACCTGTCAGCTTATTTGCCCAATCTTCCCCGCGGACAAGTCTCTATCGAAGACTGTGAGCTTGTCGAACAGTCCTGACCCTTTTGAGCGTGACACCCACACCGCGTCGAATACGGGGTCCAGGGGCCTTTGGTCCCTGGCGCATCCAGGCGCGGAGCCTGGTCCATCCAAGTGAAACTTGGCCGGGTCCAGGCTGGAAGCCTGGTCGCTGCCATAAGGGCAGCGAAACTCTTATCCGTGCTAAAAAAACAATTCCTGCGCCTTTTTAAAAACGAAAAAAAGAAAAGGAGGTTAACGTTTATGTCTTTTGCCCATCTGCATTTGCATACCGAATACAGCCTCCTCAATGGGGCCTGCCGATTAAAGGATATCCCCGACCGGGTCAAGGAGCTGGGGCAGGATACCGTCGCCATCACCGACCTGGGGGCGATGTACGGGGTGGTCGACCTCTATAAACTCTGCCAAAAGGCCGGGGTGAAACTGGTGGTCGGCTGCGAGGTGTACCTCGCTCCCCGCTCCCGCCACCAAAAAGACCCCCGGCTAGACAGTTCACCCTGGCGGCTGGTGCTGCTGTGCGAAAATAATACTGGGTACCAAAACCTCATTCAGCTGGTGTCCCGCTCCTTTTTAGAGGGCTACCACATCCACCCCCGGGCCGACCTGGAACTGCTGGAACGCTACCACGAGGGGCTCATCGCCCTGTCGGGGTGGATCACCGGCGAAGCGCCGGGCGAGGTGCCGGGACGGCTGATGATGAACGACTTTGCCGGGGCCAAAGAGACCGCCCTGAAACTGCAAAGCATCTTCGGGAAGAGAAACTTCTTCCTGGAAGCCTCCTACCACGGCCTGCTCCCCGAACGGCGGATTCTCCCGCTGCTGCGGCAGCTGTCGGAAGAAACCGGCATCCCGGTCGTCGGGACGGGAGACTGCTACTACCTCCGGAAAGAGGACGCCGCGGTCCAGCGGGTGCTCTACTCGATTGGCCGGGGATCTGCCCCGGAAGAGGGGCTCCAGGGGGAGGAATACTACCTCAAATCCGAGGCGGAAATCCGGGAAAGCCTTCCCGCCTTCCCGGAGGCGGCGGACGTTGCCGGGGAGATTGCCGCCCGCTGCAACGTCACCTTCACCTTCGGCCAGACCAAGCTCCCGGCTTACCAGGCTCCGAACGGACGGGACAACCTGGAGTATTTCCGGGACCTGGCCCTGCGGGGGCTGAAAAAGCGGTACAAGACGATCACCCCAGAGCTGAAAGCCCGGTGGGACCACGAGATGGACGTCGTCACCCGGATGGGGTATGTAAACTACTATCTGATTGTCTACGATTTTATCCGTTACGCCAAATCCCAGGGCATCCCGGTGGGGCCCGGGCGAGGCAGCGGCGCCGGAAGCCTGCTCGCCTACTGCATCGGCATCACCGGCGTCGACCCCATCCAGTACGGGCTGATCTTTGAACGGTTCTTAAACCCCGAACGGGTCAGCATGCCCGACTTTGACGTCGACTTCTGCTATGTCCGGCGGCAGGAGGTCATCGACTATGTCACCCGCAAGTACGGGGCCGACCATGTGGCCCAGATTGTCACCTTCGGGACGCTGGCCGCCAGGGCCGCCGTCCGGGACGTCGGGCGGGCGCTGGGGATGAGCTACCAGGAGACCGACCGGGGCGCCCGGCTGATTCCCCCAACCCCCAAAATGACCCTGGAAAAGGCCTGGAAGGGTTCTGCTGGCCTGCGGGAGCTGGAGGAACACGACCGCGGGGTCCGGCGGCTGCTGTCCATCTGCCGTCAGGTGGAGGGGATGCCCCGCCACGCCTCCACCCACGCCGCCGGGGTGGTCATCACCGCCGACCCGGTGGACTGCTATGTCCCCCTGGCCTCCGCCGAGGGCGGAAGCGGGGTCGTCACCCAGTACACCATGACCGTGCTGGAGGAACTGGGCCTTCTGAAGATGGACTTTTTAGGGCTAAGAAACCTCACCGTCATCCACGACTGCGAAGAGATGGTCCAAAAACAGGACCCCGCCTTTTCGGTCCAGAAAGTTGCCCTGGACGACCTGCCGGTCTACGAAATGTTCTCCCGGGGGGAAACCGACGGGGTGTTCCAGTTTGAGTCGGCGGGGATGCGGCAGATGCTGACCCAGCTCAAGCCCCGGTCGATTGAGGACCTGACCGCCGCCACCTCCATCTACCGCCCCGGCCCCTCCCAGTCGATTCCCACCTTTATCCACAACCGGGAACATCCGGAGGATGTCCGGTATCTCCACCCGCTGCTGCGGCCGATTCTCGCCCCCACCAGCGGCTGCCTGCTCTATCAGGAACAGGTGATGGAGGTCTGCCGGGTGCTGGCCGGGTACTCCTACGGCCGGGCGGACCTAGTCCGGAAGGCGATGAGCAAAAAGAAAAAGGACGTCATGAAGGCGGAGCGGAAGATCTTCATCTATGGCAAGGACAGTTCCGACGGGACGCCGGCGGTCCCGGGGGCGATGTACAATGGGGTGCCGGAGGAGACCGCCAACCTGATCTTCGACGAGATGGCGGCCTTTGCCGAGTACGCCTTCAACAAAGCCCACGCCACCGCCTACGCCATCATCTCCTACCAGACTGCCTATCTCAAATGCCATTACCCCCAGGCGTATTTTGCCGCGCTGATGACCTCGGTGATCGGGCATTTTAACAAGATTGCGGAATACATTTCCGCCGTCCACGCCCTCGGGATTCCGGTCTTTCCGCCGGACATCAACCGCAGCGCCGCTGGGTTCTCCGCCGAAAATAATGGCATCCGCTTCGGCTTAAACGCCATCAAGGGAGTCAGCGGGCCGCTGATCGACCGGTTGGTCAACGACCGGACGGAAAACGGAGAATATAAAAGCTTTTTCGACTTCTGCACCCGGCTGCGGGGACGGGAGTTAAACCGCCGAATGGTGGAAAGCCTCATCGACGCCGGGGCAATGGATTGTTTCGGCGTCCCCCGGCAGGCGCTGGCCGCCTGTATCGACGAGATGATCGCCGCCGGACAGCGCCGGGGGGAAAACAGCTCCGGCGAACAGTTAAACCTCTTTTCGGCGATGCAGCTCTCCGAGCCGGAACCGCCCCTCCCCCCTCTCCCTGAGTACCCGCTGGAACAGAAGCTGGAACGGGAGCGGGAGGCCCTGGGGGTCTATCTCTCCAGCCACCCGCTGGAACCCTACCGGGCTTTATCCGCCGCCTACCGGATGAACGAGGCCGCAGCCCTTCTCAAGGGCGAGGAGGCCGGATACCGCCACCGGATGCCGGTGAAGCTGCTGGGGCGGATTCTCTCCCGGCGGCTGACCGCCACCCGGGGGAAAAACAGCGGGCGGACGATGTGTTTTGCCCAGCTGGAGGACCTGACCGGGGTCATCGACCTGGTGACCTTCCCGGACGTCTTCGGGCGGTTCGCACCGCTGTTTGAGACGGGCAAAACGGTGGTCATCGACGGGGAGCTGTCTATCCAGGAGGAAAAGGAGCCCTCGGTCATCGTCCAGAACATCCGGGACGCATCCACCCTCTACGCCGGCGGAAAGACAGTCAACATCCAGGTGTCCTCCGCCGCCGACCCCAAAATCCCGGCGCTGATGCGGGCTTTGGCCCGCTACCCCGGCCCGGACGAAGCGCGGTTTTTCTTCTCCGACCGGCGGAAACTCGCCCGCCCCAAAGGAATCGGCGGGGTGTTGGCGGAGGAAGAGCTGCTGCGAAAGCTCAAACAGATCGCCGGGGCGGACAACGTCCGGGTGACCGAAAACAAAGAGTCAAAAACCTGACCCCCTCTTTGGGGCAGTGATATTTTAGTAACAGAAAGGAAGTCTATCATGCGCTTAACCACCATTGCGGCCATTCAGATGGCCTGTTCCCCCCGCCGGGAGGACAATATCGAAAAGGCAGTCGCCCTGGTCCGGGAGGCGGCCAGCAAGGGCGGGCAGGTTATCCTGCTGCCGGAGCTGTTTGAAACCCCCTATTTCTGTCAGGAACGGAACTACGAATACTACCGGCTGGCGACCCCGCTGTCGGAAAACCCGGCGGTGAAGGTGCTGCGGGAAGAGGCCAAGCGGCTGCGGGTGGTGCTGCCAGTCAGCTTCTTTGAAGCAGCGGGCCAGACGGCGTTTAACTCGGTGGCGATGGTGGACGCGACGGGGGAAATCCTCGGCCTCTACCGCAAGACCCATATCCCGGACGACCACTTCTATCAGGAAAAGTTTTACTTTACCCCCGGCGACACCGGGTTTAAAGTGTTCGACACCGCCTACGGGAAGGTGGGCTGCGGCATCTGCTGGGACCAGTGGTTCCCCGAATCTGCCCGGGAGATGGCCCTTAAAGGGGCGGAGATGCTGCTCTACCCAACCGCCATCGGCAGCGAACCCATCCTCGGCGTTGACTCGGCCCCCCACTGGCGGAGATGCATGCAGGGACACGCCGCCGCCAACCTGATGCCCCTGATGGCCGCCAACCGCATCGGCAAGGAAACGGTCATCCCCACCGAGGACAACCAGCACCAGTCCTCCTCCCTCACCTTCTACGGCTCCTCCTTCATCGCCGACGAAACCGGCGCCATCGTCGAAGACGCCCCCCGGGACAAGGAGTGCATTCTTCTCCATGAGTTCGACCTCGACGCCGTCCGCGAGTTCCGCCGCTCCTGGGGCTCCTTCCGCGACCGCCGCCCCGAAATGTACAAAACCATCTCCGGCAGCATCTCGTCGAAATAATTTTTTCGGCCTTTAAAAAGGCCTGGCGAAATTTTCTTGTCCGACGCAGCCGTAGGCATGCGGCAAATAGCCGCGATGCCAGAAAAACCGTTTGCGGGCCGGTTGGTCTGGCCCGCATTTCATGCT
>CALXHB010000191.1 GCA_944387995.1 uncultured Clostridia bacterium | reverse complement strand
AGCATGAAATGCGGGCCAGACCAACCGGCCCGCAAACGGTTTTTCTGGCATCGCGGCTATTTGCCGCATGCCTACGGCTGCGTCGGACAAGAAAATTTCGCCAGGCCTTTTTAAAGGGCTGGCAGGGTCCAGGGACAGAGTCCCTGGCGGAATCCAAGGGCAGAGCCCTTGGCCAGTCCAGGCTGGAAGCCTGGCGGATTCTCAAGGCAGAGCCTTGAGGGCAGCGAAAACACATTTACTCAGTCAAAAATCCCCCCACTGTCCGCTCTGGAGGGTATGAAAGGAAGATAAGCGATGTTCTCACTTGACAAAATCTATCAGGCATCTTTCATCCTCAAAAAGGTCCTCCACCGGACTGAACTGGTCGCGGCGCCGAAACTGGTGCCGGGGTGCGATCTCTATTTAAAGCCGGAGAACCTGCAGGTGACCGGTTCCTTCAAGGTTCGCGGGGCGTACTATAAGATTTCCCAGCTGTCGGACGCTGAAAAGGCTGCCGGGGTTATTGCCTGCTCGGCGGGCAACCATGCCCAGGGGGTAGCCCTGGCGGCCCGGGAGAACAACATCCAGGCCACCATCTGCATCCCGGCGGGGGCGCCCATCTCCAAGGTTGAGGCGACCAAGAGCTACGGGGCGGAAGTCGTGCTGGTCAAAGGGGTTTACGACGACGCTTACGCCAAGGCGGTTGAGATTCAGCAGCAGACCGGCAAAACCTTCATCCATCCCTACGACGATGAGGACGTCATCGCCGGGCAGGGAACCATCGGCCTGGAGATTCTTGAGGAGATGGCGGATGTGGACACGGTGGTCGTGCCGATTGGCGGCGGCGGACTGATTTCCGGAGTGGCCTACGCGGTCAAGGCTTTAAATCCCAACGTCAAGGTTTACGGCGTTCAGGCGGCGGGCGCTCCGTCGATGGCCCGGGCCATCCGTGAGCATCAGCAGCTGACGCTGGACAGCGTCTCCACCTTTGCCGATGGGATTGCCGTCAAGCATCCGGGGGACATCACCTATAAGATGTGCGAACAGTATGTGGACGAGATCGTCACCGTCACCGACGACGAAATCGCCACCGCTATCCTCGCGATGATCGAACAGCAGAAGATGGTCGCCGAAGGGGCCGGTGCAGTCTCGGTAGCTGCCTGCATGTTCCACAAACTGCCGGTGGACGGCAAGAAGGTCGTCTGCCTGGTGTCCGGCGGCAACATCGACGTCACCATCCTCTCCCGCGTCATCTCCAGAGGGCTGCTGATGGAAGGCCGTCTGGTCAACCTGACGCTGGCGCTGGCAGACAAGCCCGGCGAACTGAATCACGTTTCCGACATCATCGCGTCGACCGGTGCGAACATCGTTCTGGTCCGCCACAGCCGCAGCGATATTGATATGGACATCAATTCCTGCTTCCTGTCGCTCCAGATGGAGACCCGCAACAAGGCCCACGCCGACGAGGTCCGCAAGGCGCTCCAGGCTGCTGGTTATAAGATCGTAAAATAATACTAGATTCCCTTCCCCTTAACGGGAAGAGAATTTTTCTGTTTCTCCAGGCAAACAAAATCCCCCTCCTGACAGCAGGAGAGGGATTTTTCACTGTTTCGTCTGTAAAGAGGGGAAAACTTAGATTCTGTCGGCCACCAGGCTGCCCATCTCGGAGCAGGAGACCTTCTTCATTCCCTCGCTCATGATGTCGGTGGTGCGGTAGCCTTCGTCCAGGACCTGGTTGACGGCAGACTCGATGGCGTCGGCCTCGGCGGGCATGTCGAAGGAGTAGCGGAGCATCATCGCAGCCGAAAGGATGGTGCCGATGGGGTTGGCGATGTTCTGGCCGGCGATGTCGGGAGCGGAACCGTGGATGGGTTCGTACATTCCGCGGGTGCCGTCGCCCAGCGACGCCGAAGCCATCATGCCGATGGAGCCGGTAATCATCGAAGATTCGTCCGAAAGGATATCGCCGAAGAGGTTTTCGGTGACGACGGTGTCAAACTGAGAGGGGTTGCGGACCAGCTGCATCGCGGTGTTGTCGACGAGAATGTCCTGGTAGTTGACGTTGGGGTACTCTTCCGACAGGGCGTGCATCGTCTTTCTCCAGAGGCGGGAGGAGTCGAGGACGTTTGCCTTGTCTACCGAGTGGAGCTTGCCGCCCCGCTTGCGGGCAGTCTCAAAGGCGACCTTGCCGACCCGTTTGATTTCGTGTTCCGAGTAGGTCATGTCGTCGTGGGCGCGGAGTTCGCCGTTTTCCTCGACCGTCTTATGTTCGCCAAAGTAGGCGCCGCCGATCAGCTCTCGGACCATCATCAGGTCGATGCCTTTCTCGACGATTTCGGGTTTTAACGGGGAAGCTTCCGCCAGCTGGGGGAACAGCTTCGCCGGGCGGAGGTTGGCGTAAAGGCCCATCGCCGAACGGATGGAGAGGAGGGCCGCTTCCGGGCGGATTTCCTTCGGCACGCCGTCCCATTTGGGGCCGCCGACCGCGCCCAGCAGCACCGAGTCGCAGTTTAAGCACTTTTCCAGCGCTTCGTCGGTTAAGGATTTGCCGTAGGCGTCAATTGAGCATCCACCGGCCAGAATGTCCTGATAGGTGAAGGTGTGGCCGTATTTCGCCGCCACTTTGTCCATCACTTTCAGCGCTTCGTTTACGATTTCCGGGCCGATTCCGTCGCCACGGATGACGGTAATGGTTTTGTTCATGGGAATATCTCCTTTTATTTATGTGTCTTTCTTACCAAGGGCTTTGCCCTTAGAACCTGTCAGCTTATTTGCCCAATGTTCCCCGCGGCCAAGTCTCTATCGAAGACTGCAAACAGATTCCCTACCAAATTAGAGAAAAGGTACAACCTTCGAAAAAGCGTGGTTTCAAGCTTTAGCTTGAAATGCCGGCCAGGCCGTCCGGCCGGCAAGCGGTTTTTCTGGCATCGCGGCTTTCAGCCGCATGCCTGCGGCCGCGTCGAATACGGGGTCCAGGGGCTGCGTCTCTGGCGCGTCCAGGCGCGCAGCCTGGCCCCTCAAAGCGGAGCTTTGTCGGTGCCTTAAGAGCACCGAAACAATCTCCAATACAAAAAATATGTGGGCCGCCCCGCATATCCTCAAAATTGTTTATGTATAGGGCTCTGTCCGGCCATGCCGGACAAAGCCTTTTTAGGATTATGTTTTGTTTATTTCGCTGCCCTTAAGGCAGCGCCCAAGGGTTCCCCTTGGATGGGACCAAGTTTCACTTGGATGGACCAGGCTCCGCGCCTGGATGCGCCAGGGACCAAAGGCCCCTGGACCCATTATCCGACGCGGCGTGGGTTTCCCGCTCCACACCCGGCGGACCGTTTGACAAGCAAACGGTCTTCGAGGCAGACCTGGCCGCTCGAAACGCTTAGCGGGTAAACCGAACCATTCTTGCGTATCAGTTTTATACAGTGTTGAGAAAGGGTACAACCTGGGAAAAAGCGTGGTTTCAAGCTTTAGCTTGAAATGCCGGCCAGGCCGTCCGGCCGGCAAGCGGTTTTTCTGGCATCGCGGCTTTCAGCCGCATGCCTGCGAGCATTGTCGAGCAGTCCCAACCTTTTTAAGCGGGAACTATGGCCGCGTCGGACAAAAAAGTTTCGCCAGGCCTTTTTAAAGGCCGTAAAAATTATTTCTTAGAACGGTTGATGGCGCTGAAGAGGGCCTGGATGGAAGCGGCGATGATATCGTCGTTGACGCCGGCGCCCCAGGAAAGGGTTCCGTCGGGGAGGGTGATGCCGACGTAGGCCACCGCCTGGGAGGTGGAGCCTTCCTGGAGGGCGTGTTCGGTGTAGGTGTGGATGGTGTACTGCATCCCGAGGTTCTCTTTCAGGGCGTTGGAGACGGCGTCCAGACGGCCGTTGCCCTTCGCGTCGATTTCCTTTTCGACGCCGTTTACCTTAACAGTGACCATAGTGTGAATGTCGGGGGTGCGGGTGAAATGATAGTCGATCAGCTCCAGCGGTTCGTTTACATTGACAAACTGGTCCTGGAAGACCTGGAGCACCTCCTGGGGCGCCAGCTCCTTGTGCTGATGGTCGGAAACGCTCTTGACGGCGTAACCGACAACCTCTTTCATCTTCGGCGGCAGCACATAACCAAAGTTCTGCTCCAGCAGATACCCGATACCGCCCTTGCCCGACTGGGAGTTGATGCGGATAACGTCGGTCTCGTAGACTCTTCCGACGTCGGTGGGGTCAATCGGCAGATAGGGGACGGTCCAGTGGTCGGGGTCGTTTTCCGCCCGCCACTTCATGCCCTTGGCGATGGCGTCCTGATGAGAACCGGAGAAGGCGGCAAAGACCAGCTTGCCGGCGTAGGGCTGGCGGTCATAAACCTGCATCCGGGTGACCCGTTCGTACACCTCGCAGATGGAGGGCATATCCGAGAAGTCCAGCTCGGGGTCGACTCCCTGGGAGAAGAGGTTCATCGCCAGGGTGATGATGTCGACGTTGCCGGTCCGTTCGCCGTTGCCGAAGAGGGTGCCCTCAATCCGGTCGGCCCCGGCCAGCAGGCCCATCTCCGAGTCAGCCACGGCGCAGCCCCGGTCGTTGTGGGGATGGAGGGAGACAACCACCGAATCCCGGTACTTCAAGTGGTCGCACATGTACTCAATCTGGTTGGCGTAGACGTGGGGCATCGACAGCTCGACGGTGACCGGCAGGTTGATGATGGCCTTGTGGTCAGGGGTGGGCTTCCAGACGTCCAGCACGGCGTTGCAGACTTCCAGCGCGTACTCCGGTTCGGTGCCGGTGAAGGATTCGGGGGAGTATTCAAACCGCAGGTCGGTGTCGGAGGTCTTTTTGAACTCTTCGGCCAGGTCGTTGAACAGCTTGGCGCCGGAGACGGCGATCTCGAGGATCTCTTCCTTCGACTTGCGGAAGACCTGCTGCCGCTGGGCGAAGGAGGTGGAGTTGTAGAGGTGGACAACCGCCTTTTTGACCCCTTTGAGACATTCAAAGGTCTTGCGGATGATGTGTTCCCGGGACTGGGTCAGCACCTGGATGGTGACGTCGTCGGGAATCAGGCGGCGTTCGATCAGTTCCCGCAGAAATTCGTATTCGGTTTCGCTGGCAGCCGGGAAGCCGATTTCAATCTCCTTAAAGCCGATTTTGACCAGCAGTTGGAAGAACTCCAACTTTTCTTCCAGGTCCATCGGGACGATCAGCGACTGGTTGCCGTCGCGGAGGTCGACCGAGCACCAGATGGGGGCCTTTTCGATGTGGTCCTTCTGCATCCAGCGGGCGGGGGCGTTGGCGACCGGGTAGTACTGACGGGTATACTTCTGGTGGTTCATGCAATCATGTCCTTTCGGGAAAAAATGTAAAACCAAACGGCAATTGATATACGCTTTTTTTAAAAGGCAATGGGTACAATAAAAAAGCCCCCATTTCCTGCCCGGCTGCCCGGTATAGGAAACGGAAGCTGTCTGCTTTTCCGCGGTACCATTCCTGTTGACGTTTGAAAAAACGTCCGCTCTTCGGCATCAGCAATTCAGCGAATGCCTTTCCCTGTAACGGGAGAAACCCGTCCATGCCTACTCTGGGAGAAACCATTTCGGCAGGCTGCTCAGGGGCCAGAAGTCCTATGCTTTCTGCCGCCTCGCACCAACCGGCGGCTCTCTGAAAGAAAGGGGAACAGGACGTAATCCCCGTCACTGCGTTTATCATATATCCTTATTATAACAGCTTTTGCCGGTTTGTCAAGCAGATTTTGGGCAATTTTTTCCGTCGGGAACTGGACCCCCATTTCCGGAGATGAATGGCTGGAAAAACCGGGGAGCAGAGGACGGTGGAAAAAGAATGCACGGTGGAAATTATTCAACATGTTGTGAAAAGAAAATGTGGATAAGCAGATAGTTCTCCCCATGATGTGAAGAAGCACGGTGGAAAACCGGATGAAAACATGAACAAACCGTGAAGGCTACTCTGTATACAGAGAGTAGGTAAGGTTAGAGAAGGGTAGGCAAGGTTAAAAAAGGGCAGTCTATATACAGATAAAAAAAGATAAAAAATAGAGATAGATAAGAGCCCCGGGGGCAAAAAACGGGGCCGCCTTTTTGGGACGGCCCAACGATCTATCATAATAATGGTCGCTGCGCGACGGGTAACCTTTGGAATACGGAATGGAATCCGCTTCTTCCGTCCTTTCTTTATCCCCGGAAGGGAGAAAGATCCGACCGGATAAAATACCCCTGAGGATGCTGGCAGAGGGGGCACTGCTGGGGGGCGGAATCCCCTTCGTGGATATAACCGCAGTTGAGGCAGAGCCATCCCTGCGCCCCGCCGGAAAAGAGCTTCTGCTGGCTTACCAGGTCCAAAAACCGCTGGAACCGGGCGGCGTGTTCCTTCTCGACGGTGGCCAGCCGGTTAAAGAGATCGGCCTGCTGGTTGAAGCCTTCCTTGGCGGCTGTGGCGGCAAAGGCAGGGTAAACCACCTCCGCCTCCTCCAGCTCGTTGTGGACCGAGGAGGAGAGCAGGGTCTGCAAATCCGAGGAGGTCTCCACCGGATAGCCGCCCTCGATGGTCAGAGAGCTGCCGCTGACGCCGGAGAGCATCGTCCAAAGCCGGGCGGCGTGTTCCTTCTCTTGGTTGGCGGTGAAGAGGAAGAGCTGGGAGAGCAGGTGCTGGTTTCTTTCCTGGGCGGCGTGGGCGGCGAAGGTGTAGCGGTTGCGGGCCTGGCTTTCGCCGGCAAAGGCGCGCATCAGGTTTAAGGCGGTTTCGGTTCCCTGGGTAGGCATATTCATCATAAAACTCCCTTTCCTTTTTTAGATACCGGTATCGTTCCCCGGAAGGGAAGAAATATTCCCCGTATAAAACCACCTCTTCCGGCCATACTGATTATGCCGCCGAAAAAGGCGGACATTTTTGCACGAAAGGAAGTCTTTTAAGATGGATACTCCGAACCGTTCGATCAAATGTAATGTTTCGGGCTGCCGCAACCACTGTGGCAGTGAAGATTATTGCAGCCTCTCCTGCATCACCGTCGGCACCCATGAGATGAACCCCTCGATGGAGGCTTGCACCGACTGCCAGTCCTTTGTCAAGAAATAAGGAGCCCCTTATTCTCCGGCACTGTCCGGAAAATCGTGGGCCGGTCATCGAACCTGTGACCAAGACTTTCTAGCGCAAAACCCCTGTCCCGTTTTTCCGGACAGGGGTTTTGTTTTTGGTCCAAAAAGCCCGCAGAAACGCAAAACCCCCTGTCCAGCGTCGAAACCAGACAGGGGGCAAACGGTTTTCGGTTAAGGTCAGCCGTTACTTTTTGCGAGGCGGCTGTTTGCGGGTGCTCCGCTGCTGGGGGCGTCCGGTGGCCCGGGGGGCGCTCCGCTGAGGCGGGCGGGAGGCAGATTTCTTGATCGGGGGCTTGGAGGGGCCTTTATAGTTGGAGGATTTGCGCAGGTTGGAGCCTGTCCGGGGGGAGAGGTTGCGGGG
>CALXHB010000190.1 GCA_944387995.1 uncultured Clostridia bacterium | reverse complement strand
TTCCGCCACATGGGAGATAATCCCGATCAGCTGGTGGCCGCCGGAAACGTCCGCCAGAATCCGCAGGGCCAGGTCGAGGGAATCGCTGTCGAGGCTGCCGAACCCTTCGTCGATGAACATCGTCTCCAGCTGGATGCCCCCCGACGACCGGGAGATGACGTCCGCCATCCCCAGCGCCAGCGCCAGCGACGCCATAAAGGTTTCGCCCCCCGACAGGGTCTTGACGCTGCGGACCTTGCCGGTGTAGTAGTCCAGCACATTGAGGGACAGCCCCATCTGGGAGCCCCCTTCCCGCTCGTCCGCCCGCATCAGCTTATACTGCCCCGAGGACATCACCCGCAGCCGCCGGTTGGCCTCCCGGATGACCTCGTCAAAGTAGGCCGCCTGGACATAGGTCTCAAAGGAGAGCCGCTTTTTCCCGGCCAGTCCCCCGGCCGCCGTCTGGTAGAGCCGGAGCAGCATCGCGTGGCGGGAAGCCGCCTCGGTGAAGGCGGGCTGCCGTTCCTGCAGGGCCGCCAGCACCCGCTGGTTGTTCTCCCGCCGGCGGTAGAGGGCCTTCTGGGCATTTTGGAGCTTCGCCCCAGCCTCCTGGGCCTCCCCAAGGGCGGTCTGAAGGCTGCCGAGGTCGGCCCGCTCCTTGCCCTGGAGAGTCTTCTGGAGGGTGGAAGCCTGTTCCCGGAGTTTTAAAGCCTTCTGTTTCCAGTCTTCCAGCTCCTGCTTCCGGGCGTCCAAAGCGCCAGGCTCCATCCGTGCCCCCAGGTAGGCCTCCTTGTCGGCAAACCCGGCCTGTTCCATCGCAGACCGGTACCCTTCGAGGGCCTCGCTGCAGCTTTCGTCCGCCGCCTGAGCAGCCTCCTCGTCGGCTTCCGCCCGGGCCTTCGCCGCCGAGAGGGACTGCTGAACCGTCTGGGCTTTCTGCTGGGCCTGGGAGAGGGACTCCTGTAAGCGGGTCAGGGTCTGCTTTTTGCGGAGAATCAGCCCCTCCAGCTCCTCCAGCGTCGGGCAGGGCAGCCCATCCCGCAGCTCTTTCACTTCTGTCTTTGCCGTGACCAGTTCGCTTTTGGCGGTTTCGAGGGCAGTCCTAGCGGTTTCCATCTGGGCGGAAAGGGATTCCACCCGCTCCTCGCTGGAAGCGATCTCGGCGGTGATGGCGTTTAACCGCTCCACCTTCTGGCGGAGGGACTCTCCCCGCTCTTCCAGCTTTGCAATTTCTTCCCGGCAGCTCAAGTCCTTTTCCTTTAAGACCGCCGCCACGTCCGCCTCCGGGTCCTTGACCCCAAAGGCGTTTTCAATCATCAGCCGCAGGTTGCGGCCCATCGTCTCCACCGTGGCCGCCAATTCCCCGGCGATCTTGCTGGACTGGGTGCTGCGGGAGCCGCTCTCCTTTTCGGCCACTTCGGCTTTTTTGAGCTGCTCCTCGGTGGGGGCGTCGGCCGGCCGAGCAGCAGGGGCCGGATGCTCCCTAGAACCACAGACCGGGCAGGGTTCCCCTTCCCGGAGGGTTTCGGCCAAAAATCCCGCTTGGTGGCTGAAAAAGGCGGTGCGGACCCGTTTGAGTTCATCCTGGGCGTCCTGCCAGCGCTTGAGGTCGGCCTTGGCCACCGCCTGTTTCTGGCCCAGATCCCGCTGGGAATCCCGGTAGGTCTTGTAGGCCCCCTGCACCTGGCCAAGACGCCCCTGGGTGGCCTTCGCCTTTTCCAAGGCGGCGTCGTTTTCCGACAGCCGGGCCGGCAGGTGGCGCATCGAGGCTTCGTTGGAGCGCAGGCTCCCGAGCCTTGCCTTCTCCCCGTCCAGGCTGGTGCGGAGGGAATGGACCGTCCGCTCTCGCTGGGTGTAGGCGACCTCCTTTTCGGCTTTCACCTTTTCGCTTTCGGTGAGGCGGCCGTACTTGGGCCGCGCCTCTTCCAGCAGGCGGATTTCCCCCGTCAGCTTCTGCTGCTGGGGGGTGTTCTTTTCCTCCAGCTTAAGGTCCGCCTGGGCCTTTAAAAGGGCCGCTTCCCCTTCCGATACCGCCTTCCGGTCGGAAGCAAGGGCGGCGTCTGCCTCTCGCTTGCGCCTTACCGCCGCGGTGCAGGCTTCGGCCTTGGGGCGCACCGTTTCAGCAAGGGCTGCAAGCCGGATTTCCTCCTCCGCCTGTTTCATCTCGGAGGCCCTAAGCTGTTCCAGCGAAAGCTCCTGCTTCACCCGTTCCAACTGGTCCAGCCGGTCGTTGACCTCCTGCCCCGACTGGCAGGCCGCCAGCAGCCCCGCCCGGCGGCTTTCGTTTTCCTTAAGCGCCCCGGCCACCTTCTCTTCGGCGGCGGCGTCTAGGTCAATCGACCGGGTGAGGGCCGCTTCCATCTGCTCCCAATCGTAGGGGGTGGAGGCGAGCTTTTTAAGCTCCTCCGGTGGCATCACCGCCTCGGGGATTTCGGCCTGGCCGCGGTTTAGGAGGATTTCCTTGGAAAGCCCCTCCTTTTCCGCCCGGGCCTCCCCCTCGAGGGTATGGAGACGGTCGGTGAACCGGCCGAAATTCTCGGTGGAGAAGAGGGTCGAGAAGATCTTCTGCCGGTCCTTGGAGTCGGCCAGCAGCAGTTTCTGGAAATTCCCCTGGGCGATCATCGCCACCTGGGAAAACTGCTGGGCGTTAAGGCCGATGATCCGGTAGATCCGGTCGTTGACCGATTTAATCGAGGTGATGACGCTCCCGTCCGGCAGCCGCAGTTCCGCCGCCGCCGGGTGGCTGGTCATCCCCTCCCCCCGCATCCGGGGCCGGTCGTACCGGGGAGAGCGGACGACGGTGTAGACCGCTCCCCGGCAGCGGAAGGTGAGGGTAACGCTGGTCTCGGTATCGGGGGAAGCGTAGCCGCTGCGGAGGGTATCCGGTTCCCGGACGCTGCCGCTGGACTCCCCGTAGAGGGCGAAGGTGATGCCGTCAAAGATGGTGGTCTTGCCGGCGCCGGTGTCCCCGGTGATCAAAAACAGCCCCTTTTCCCCAAAGCGGGTGAAATCCACCGTCACCGTTCCGGCGTAGGGCCCAAAAGCGGTCATGGTCAATGTCAGCGGCCTCATACGCTTCCTCCTTCCAAATCGCCCCAGACGTCATCCATCGTCATCCGGACGAGCATCGCTTCCTGGGGGGTGAGTTTTTCCCCCTGCATCTGTTCATAGAACCCCGCGAACAGCTCTTCCGGGCTGCGGGCGGCCACATCCCCGGCCGACAATTCCCCCTCTTCCGGCTCTTCCGACAGGGCGGAAGCGAAGTCCAGCCGCATGATGTTGGGGTAAACCTGCCGCAGCCGCTGCATCGGGTCGGCCACCGGCTCCCGGTCGGTGAGGGTCACGTGAAGGTAGTCTTCCGGGTTCCCGGCGGCCACCACCTCGGGACTTAGGAGCGCCTCGAGGGGCCCCTGGACCTGACGCAGGTCGTGGGGCGCGGTCAGGGGCAGCAGGGCGATGTCCGGCTCCTCCATCCCCCGCAGGGTGACCAGCACCGCCGACTTTTGGTCGTGGCTCTCGCTGAAGGAGTACTTCATCAAGGACCCCGCGTACCGGACGCTGTCCCGGGTCAGCCGCTGGGGGCGGTGGATATGGCCCAGGGCCACATACTGGAAGGGCAGGAAGTTGGAGACGTCCACGTTATCCGTCCCGCCGATCGAAAGAAGCTCCGACCCTCCGGCGTCGGGGGCACTGCCTCCGGCGGTGACGAACTGGTGGGCCACCAGGACGCTGGGCCGGTCGCCGGACAGGGCAGTCTTCCCCATCACAAACCGCACCGCGTCGTCATAGCTGCGCAGCTCCTCCCCAGGGTAGAAGGCCCGGACGTTGCCCGGCCGGATGAAGGGAAGGAGGTAAAAATCCGCCAGGTCCTCCCCTTTTCCCAAAGTCACCTTCCGGGGCAGGCCGGTGAACTGCCCGGCCAGATAGACCCCCCGCCCGGCCAGCAGGGCGCCCCCAAAGTCCAGCCGCTCGGGACTGTCGTGGTTGCCGCTCACCATCAGAAGGGGGATGCCCATCTGGGATAGCCGGGTCATAAACCCGTCCAGCACCGTCACTGCCTCGGCCGGCGGCACCGGCTTGTCGTACAGGTCTCCCGCCACGACCACCGCGTCCACCCCGTACTGCTCGGCATATCCGACAATCTGGTCCAAGAGCGCCTTCTGGTCGGACAGCAGCGGATAGTCAAACATCGTTTTTCCCAGGTGCAAATCCGATATATGGATAAATTTCAAACCGAAAACCTCCTTTTCCGGGCAAATCCCCCCGGTTTTCGACAGACTTTTCTGGGTATATTATAACATAGAATGTTTACCCCGGCAACAAATTTGGCGGCAGATCCATCAAGGGGCGGGGACTTCAAAATCAGTGAAATTTTCATATAAAAAGAAATTTTCTGCGGTTGTTAGCATAAACTCCCAACCCTTTTTCCGCATAAACGCGCCGATTTTCCCGCATACTCCTTCTGTACCGAAAGGTACAAAAGCCAAAAGAAAGGATGGTCCTGATATGAAAAAAACAAGGCTGCTTCCCCTGCTGCTGGCGGGGATGCTGGCACTGTTTACCAGCTGTGACGCCTCGGACGGCAAAGTCGGGGACGACTCCTCTTCCCACTCCTCCAGCTCTTCCGGCAACCCCATCGGAGATGCCGCCAGTGATGTGGGCGACGCGGTCAGCGATGTAGGCGAAGGGGTCGGCGATGTGGTGAGCGACCTCGGGGACGATGTTTCCAACGGCCTCAACGGCATGACCGATGGGGACAGCCACAGCGATAAAACCGAAAGCGACAAGCGGGAGGATGCCTCTGAATCTTCCCGGGAGGACGAGAGCTACACCGACTCCACCGGTTCAAGCAAATCGGTGACGGCGATGGAGCCGGTTACGGCGGAAAAAAAAACGGGCTTGATCTAAACGCCCTGGATAATACGACCCTCGGCTGGGGCCAGGGCAAGATTGTGGACGATCAAAACCGTCCGGTCGGCTGCCTCCAGTACCAGGAAAAGTACGGGCAGTATAACGCCTACTTCATCGGAGACGAGGAGAAGGTCATCTACCTGACGTTTGACGAGGGTTATGAAAACGGATATACCGCTTCCATCCTTGATACCTTGCAGGAGAAAGGGGTGCAGGCGGTCTTTTTTATCACCGGGGACTATCTGGACGCCGAGCCGGAACTGGTGGGGCGGATGATTGCGGAGGGGCACGCGGTCGGCAACCACAGTGAAAACCACCCCTCCTTCCCCGGCATCTCCCCTGAAAAACAGCGGGAAGAACTGGCCACCCTCGCTAAGAAGATGGAGGAAAATTACCAGTACAAAATGACCCTCTTCCGGCCGCCCTGCGGGGAATTCTCCGAGCGGATGCTGGCCAACGTCCAGGACTTCGGCTACACAACCGTCTTCTGGAGTTACGCCTACAAGGATTGGGACCCTGAGTCCGGCATCGGCGCCGAGGCCGCCTGTGAAAAGGCGGTAAACGCCCTCCACGACGGCGCAATCTACCTCTTGCACGCGGTCTCCCCCGACAACGCCGAAATGCTCGGCGATTTTATCGACCAGACCCGCGCCAAGGGGTACACCTTCTCCCTCTTCGGCCAATAAAACGAATTTTTTATGACACAGAGAGCGTTCCAAAAGGAGCGCTCTTTTTGTTTGCCCGCGGCCGCATCGGACAAGAAAAACTCCGAAGCCTTCTAACTTATCTGCCCAACCTCCCCCGCGGCCAAGTCTCTGCCGAAGACCGTGAGCTTGTCGAACGGTCCTGACCCTTGCCCCGCGGGAGCTGCGGCCGCGTCGGACAATGGGTCCAGGGGCCTTTGGTCCCTGGCGCATCCAGGCGCGGAGCCTGGTCCATCCAAGTGAAACTTGGTCCCATCCAAGGGGAACCCTTGGGCGCTGCCTTAAGGGCAGCGAAAATATATCTAATGCTAAAAAAAGATATGCGGACCGCTCCGCATATCCTCAAAATCGTCTATGTTTAGGGTTCTGTCCGGCCATGCCGGGCAGAAGCCCTTTTTATGATTATGTTTTGTTTATTTCGGTGCCCTTAAGGCACCGACAAAGCTCCGCTTTGAGGGGCCAGGCTGCGCGCCTGGACGCGCCAGAGGACCAGCCTCTGGACTCCGCCAGGGACCAAAGGCCCCTGGACCCCGTATCCGACGCGGCGTGTCTTCCCCGCACCAAACCCGGCGGACCGTTTGACAAGCAAACGGTCTTCGAAACAGACCTGGACGTTCGAGGCGTTCGGCTGGTAAACCGAAACGCTTCGAGAAAAAGGCGAAAAAAACATCTTCTTCGCCCCTTATCATAGCGGACATTTTGTGGTATAATAGGGATGATCTACCGCTGACGCGGTTCAATCCCCACCTCGAAAGGACTGACGCCTGTGCAGAAAAAGATTCATATATATAAATTCATCGCGCTGATTCTCTCCTTCACCGTCCTCATGACTACCCTTCCTTCGAGCGTATACGCCACTGTTGGCACCGTTTCCAACAGCTCTTCGGAGAGTTCCGGCGACACGTCAAGCGATTCCTCTACAAGCTCCGGCGAAACATCCAGCGAAACATCCAGCGAAAGCTCCGACACTTCCACCGATTCTGGAAACTCAGCCTCCACCGTTGACACCGAAACAGGCTTCACCGTCAACTCCACCGCCGTTTACCTGGTGAATATGGACTCCGGCATCGTCATCTACGAGAAAAATGCCGACACCCCTATGTACCCGGCCTCCCTGGCCAAGATCATGACCTGCCTGCTGGCTATCGAAAACTGCGACGACCTGACCGGAACGGTTGTGACCTCCTCCTACACCGTTTTCGACAACCTCTGGGGACAGGACGCCTCCAACGCCGGGCTATACCCCGGGGAAGAACTGCGGATGATCGACCTGCTCTACGGGCTGATGCTCCCCTCCGGCTGTGACGCCGCCGGGATTATCGCCGAGGCGATTGGCGGCAGTGAAAGCGCCTTCGTGGATATGATGAACCAGAAGGCCGCCGAAATCGGCTGCACCTCTACCCACTTCACCAACTCCTCCGGCCTCCACGACCCCAACCAGTACACCACCGCCAAGGATATGTACCTCATCACCGCCTACGCGATGCAGTACGACATCTTCACCCAGATTGCCACCACCTACTCCTACACGATGCCCGCCACCAACAAAAATGACGAGCGGACCATCTACCACACCTGCGCCATTATGAACCCCTCGTCCAGCTACTACGACGAGACCATCCACGGCATTAAGACCGGCACCACCGACAAGAGCGGCCGCAACCTGGTTTCCTACGCCTCCCGCAACGCCTACAACTACCTGCTGGTGACGATGGGCGCGCCGATCTATTACGACGACGGGACCCAGATTGAGCAAAACTTGAGCTATGTGGACGCCTTAAACCTCTACGACTGGGCCTTTAACGACTGGGCGGTTCAGACGATTGTCAGCCCCACCGATGTCCAGGGCCAGGTCAAGGTTGCCCTCTGCGCCACCAAAGACGTGGTCAACGTCGTACCGGCCGAAGAGGTCCGGCGGCTGATGCTAAAGTCCATCGACTCCTCCTCCCTTCAGATGGTTCCCGACCTGGTGGAAAAGGTGGACGCCCCCGTCAAAGCCGGACAGAAGCTGGGAACACTGGAAATCCGGATGGCCGATGAGACCATTGCCACCGTCGATCTGGTGGCCGCCGAAAGCCTCTCCCGCAGTGCCTGGCTCGCCTTCTGCCGGGGAATCATCAATTTCTTCACCGCCCCGCTCTTCTGGATTATCGTGCTGGGGCTGATTATCGGTTTTACCGGGTGGCTGTTCCTGATGCGGGAACTGAACCGCCAGAAGCGCCGCCGGATGCGGGCCGCCCGCAAAGGTGCCCCCCGCAACCTCTCCCCCCGGACAGGCCCCAACCTGCGCAAATCCCCCCACCATAAAGGCCCCCCCAAGCCCCCGACCAACAAACCCGCCTCCCGCCCGCCCCCGCGCCGCGCCCCCCCCGCC
>CALXHB010000189.1 GCA_944387995.1 uncultured Clostridia bacterium | reverse complement strand
ATCCCTGACCCATCAGCAGTTTCCCCAGCATCTTACTGGCGAGCAGGGTCCCCTGGCCGCCAACGCCGACGATCATAATGTTCTTGGTTTCCATAATCCTCGTTCCCCCTTATTCCATCATCGTTTTGCCGGTGAACGCGCCCACCCGGCAGAGTTCCTTGCAGACGCCGCACCCGACGCAGAGTGTCTCGTCTACCGTCGCCTTGCCGTCCCGGATGCTGATGGACGGGCAGCCCAGCTTCATGCAGGCTTTGCAGCCGACGCATTTTTCCCGGTCCACCGTGAGGGGAGCGGCTGTCCGGACGGCTTTCAGCAGGACGCAGGGCCGCCGGCAGATGATAACTGACGGTTCGTCCGCCTGCAACTCCTCCTTGAGGACCTGTTCGCACTGGGCGAGGTTGTAAGGGTCGACCACCTCGACTCGGTTGATGCCCATGGCCCGGCAGAGGGCTTCCAGGTCGATTTTGCCGGCGGGGTCGCCCTTGATGTTGTAGCCGGTGGTGGGGTTCTGCTGGTGGCCGGTCATGCCAGTGATCGAGTTGTCTAGGATGAGGACGGTGGAGGCCGACTGGTTGTAGGCGATGTCCGCTAGACTAGTCATGCCCGAATGGACAAAGGTCGAGTCCCCGATGACCGAGACGGTCCGGTTCTGGGATTCTTTGCCGAGGGCTACGTTAAATCCGTGCTCCGCCGAGACGGAAGCGCCCATGCAGATGTTGATGTCCATCGCCGACAGGGGCGCTGCGCTGCCCAGGGTATAGCAGCCGATGTCCCCGATGACGGTACATTTCAGCTTTTGCAGCACGTAGAAGATGCCTCTGTGGGGGCAGCCGGAGCAGAGGACCGGAGGTCTCGGAGGAACCGCTTCCGGGAAGGTGCGGAAGGGCTTTTCCGGCAGGTCGAACCGGCTTTCCAGCAGGCTCTGGGAAAATTCGTCGCAGAGGGGCAGCAGGTCCTTTCCGGTGACCGATAACCCCAGTTCTTTGCAGTGGTTTTCAATGAAGGGGTCCAGCTCCTCCACCACATACAGCTTTTTCACTTTGGAGGCAAAGTCTAGAATCAGCTTATCCGGCAGCGGCCAGATAATTCCGATCTTTAATACACTGACCTTGTCGCCGAACACCTCTTTTACATACTGGTAGCTGGTGGAAGAGGTGATGATGCCGATGTCGGTGGAGCCCATTTCCACTCGGTTGACGGGGGAGGTTTCTCCGTAGGCGATCAGCTTCCGGGTTCGCTACTCCACAATCGGATGGCGAACCTTGGCGTTGGCCGGGGTCATGACGTTGTGGGTATCCTTGACGTAAGGGATGACCGGGCGCTCCACCCGCTCACCGGTTTCCACCACCGACTGGGAATGGGCGATGCGGGTGCAGAGTTTGAGGAAGACGGGGGTGTTGAAGCTCTCGGAGATTTCAAAGGCCAGCTTGGTGAAGCTGAGGGCTTCGGCACTGTCTGCCGGCTCCAGCATCGGGATTTTGGCTGCTCTGGCGTAATGGCGGGAATCCTGTTCGTTCTGGGAAGAGTGCATCCCCGGGTCGTCGGCTACGCAGATCACCATGCCGCCGTGCACCCCGATGTAGGAGATCGAAAAGACCGGGTCAGCGGCGACGTTTAACCCCACGTGCTTCATCGCACAGGCACTGCGCACCCCTGCGAGGCTGGCACCATAGGCCGCTTCGACTGCAACCTTTTCGTTGGGGGCCCATTCGCAGTAGATTTCGGGGAATTTGACCGCTTCTTCGGTGATTTCGGTGGAGGGGGTGCCGGGGTAGCTGGAAACTACTTTACATCCGGCTTCGTACATACCGCGGGCCACCGCGGCGTTGCCTAACATCAGCTGTTTCATTTTTATGTAGCGTCCTTTCTGTAAGGGGATGCAGTATAATGCCGGGCTGGGCCCGGCATCATAGGTGTGTTTGGAGAATTTTCTGCATAGGTGGTGCAGCTGTGAGAAAGAGTGCGGAAAGGAGAGTCCGCGCCTGGCAAAGGGCCCTGCCCTCTGCACTTCCGCAACCCCTTTAAAAAGGGGTTGATCCTAAACTTTTATCCGACGCGGCATGGATACCTTGCCCCAACGCCGGTGGACTGCGGATTCGCGGGCCCGCAGTCTTCGATACAGACCTGGACACTCGAAGCGTTCAGGTTTGTTTCGAAATGTTGTAACGGATTTACGCAATTTACCCCGCGGGCCAACTGACGCCTCGAAGACCGTGAGCTAATAACCCTATAACTTTAAGGAAGGGTACAACCCGCGAAAAACCACGGTTTCATGCTCCAGCATGAGATGCCGGCCAGACCACCCGGCCGGCAAGGGGTTTTTCTGGCATCGCGGCTTTTAGCCGCATGCCTGGCCGCACCTTTTCAAAGGCGGAAAAAAATCTTTATCGCCCGGCTGCCAGACCGCTTTCTTTGCCGACGAGGTGTTCGGCGGAGAACATCTGACGCAGCTTGGGCTTTTCGATTTTACCGGTGGCGTTGCGGGGGACGTCCATGAAAATCACCTTGCGGGGGCGCTTGTAGCGGGGGAGGCCCATGCAGAAGCGATTGATGTCCTCTTCGGTGCAGCTGGCGCCCTGCTTGACCTGGACGATGGCGGCGGCGATTTCGCCCAGCCGTTTGTCCGGCAGGCCGATGACCGCCACGTCGCTGACTAAGGGGCACGCCCGGATGAAGTCCTCAATCTGGACCGGGTAGAGGTTTTCACCGCCGGTGATGATGACGTCCTTCTTGCGGTCAACCAGATAGTAAAATCCGTCGGCGTCCTGAACCGCCATGTCGCCGGTGTAGAGCCAGCCGTCTTTGAGCACCTCGGCGGTGGCCTTCGGGTCCTTGTAGTAACAGGTCATCAGCCCGGGGCCTTTGACGCACAGCTCGCCCACTTCGCCTTTCCGGACGGGGGTGTTGCCGTTCATGATCTTCACCTGCCAGCCGTATCCGGGAACGCCAATGGCGCCGACCTTTTCAATGTTGCCGACTCCCAGATGGACACAGCCGGGTCCTGCCGATTCCGACAGGCCGTAGTTGGTGTCGTACTGATGATGGGGGAACCGCTCCTTCCAGCGGCGGATTAGAGAGGGGGGAACCGGCTGGGCGCCGATGTGCATCAGCCGCCACTGGGACAGCTCGTAGTCGGAGAGCTGAATCTCCCCCCGGTCGATGGCGTCGAGAATGTCCTGGGCCCAGGGAACCAGCAGCCAAACAACGGTGCATTTCTCCTGAGAAACCGCGTCGAGGATGTATTTCGGCTTGGTGCCCTTTAACAGCACCGCCTTGCCACCCTCCAGGAAGGTACCCAGCCAGTGCATCTTCGCGCCGGTGTGGTAGAGGGGTGGGATGCAGAGGAAGACGTCCTCGTGGGTGA
>CALXHB010000188.1 GCA_944387995.1 uncultured Clostridia bacterium | reverse complement strand
AAGCCGGTATCTTTGAAATTCCAAAGATACCGGCTTCTTTATAAGGATTTTGACTGTAATGCAATTATGACATTAAATCCATAGACTTTTTAAAGCTTGTACTGGGTCGCAGCTAACGATCTGTCCACCGTTCAAAAACAGATTACAGACTGGGCAAATCCTCTGTTCCATCTTAGAATAGCTTTTCCCCTACTGCCGCGCCGCTGGCGAAGGGACCGGGGAGCGGAGAAATACCGCAGTGACGTCCGAAATAGTCGCTGTCAAAGATGATTGGGCTGCCGTCGGGGTTTTCAAACTTTTCTTCCGGCTCAAAAGCCTCGCCCAGCAGTGCGGTGGAGATGGTCTGAGTGGGGAGTTCCGGCAGGTGATCGTACAGGTTGGTGTCCAGCATATAAGAGCCGTCCTTTTCGATCAGCCGCAGGGAAACAGGCGTCTCGACCGAAGCGTAGTTTTCTTCGGTGTCGCAGGGAAGCGCTCCGTTAAAATAGACGTTGCCGCCGGTATAGACCGGAAGGTGGTCATAGTAAATGTCTTTGCCAAAGTGGTCGACAGCCGATTCAGCGTTGAACTGGGCAAAGTAGGTTTCGGCAGTGGGATAGCCGTCGTAGGGTTTGGTTCCGCAGATGGGGTTGTAGCCCGAAAGGCCGTCCATCTTCATGGCGCTTACGCTGTTAGCCACATCCTGCCGGACTGGCTGTTGGACGAAGATGTTGTTGTAGAATCTGGCGTCCCCGTGAAGGATGGTCATAAAACCGGCCACCTCGGTGCGATGGGGTACATGGTAAGGGGTATAACGGGGAGTGGGGAGCTTTTTGCCGCCGTTATCGGTG
This sequence comes from uncultured Clostridia bacterium, assembly GCA_944387995.1. Taxonomy (GTDB): domain Bacteria; phylum Bacillota; class Clostridia; order Oscillospirales; family Ruminococcaceae; genus Faecivivens. The sequence continues at coordinate 10,695 of CALXHB010000188.1, read as the reverse complement.
CCTGCGCCGACCCAGGTAAAGGACCCTGCGATCAGGTTGTGGACCAGAGCCAGCCCCTGGGTGGACAGCCGTCCGGCATAGGTGGACAGCAGAAGGTTATGGTCAATCAGGGTCGGGCCGTGGGAGACTTCCACAAAGATATCCTCCCCCAGGGAAAGGCCGAAGGCTTTGACCCCTTCCGGCGGGAAGTTGTGGTCAAAGAGGTTCTGGGTGACCCGGGTGCCCTGGGCCTGCCAGTCCAGCCACAGCCCACGGGTGCAGTGGTGGAAGTGGTTGCGGCGGATGATGACGTCGATGGCGGCGTGCATCTTAATGCCGCCGATTTCAGCCCCGGCGAGGTCCTGCTTGTTGTTGATATGGTGGATGTGGTTGTCCTCGATGATCGAGAAGACCCCTCCCAGATGGCCGACAATGCCGGTTTGACCGCAGTCGTGGATGTTGCAGCGGCGGATGATGTGGGATCCGATGTTCTCTTTGGTCCAGCCTTCCCGCTGGGCCTGGCAGATGGCGTCCCGTTCGGTCTGGGTGCCGTCCTTTAAAAAGCGGGTCGTCCACTTGTTGTCGTTTTCCGGCTGAAGGTATTTGCCCAGCGAGATGCCGGAGCAACGGGAATCGGAGATTTCACAATCCTCGATGATCCAGCCTTTTGACCAGTGGGGGCCGACCATTCCCTCCTGATAAGCGGTGGGCGGGGCCCAGTTGGTGGCAGCCTGTTTGATGGTAAAGCCGGAGAGGGTGATGTAACCAACCCCTTCTTTTTGGGGGTAGAAGCAGTTGCGGCGGACGTTGATTTCGACCGATTCCTGGTTGGGGTCGGCACCGCGGAAGTTGGCGTAGAGGACGGTATAGTCTCCCTCCTGGGTGGTGTACCATTTGTACATCGACCCTTCGGGGTCCCAAGATGCTTCACTCTTAACCGGATTTTTCACCTCGTCCAGCGAGAGCACTTCATACATAGCCTTGCCGTTTAAATAAACTTCGCCGGTGTGAACTGGATTTTTGGCCATATACCAGTCCCCTTTTACGCAGGTGGTATAGGGGTTGTAGCAGCCGAAGAGCCCGTTCGGAACTCGGGCCGACCATACGTCCCCTTCTTCCCGTTTCCATTCTTTCACCGGTTCGGCGCCGGTGATGACTGCCTTTAACGGTTCGATGGAGCGGTAAGTAATCCGGGCGTCGGGGGTTCCGGCGTGGACTGGGGAGACGTTTTCCCGGTAGATACCGGGGGCCACCAGGACTTCATCTCCCGGCAGGGCCAGTTTGGCCGCTTCGGTGATGGTCTGGAAGGGGTGTTCCTTGCTGCCGTCCCCCGAACGGCGGGCGGACGCAGATACATAGTAAATCATGGGTAAACCTCCTGTTCATATACTGTTATGAATGGTCACGAGCACGGTCTCTTGACGGCCGTTTGTACTATTTGATATAATTATAGCGCATGAATTCAGGTAAAAAAATAAAGATACCGCCCGAAAATATGACGATTCCGCCAATATGACCCAAGGAGCTTGCCATGTCTGACCGATCTTCCTCTCCTTCCATCCCTTTCTATCTGCCCTCTGAATCCCCTTCCGGCGCCCCTTTTGGGGCGTTGGAGGAAAAGATCATCCACCAAAACCGTGTCCCCCACTATGCCCTCTACCCCGGCGGCATCACCCACGCCTTTATGAGTGAAATTCCCTGGCACTGGCACGGAGAATTCGAGTTTGGATATGTGCAGCGGGGCAGAATCCGTTACAAGACCAGTTGCCAGGAGGTGATTCTGTCCGCCGGTGACGGAATATTTATCAACTCAGGGGTGCTCCATACCCTGACGCCTTTGGAAAAGGTGCAGATTTACAGCCAGTTCATCGACGGAGACTTTCTCGCTGGGGTGGACGGTGAATCCCTTTATGAGCGGTATGTCCGGCCGGTGGCGGAGGCCTATCAACTGGACGCTCTGCCTCTTTTTCAAACAGACCCGGCCGGTGAGAGATGCCTTGCGGCACTGCGGGAAGGGATTCGGCTGGCGGAGGACGAAGGGGATTTTTATGAGCTGAAACTGCGGCGGGTCTTTTTGGAACTGTGGCAAACGGTCTTTCGCTGGGCGGAAAAGAGCCCGGTGGATGGACTGGAACGAGCCTATGACCCGATTGCCGATGGACGGATGAAGGAGATGATTCGCTTTATTCAGCAGCATTTTCCGGAACCGCTGCGGACGGCGGATGTGGCGGACGCCGCCCATATCAGCGAGCGGGAGTGCTACCGGTTGTTTCAAAGCCGGATTGGCCTGACCCCGGCGGAGTTTTTATTGTCGGTCCGGATGCGTCAGGCAGTTGAACTGCTTTATTACACCCAAAAAAGCGTCCTCGAAATCGCCGTGGAGACTGGATTTGGCAGCAGCAGCTACTTCGGCAAGCGGTTTAAGGAACAGTTCTCCCTCTCCCCCGGGCAGTTTCGGACCCGGAGACGGTCGGGAGATTCGGGCAAATCGACAGGATAAACCTCCTCTCTTGCTAGTTTTTTCCAGTTTAAAAAGGCCGGCTTGGTCCAGAATACCCATCAGTGTTCTGGCGGGGCGGTCTTTTTTTGCCTGTTTCCCGTCTAAAGGGGTAATATTTTTGAAAATATATACAGAACGTATAAATCGCCGGCTGGTAGCGGTCTTTGCGGCCTTCTGCCTCCTGATGGCGAGTCTCTCGGTGCGGCTTTACCAGCTCACCACCTCCGACGGGCTGATGCAGACTGCCCAAACCCAGCGGATTTATACACTGAATGTCCTTGATGAGCGGGGTATGATCTACGATTGTGGGTTTCAGCCGCTGGTGGCGGAAGGAGAACGGTATCTTTCGGCGGTCTTCCCCACCCCCAGTAACCAGCAGGCGGTTTTGGACGCCGTTGGAGAAGAGCGCCGGGAGGCGGTGGCGGAACTGTTGGAGACGGGGCGGCCTTTTACCCTCGAGACGGACGAGCCCATCGACGCGGAGATGGTCTACTGTTTCCAGTCTGCCAGCCGGTATCAAGAGGAGCAGACGGCGGTTCATCTGATCGGCTATCTGAATTATGAGGGGAGCGGGGTAACCGGCATCGAAGCGGCTTATGATGAATTTCTATCCTCCCACGGGCGTCAGGTGGAGGTTTCGGCCACCTTAAACGCCCTGCAACAGGTGATTCCGGGGTTGGAGCCGGAAGTTCGGGTAAGTGAAGACGCCGGGGCCGGGGTGGTTTTGACGCTGGATAAGGATATCCAGCAGCTGGTGGAAAAGGTGGGCGGAGAGATGCTGGAAAAGGGGGCAATTGTGGTGTTAAACCCCTATTCCGGCCAGATCAAGGCTTTGGCCAGCTTTCCCGCCTATTCTCCGCTGGATCTGGAAACAGCAGTCAGCGACGAGGAAAATACTCCGATGATTAACCGGGCTCTGTTGCCGTACAGCGTCGGTTCGACCTTTAAGGTAGTGACCACTTCGGCGGCGCTGGAGACATTGGGCAGCGAATATTGTCTCTCTCGGGAGTACACCTGCGAAGGGTATATCGACGTGCTGAATCAGCGGTTTCACTGTCATGACCGGTCGGGCCATGGGGAACTGGACCTTTTCGACGCTTTGCGGGCTTCCTGTAACCCGTGGTTTATCAGCCTGGGACTGGAAACCGGCGGAGAGGCGCTCTTTCAGAAAACGCTGCAGTTTGGCTTTGGAGAAGAAATCCGTCTGGCTGACGGTATCTTCGTGAGCGGCGGCAGCCTGCCGGAAAAAAGTTCGCTCCAAAATCCAGCGGCGGTGGCAAACCTCAGTTTCGGTCAGGGCGATTTGACCGCTTCCCCGGTGCAGATCGCCCGGATGATGGCGGCGGTGGTAAACGGAGGAGAATTGGTGACGCCGACCCTGGTGGCCGGGACGACGCTGGACGGCAAAACCTTGGATGTCCTCCCCCGCCCGGTGGGCGAAAAGGTGCTGGAAGAGAATACCGCCCGGCAGTTGCAGCTGCTGCTCTCATACGCGGTTATGTCGGACGATTCCTCCGGCGCACTGCCAAAAACTGTGACCGCTGGAGGCAAGACCGCCACCGCCCAGACCGGTCAGTTTGATGAAAATGGAGAAGAACTGGAACAGGGCTGGTTCGCCGGATTTTTCCCGGCGGAGAATCCGGAATATGTAGTAGTGGTGCTGGCGGAAAACGAAGGATTTGGCAACAACACCGCGGCACCGGTCTTTGCGGCGGTGGCGGACGGGATTTGTGCGTTAAATTCATAAGAGAGAACCCTCCTCGGGGATTGCTGGTGACAACTAGCTTTTTCCGAGGATTTTTCTATTTTTTAAAGAAAATAGTCGGAATGTTTTCAGGAAAGATTGGGTGAAATTTTTCCGCTTTAACCTTGCAAAAGGAGGAAAGGTCTGGTATAATAATCTGTACAGGTGTAGGCAGGCAAGAAGTCATACAATTTGTGATTCTGTCCTACCCATTATTTTGAATTTGTCAAGGAAGGGCGGAATCCGATATGTATAAAATCGTACGGAAAAAATCCTTAAACCCGACCGTCACCCTGATGGACATTGAAGCACCGCTGGTAGCGAAAAAGGCTAAAGCGGGCCAGTTTATCATCCTCCGGGTGGATGAGGACGGGGAACGGATCCCTCTGACGGTCGCCGGCTGCGACCCGGAAAAAGGGACGGTCACCATCATCTTTCAGATTGTCGGTGCGACCACTGAAAAGTTAAACCATAAAGAAGAGGGCGATTCTCTCCAGGACTTTGTGGGACCGCTGGGAATGCCCACTAAGGTAGAGGGCCTGAAAAAGGTTTGTGTCATTGGTGGCGGTGTAGGCTGCGCCATTGCGCTGCCGGTGGCCAGAGAGCTTCATAAACTGGGGGCTGAGGTCACCACCATCGCCGGTTTCCGCAACAAGGACCTGGTGATTCTGGAAGACGAGTTTAAAGCCTGCTCCAGCCGGTTTATTATGATGACCGACGACGGTTCCTACGGCGAAAAGGGCAACGTCACCGCTCCTTTGAAAGAGATGCTGGAAAAGGGCGAGCGGTTTGACGAGGTCATCGCCATCGGCCCGCTGATTATGATGAAGTTTGTCTGCCTCACCACCAAAGAATATGACCAGAAGACGGTCGTTTCGATGAACCCGATTATGATCGACGGCACCGGAATGTGCGGCGGCTGCCGGCTGACGGTGGGCGGCGAAACCAAGTTCGCCTGCGTGGATGGCCCCGACTTTGACGGACATCTGGTGGACTTCGACGAGGCGATGAGCCGCGGCCGCAGCTACCAGCCCTTCGAACGGCACGCCTACGAAGAGGCCTGCAACCTGTTTAAAAAGGAGGTCCGCTAACCATGCCGAATATGAGAGCGACCAAGAACCCGATGCCCTCCCAGGACCCGAACGTCCGGAATAAAAACTTTAACGAGGTAACCCTCGGGTATACCGCCGAGATGGCGGTGGATGAGGCGCAGCGATGCCTCCATTGCAAAAATAAACCCTGTGTCTCCGGCTGCCCGGTCAATATCCAGATCCCCGAGTTTATCGCCAAGGTGGCGGAGGGAGACTTTGAGGGTGCCTACCAGGTCATCAGCCTTTCCTCTTCCCTTCCCGCAGTCTGCGGCCGTGTCTGCCCCCAGGAGAACCAGTGCGAGGGCAAATGTGTCCGCGGCATCAAGGGTGAACCGGTGGGTATCGGCCGTTTGGAACGGTTTGTGGCCGATTACCATAATGAACATAATGCGCTTCCGCCCAAAGCTCCCGAGAAAAATGGGCACAAGGTGGCGGTTATCGGTTCCGGCCCTGCGGGGCTTACCTGCGCCGGCGATCTGGCCAAGATGGGTTACGACGTGACCGTTTATGAAGCTCTGCATCTGGCGGGCGGCGTATTGGTTTACGGAATTCCGGAATTCCGTCTGCCCAAAGCTATTGTCCAGAAAGAGGTCGACAACCTTAAGGCCCTAGGGGTCAAGGTTGAAACCGATATGGTTATCGGCCGAATTCTGACCATCGAGGAACTGAAGGAAGAGTACGGCTATGAGTCGATCTTTATCGGCACCGGCGCCGGTCTTCCCCGGTTTATGAACATTCCCGGCGAGAACTTAAAGGGCGTTTATTCCGCCAACGAGTTCCTGACCCGGAGCAACCTGATGAAGGCTTATCGGGAAGATTCTGCAACCCCGATTCAGCATGCCAAACGGGTCGCGGTGGTCGGCGGCGGCAACGTCGCGATGGACGCTGCCCGTACCGCCAAACGGCTGGGAGCCGAAGAGGTGTACATCGTCTACCGCCGCGGGATGGAAGAACTTCCCGCCCGTAAGGAAGAGGTGGAGCATGCCCAGGAAGAGGGTATCATCTTCAAGACCCTCTGCAACCCTGTGGCCATCCTCCCCACCGATGTAACCGATACCAGAGATCCCGCTTACGGTTGGGTTAAGGGAATCCGCTGCGTCGAGATGGAGCTGGGCGAACCGGATGAATCCGGCCGCCGCCGCCCGATCGTCAAGGAAGGCAGCGAATTTGAACTGGATATGGACTGTGTCATTATGGCGCTGGGCACCTCCCCCAACCCGCTGATTAAATCGACTACTCCTGGCCTGGAGACCAAGCGCCGGGGCGAGATTGTCGCCGATGAAAACGGGCTCACTTCGATTGAAGGGGTTTACGCCGGTGGCGACGCGGTCACCGGTGCCGCCACCGTTATCCTGGCGATGGGAGCCGGCAAAACGGCTGCCGCCGCTATGGACGCTTACATCAAAGGGAAAAACGCGTAAAATTTTCCCCGGGAAAACAAAATTCGCCGGAATGTTCCACGTGGAACATTCCGGCGGCTTTGGTTTAACGAAAGGATGAGTAACATGCTGAAAATGTATGGCAGCCCGATCTGCCGCGACTGCGTCGAAACGATTGAAACCCTTCACCAGAAAGGCATCTCTTATGAGTATCACATCATCACCGGCTCGACGCCGGAGATGCGGGCCTTTTTGCAGATGCGTGACCACGACCCGGTCTTTGATGCGGTCAAGGAAGAGGGCCGGATCGGCATTCCCTGCTTCGTTAAAGAGGACGGAACAATCACTTTAAGCCTCGAAGAAGCTCTGGCAAAATAAGACGTCGGATGTTTGAATTTCAGCAATAGAAAGGGAGCTTTGCTGCAACACTACGGCAAGCTCCCTTTTTATCTTATAAAATCTCTACCTTCCACTTTTTCAGCCAGTAGTTTAACTGGATGAGGTAGGCTTCGGTCTGGGGCGTGGTCATCAGCTGTCCGTACCAGGGCACCGGGCTGTCGCTTCCGATCAGTTCCCGAATCTTCTCCGGCCGCAGCAGGGTCAAAAGAGGAGCGTTCGGGTCGGCGAGAATCTCTTCCAGCATCTTGGTTACCGCTGCCCGGTAGCTGGGGTTGTGGGTCTTGGGATAGGGACTCTTCTTCCGCCAGAGCACCTCCTCCGGCAGCCAGCCGGCCATGGCGCTGCGCAGAAGCCCCTTCTCGTACCAGTCATGGTCTTTCATCTCCCAAGGTACATTATAGAGGTACTGGGCAATCCGGTGGTCGCAGAAGGGCACCCGAACTTCCAGCCCCCAGAACATACTCATCCGGTCTTTGCGGTCGAGGAGGGTCTGCATAAACCAGTCGGTGTTGAGCCGCATCATCTCTTTCATCCGCTTTTCCAGCGGGCTGTTGCGGCTTTCCTCATCCAGCTCTACATCCTGAAGGGTGAGGTTTGCCTGCTGGTCCATAAAGGCTTCCGGTTCCAGCCGGGAGAGGTACTCCGGCCGCAGAAAGCTGCTCCGCCATTTGGTGGTCTGAGCCCAGGGGAAACCTGCTTTTGCCCGGATTTCCGGGTCCCGGTACCAGGGGTATCCGCCGAACAGTTCATCGGCACATTCTCCCGACAAAGTTACGGTGACAGTTTTGCGGATTTCCTTGCAGAAGAGGAGCAGCGAAGAGTCCACATCCGCCATCCCCGGCAGGTCTCGGGCGTCCACTGCCCCGTAAAGGGCTTCCGCCAGGGCCGGGGTGTCCAGCGTAATTAGATGGTGACGGCATAGGGGGTCTTTGGCCGACAGGAACTTTTGCATAATGGGGATAAAGCCGCTGTCCGACTGGGGCTGGAATTTGCCCGAGCGAAAATAGCGGTCGTTATCCTTATAATCTACCGAAAAGGTGTCCAGATGCCTTCCCTCTTCCATCATCCTGGTGCAGGCGACAGAGGAGATCAGGCTGGAATCCAATCCGCCGGATAGGAAAGTCCCAATGGGGACGTCGCTGACCAGCTGCCGGGTGATGGCATCCTCCACCAGCGCCCGGACATGGGCGGCGGTTTCGGCAAAGTTTTCGGTGTGGGGTTCTGGGGTCAGCTTCCAGTAACGGTGCTTTTCCATCCGTCCATCGGCGGTGACCCAGCCGCATTCAGCCGCTTTCAGTTCCTCCATTCCGGCGAAAACCCCACATCCCGGCGTCCGTCCGGGGCCCAGGAGCATCAGCTGGGCGATGCCGTAATTGTCCAGCTGGGCCTTCACCCCTGGGAAAGCCAGCAGGGTTTTCAGCTCCGACGCGAACAGGAAGTTCCCCCCTTCCCACCGGTAGAAGAAGGGTTTGACCCCCATCCGGTCCCGGGCGATAAAGAGGGCTTTTTTCAGATTATCCCAGACCGCAAAGGCAAAGATGCCGTTGAACAGTTCCAGACACCCTTCCCCCCATTGGATAAAGCTGTGGAGGACGACTTCGGTGTCGGTCCGGGTTAGAAATTGGTGTCCGAGGGAGATAAGCCGCTGCCGGACACTGTCTGTATTGTACAGTTCCCCGTTGTAAACGATGGCATAGCGGGGATTGTGCAGAGGGTAAAGCATCGGCTGCTGTCCCGCAGCCGGGTCGATGACGGCCAGTCGGGTATGGTAGAGGGTGACAGAAGGGCCGTTTTCCTCCCTGCCGTCCGAACGGTAGCTCCCTTCCCCATCCGGTCCCCGGCGCCGCATCGAATCGATGATTTTACCGGGGTCTTCCGGCTCAGCCGCCCGCAGGCGCAGAATACCGGCGATTGCGCACATAAAAACCACCTCCGGTACAGGGTATGTGACGGCGGGGCGCTTGGTGACATGGTCACGGAAAAATGCGTGGAAATGGGGTATACTGATTACAATGAAACCCAAAAGGCCGGTTGTAAAAACCTGGATGATAGAAAAAAAGGAATGCGAAAGGAGCAAAGGTATGGTACAGTTTACCCGAGAGAGCTTTGAACAGCAGGTCTTGAATGGCAAAGGATTCGCCCTCGTAGAATTCTGGGCGCCCTGGTGCGTATACTGCCGGAGAATTGCCCCGGCTTTTGAAAAGACGGCGGAGGAAAACGCCGGGAAACTGCTAATCGGTCAGGTTAACATCGACGAGGTGGAGGGCCTGGACGACGACTTTGAAGTGGACACCATTCCCACCTTTTTGATCTTTCGGGACGGTCAGCCGGGGGAACGGCTGATCGCGCCGGGGTCCAAGGCGGCATTGGATGAATGGCTGGCGGGACAATTAAAGGTATAACGATTCGCAATATCTCATATAGATAATACGAACTGTATAAAATCAGGCGTTCAGCCTGGAAAATGAATAAAAGATTTACTCATATGATAGAAAGGCGGAGGCAATATGGCAATTTTCGACGTTTTAATCATCGGCGGCGGTCCCGGGGGATATACAGCGGCTCTTTACACCGCCCGGGCAGGGCTTTCGACGGTGGTTTTTGAAAAACTGTCGGCTGGCGGACAGATGGGTCTGACGACTGAAATCGACAACTATCCTGGGTTCCCAGAAGGGGTCGATGGCTTTACCCTCGGACAGAAGATGCAGCAGGGAGCCGAGCGGTTTGGGGCCAAAACCGTGCTGGCGAAAGTAAAAGATGTTTCCTTAGAGGGGGACGTCAAGGTGGTTCACACCTCGGAAGGGGACTTTGAAGGAAGAACCGTGATTATCTCCACCGGCGCCAATCCCCGCAAACTGGGGGTAGAGGGCGAAGAGGCGATGACCGGCCGCGGGGTGCACTACTGTGCCGCCTGTGATGGGATGTTCTATCGGGGGAAAAATGTCGCGGTAGTGGGAGGCGGCAACTCGGCCGCCCATGACGCCGCAATTCTTTCCCGCATCTGCGGGCATGTGACGCTAATCCACCGGCGGGACACCCTTCGGGCGACCAAAGTCTACCACGCCCCGCTGGAGGCGGCGGAGAACCTCACCTTCAGCTGGAACAGCATCGTGAAAGCCCTTCTCACCGAAAACGGCAAGCTGAAAGGGGTTAAGGTGCAGGACGTCAAGACCGGCGAAGAGCGGGAGATTCCCTGCGACGGGCTGTTTGTCAGCATTGGCCGCTCCCCCGCCACCGAGCTGTTTAAAGGAAAATTGACGCTGGACAATGCCGGCTACATTGTGGCGGACGAATCCACCCGAACCAGTATCCCCGGGGTGTTTGCGGTCGGGGATGTCCGGACTAAGGCTCTGCGGCAGGTGGTCACGGCTGTGTCCGACGGTGCCACCGCCTCCCACTATATTGAGGAATATCTGGCCCAGAAACAGGGATAAAAGTGATAAAAAAGAAGCTGTCCAAAAACGGACAGCTTCTTTTTGTATAACGAAAACCACGCGATAGTCGCGTGGTTCAAAAAAGCTTAAGCGGTGAACAAGATAAAAAAACTCCTAATGTGTTAAAATAAGAACGTGACCTGCCAGTTACGCACAATAAAACACATTA
>CALXHB010000187.1 GCA_944387995.1 uncultured Clostridia bacterium | reverse complement strand
CATAGCCATGGGAGGCGTAAACGCCGGCGCCAATCAGGCCGTGGCGAACATCGTATCCGCCTTTCAGCGAAGCCTCGACGTCGCTGCCGTAGTGGGGGTAGATATCCACTGCATAGTCGGCTTTTTCCTTCTTGGCTGCGGCAATCAGTTTGCCCACCATCTCGTAGGAGTAGGGGCCGCCCGAGTCCTTGGCGCAGATGGAGACCTGCCGTTCGGTGCAGCGGAGCCCTTCGCCGACACAGCCCATGTCCACCGACAGCGCTTCGGTAACCCCTGCCGGAATAGAAGCGGAGGCGCCGTGGCCGACCTCTTCATAGACGGTGATGTGGGCGTAAACCCGACGAGAGAGTTTCGCGCCGGTGTCTTTGATGTATTTTGCCAGGCCCAGCAGGATGCCGACCGACAGTTTGTCGTCCAGGAAGCGGCTCTTGATGTAGCCGGACGCGGTAATTCGGGTGCGGGGTTCAAAGCAAACCATATCCCCGGTTTCGATGCCGTAACTTCTGGCCTCTTCGGCGGTGGTGATCGGTTCGTCGAGGACGATTTCCAGGGTGTCAAAGGTTCGAGGTTCGGTGCCGAACTTGCCGTTTACATGGGTGGAGGCGTTCTGAAGCTGGCAGGTCCCTTCAATGACCCGGCCGTCCCGGGTATAGACCCGGACGCACTCGGTCTCAATGTTCTGGGGCGAAAGGCCGCCGAGCCCTACAATCCGCAGCCGGCCGTTGGCCTTTACTTCGGCCACCATGCCGCCCAGGGTGTCAGTATGGGCCATCAGGATGAGGCCGTTCCCATTGTCTTCGCCGCCAAAGTCGACGATGACCCCGCCCTTTACCGTTTTATGGGCAGCAAAGCCCAGACCGGTAAAAGCGTTCAGTACCCAGTCAGTTGCCCGGTCGGTAAACCCGGTGGGGCTGTCGATTTGCAGCAGTTCTTTTGCCTTTTCTGCGGCATATTTTGCGTATTCGTATTCCATTTTCATTTCCTCCTTTTTTCCTGTTCGACGCGGCGTTTTTTCTTGTTCGACGCGGCGTAGGCTGCCGCCCCGACGCCGGCGGACTGCTCGACAAGCTCGCAGTCTAGGGAACAGACTTGGACGCTCGGAACATCCGGTGCGAGACTGTTCCGCTTTTCCTCTTTTTCTTTTCGACGCGTCCTACGCCGCCCCCCATCCACCCGCGGACCCCTCGCCAAGCTCGCACTCTCGGGAACAGACTTGGACGCTCGGAACATCCGGTGCGAGACTGTTTCGCTTTTCCTCTTTTCCTGTTCGACGCGGCGTAGGCTGCCGCCCCGACGCCGGCGGACTGCTCGACAAGCTCGTAGTCTAGGGAACAGACCTGGACGCTCGGAACATCGGATATAGCATTGTTCTGAAAGAGCCTGCAATGGTTCTCCAAACGCTTCAATAACCGCTTGGAACGTACTCGCGGCCAAGTCTTTATCGAAGACCGTTCGCTTGTCGAACGGTCAGAACCGTGGTGAGCGGGGAACCCATGCCGCGTCGAATATCGGGATTGTCAAGGGCCCTTTGGGTCCTTGACCGGAATCCAAGGGCTGGTCCTTGGTCCATCAAAGTGAAACTTTGTCGATGCCATAAGGGCATCGAAACAGCAATCATTTTGACTCTTTATCCCTTGCCGTCTTGTTTAGCAGGTTCCTGTTTCAGAATATCCCCCGATTGGAATTTTTGCAAGGTCTTCATGACCTCCCGGAGGGTATCCATTGCGCTCCCCTGGATTTTGACGCCGATATAGGGCGTCTGACCGGAGACGACAATGCAGCGGCCTTTCATGAACATATTGATCATCGCGGCGACGTTGACGTCCAGTTTTTCCGGAATCATATGGAGCATCTGCCCCTTCTGGGTGATCTCCTTAAAGCCGAACTGGGCGGCGGTGTTGCGCAGCAGCGCCACGTCGATCAGTCCCTTGACCGCGTCCGGCGGGTCACCAAACCGGTCGATCAGCTCGTCGATCAGATCAGAACTGTCGGCTTCGTTGCGGACTGAGGCGATCTTGCGGTAGATGTCCAGCCGCTGAGAGAGGTTTTCGATATAGTCTTCGGGGATATGGGCTTCCAGCTGAATATCCACCAGACATTCGGCGGTGGACTTGATTTCCGGTTCCTCTCCCCGCTTTTCCGCCACCGCTTCCGAGAGCAGCCGCAGGTACATATCGTACCCGACCGCTTCCATATGGCCGTGCTGGCGGGTGCCGAGGATGTTGCCGGCGCCGCGGATTTCCAGGTCCCGCAGTGCAATCCGGAACCCCGAACCAAACCGGGTAAACTCCCGGATGGCGTTTAACCGCTTGGTGGCGACTTCGGTCAGAACCTTCCCCCGCTGGAAGGTGAAGTAGGCGTAGGCCCGCCGGCTGGACCGGCCGACCCGTCCCCGCAGCTGATACAGCTGGGAAAGGCCCATCCGGTCGGCGTTTTCGATGATAAGGGTGTTGACATTGGACACGTCCACGCCGGTTTCAATGATGGTGGTGCAGACGAGAATGTCGATTTCCTGTTCCATCAGCTGCCGCCAGACTCGGGAAAGGGCCTCTTCCGACATCTTGCCATGGGCGATGCCGATGCGGGCTTCCGGAATCATCTGCTGGATTTTACCGGCGCAGGCGTCGATGGTTTCGGTGTTGTTGTGCAGGTAGTAAGCCTGGCCGCCCCGGCGCAGCTCCTTACGGAGGGCTTCGATGACGACGCCGGTGTCGTGCTCCAGAACATAGGTCTGAATCGGGTGGCGGTTTTGGGGCGGCTCCTCCAGCACACTCATATCCCGGATGCCGCTCATCGCCATGTTCAGTGTTCGGGGAATCGGGGTGGCGGACAGGGTCAGCATATCCACCGACGCCAGCATCTCTTTAAACCGCTCTTTGTGGGCGACGCCAAATCGCTGTTCCTCGTCGATGATGGCCAGGCCCAGGTCCTTAAAGTGGATGTCTTTGGAGATCAGCCGGTGGGTGCCGACGATGATGTCGATTAGTCCTCGTTCCAGTTTCCCCATAATCTCCTTCTGCTCTTTGGGGGAACGGAAGCGGGAAAGCAGCTCGATGTTGACCGGGTAATTGCCCATTCGGGCGGTCAGCGTCTGATAATGCTGCCAGGCGAGGATGGTGGTGGGGCAGAGGATGGCGCACTGTTTGCCGTCCAGCACGCATTTAAACGCCGCCCGCAGCGCCACCTCGGTTTTGCCGAAGCCGACGTCTCCGCAGAGCAGCCGTTCCATCGGGACCGGCTTTTCCATATCCTCTTTGATTTCCTTGATGCAGCGGAGCTGGTCGTCGGTTTCCTGGTATTCAAAGTGGTCTTCAAAATCCCGCTGAAGTTCATCGTCGGGAGAAAAGGCGTACCCTTTGACCGACATCCGTTTGGCATAGAGGGCGATTAGTTCGTCCGCCATCTCGTCGACGGCCTTTTTAACCCGCTGGCGGGTCTTCTGCCATTCGGTGGAGTGGAGGCGGTTTAATTTGACGTGGGAGTCTTCCCGGGGACCAATGTATTTGGAAACCAGGTCCAGCTGGGTAACCGGGACGTACAGGATGTCGCTTCCGGCGTATTTGATTTTGATATAGTCTTTGACGACCCCCTGAAGCTCCAGCTTGTGGAGGCCGTCAAAAACGCCGATACCGTGGGTCACATGAACGACGTAATCCCCCGGGCTTAAATCCGAGAGGGAACGAATCTCCTCCCCTTTTCGCTTCTTCGGCTTTTTGGTGGGAAGGGAGTAGGCCCGGGCGGTGGTGGTCAGCGAGAAACGGATTTCCGGGTATTCAAACCCGGTGGACAAAGTCCCCGCCAGGACAATCACCTTGCGGTAGCGGATGGCTTTCAGGTCTTTTTCGTAGCTGGCGGGCAGTCCCAGCCGGCTGAGGTCGGCGGCAAGGTTTTGGGCCGCCTTGTCGGTCCCGGCAAAGACGCAGCAGCAGTACCCTTGTTCCATCAGCGGGTCCAGGTCGGATTTTAACAGTTTGAGATCTCCGTTCCAGCCGGAGTTTTGCAGCGGGGAAAGGTTGATGACGTCCTTTAGCTCTCCGAAGCCTCCGTGGGCGAAGGTTTCCAGGTAGATTTCCTGGTGGTCCTGGAGCTTTCCTTCCAGCATCTCAGGGCTCAGGTAAAAGCTGTCGAGGCCCTTGGCCAGCTGCCCTTCCTCAAAGAGGATCTTTAAGTCCTCCTGATACTGGGCCCACTGGGCGCGGAGGGTCTCTTTTAAGTCAATGTATTCGCTGAGAAAAACCGGCGCATGGTTAAAGTAGTCCAGCAGGGAAGTGAATTTCCCGGTCAGCGGGAAATATTTGTCCAGACTGTCCAGCTCCATGCCGGTTTCCAGCTTTTCCAGGTCCTTTTCGATCGTTTCCCGGGCGGCAGCGGTCTGTTTCCGGTGGCCGAGGGAATCAAGGAGGAGTTTGATCTTTTCGATCAGCTCCCCTTCGGCGAACAGCACCTCTCCCGCCGGGGAGACCGACAGGGTGTCCAGCGAGTCGGTTCGCCGCTGGGAGTCCAGTTCAAAATAGGTGATGGTGTCAATGTCGTCTCCCCAATACTCGATTCGGACGGGGTTGGTTTCCCCCGGAGGGAAGAGGTCGAGGATACCGCCCCGGACGGCAAACTGGCTGACCCCGTCCACCTGGGGACGGCGGACATAGCCGGCCGCAATCAGGCGGCTGACCAGCTGCTCCATCGAACCGGCCTCATTTTTGTCCGGGTCGAGGCTGATGGTAAAGGTGGCCTGTTTTAAAGCTTCCGGCGAGACCGTCCGGGAGGAAGCCGCCTGGGCGGAAGCGACGATAACAGGCGCTTCCCCCTGCAAAATTCGGGAGAGGACCCCCAGCCGCTGCTGCTCATACTCCCCGGATACGCTTTCCATCTGCCGGTAGCTGTAATCCCGGGAGGGGAAAACCAGGGCAAATTCTTCGCTCCCGGCCATCGCGTTTAGGTCAGTCGCCAGCCGGGCCGCCGCCAGATCGTCCTGGGTCAGGACAAGCAAAGGGGTGTTTAAATCCTGCTGGGCGGCGTAGATAAAGTTGGCCTTGTGGATGGCGGAGAGGCCGACGCAGAGAAAAGGGGTGCGCCCATTTTTGATATTGTCAATCATCCGCCCATAGCTTTCCAGGCTGTGGGCCACAGCGGTAAACAGCTTCAAGGGGCCGTCCACTCCTTTCGGTTTTTAAAGATTGGGATTTTCGGTTTTGGCGTTTTGAAGGCGGGCAGAAACCAGCGAATAGGGAAAAAGGGATTTTTTCCAGGCTTATCCGTTAAATTTCGCCATTGCGCCGCTAAAGTCGCCTTTGATAATCATTTCGGCCGCGGGGAGGCATTTTTCCGCGGCCCCGTCGATGGCCTGCCGTTCGGTTTCGGTAAAGCGGGAAAGTACCCAGGCTGCCAGGTCATAATCCGGCCGGGGTTTGGCGCCGACCCCTACTTTAATCCGGGGGAAGCCGTCGGTCCCTAAATAATCGATGATGCTCTTGATGCCATTATGCCCCCCATGGCTCCCTTTTTCCCGCAGCCGCATTTTTCCCACTGGGAGGGAAATGTCGTCAAAGATAATCAGCACCCGTTCGGGAGGAATTTTGTAAAAGGAAGCGGCCTTTTCAACGGCGGTGCCCGAAAGGTTCATGTAGGTCGTCGGCTTCATCAGCAGCACCCGCTGTCCGGCGATGGTCCCTTCGGCGGTGAGGGCGTCAAACTTCTTGCGGAGAATCTCGGTGCCCAGCGCCTTGGCCACCTGGTCGATACAGATAAATCCAGTGTTGTGGCGGGTGTTTTCGTACTTACGGTCGGGGTTCCCCAGCCCCACAATCAACCAGCTGGGGGGCGAAACCGTTTTTCTTTCCGCCTCCAGGCGGGCAAAGGCGTCAAAAATTGACATGGCAAATGTCTTTTTCAGGGAAAGGGCTCTGCCTGAAAAAATCTCCTTCCGTTATTTTCCAACCCTATTGTAGCATACCTCCGGGGAAGAATCAATGGAAACCGTGTAGCCTGAGATTGAAAAAATGGCGCATATACCGTATAATAAAAAGAAAGAGCTGCCGGAGATTGATTCCGGTGAGAATCCGCACCTTTTTGCATAAACTGAACGGTACGCGCGGAAATGAATTCCAACCACAAAGGAGGAACGACAAGATGAATCGACAGGATCAATACCCTCCCCCTCCGCCTGAAAATGGCCGCCAGACAGGCCGGTCCGGACGCTGGTCCGGCGGATGGGCCGCAAGAGGACAGGGTAGCCATACGTTCGACGAGGGCCAACGGTACGGCGGGGAACGGCCGCCTTATGGGCAAACGCCTCCAAACGATTACGGCCGCCCGGAGGATCGTTTTTCCCGAAACCCGGGGGATTATGGGGAAAATGGCCGATGGAATACCCCAGGGCCTAACGACATGCCGCCCCCTAAAAGTCATCTGCGGCAGACGGTCAAAAGGACGGTGAAGCTGGTGCTGCCGGCTTTGCTCATCCTGTTTTTGGTGGAGTACATCTTCTCCTACGGCATTGCCTACATCATCACCGCCTATGCGTCCCGGGTTTACTGGAGCGGGGCCAGTTTTCCGGCGGACACCTATTACGGGATTCCTTACGGGCTTTATGACCTGCTGGTCAGCTATCTGCCGGTGGTGGTGGGAGAAATTGCCGCCATTTTGTACCTCCGGTCGAGGACCGGGTTGCGGCTTTCCAACTTCTTTACTAAGCCCCAGGTTGTTTCCCGCTATCCGGACCCTTCCGGAGGGATGGGTTATACCGGTGTTTCCCGGGAAATGGAACCTCATCCCCTGCTTTCCGGCCCCAAGCTGGTGGGATGGGTGGTATTTGCCTCCCTGGCGGGGATTGGGATGTCGATGGTCGGGCAGATTCTCGCCACGCTGGAACTGAACTTCTTTTACGAAATCGGCTTTCCTTATTACTCCCCGGATTTTTCCACCAGCGGCTATACCCTGCTGGACACCACCCTCTGTAACCTCTACGTCTGCGTGGTGGGCCCGGTGATCGAGGAACTGATCTTCCGGGGATATATGCTGCGGACCCTCCGGCGGCATGGGACCGCCTTTGCAGTAATTGTCACTTCGGTGATGTTTATGCTGTTCCATATGAACCTGGTGCAGCTGTTTACCCCGCTGCTGACAGGGATGTTTTTGGGGCTTTTGGCGGTGCGGACCGGGTCTTTGATTCCGTCGATCTGCTGCCATATCCTCAACAACACCCTGTCGACGGTGGTTAGCTATCTTCCGTTGGAGAGTGACTTTGCCGTCGGACTGGTTTCTCTGGGGCAGATGGGCCTATTCATCGTGATCTTTGCCCTCTTCTGGGCACTTTGGGGGCGTCAGTTTACCCCGTTGATGCGGGATCGGGACCCGGAACTGAAGTTGTCCCAAAAGTTGGGGGCGGCCTTTAGCTGTTGGCCCAGTGTGGTGTATATCCTGCTGTACATCGGGATGATTTTACTTTCGACGCTGATGACTTGGTATAATAATTTGTACTATTAAGTGGCAGGGGGAGTTACTGGACCAGAGTCCGGTAAACTCCCCTTTGCGTTATTCCCTGGGGCTTTCTGGGGAAATTTTAGACAGAAAAAGGGAGAGGAAAAAATGGCAGAAGAATTTTGGGATGTTTTGACCACCAATCGGGTTCCCACCGGCAGGCGGCTCCGTCGGGGAGAGCCAATGCCCGCTGGGGCCGGTCATATTGTGGTGATGGGGTGGATTGTCCGGGCGGACAAGCAGTTTCTGATCTCCCGCCGGTCGAAGGAGAAAAACAACCCCCTGATGTGGGAGACCACCGGCGGCGCCAAACAGGCGGGCGAAGACAGTTTAAAGGCGATCATCCGGGAGATTGGCGAAGAACTGGGGGTAGATGTCTCCCACTGCCGCCCGATTTTCCTTGGTTCCCGGGAGCGGCGGAAAGGGCTGTATTTTGACTGCTGGATGTTTTTTAAAGACGCGCCCATCGAAGCGGTTACCTTGCAGCCGGGAGAAACCTGCGACGCCAAATGGGTGGACGACGAAACCTTCTCTCAGATGATCGAATCAGGGCAGGTTACGGCCGCCTCCAGCGAATTTTTCCCGCTGATGAAAGGATGGCGGGATCTGCTGATGGAAAAGGAAAGCTATGGAGCCCTGAACGGAGAAGGCAAAGGGGGTATACAGGATGACGACGATGCGGGAAGACGCTGAAAAAATCCTTCGGGAGGCGATTCAGGCGGTGATGCCGGAACAGGCGGTCCGGCGGGCATTAACAGGTCGGGAGTTTTCCGGGAAGGTTTACCTGGTGGCCGCCGGAAAGGCCGCCTACCGGATGGCCTCTGCGGCACTGGAGGTCTGTCCTAAGGTAGAAGATGGGGTGGTCATCACCAAATACGGCCATCTGGGTGCACCGCTCAAGGGCCTGCGGATGCTGGAAGCCGGACACCCGACGCCGGACGAAAATTCCTTCCGGGCGGCGGAAGAGGCCCTCAAACTGGCTGACCAGGCGCAGGAAGGGGACACCGTACTGTTTCTACTGTCGGGGGGCGGGAGCGCGCTGTTTGAAAGCCCGCTGATTTCGGGAGAGGAACTGATGGACATCACCAATCAGCTGCTGGGCTGCGGGGCGGATATTGTGGAGCTGAACACCATTCGCAAGCGGCTTTCGGCTGTCAAAGGCGGACGGTTTGCCCTCCGCTGTGCACCGGCAAAGGTCTTTTCGGTGGTGCTGTCGGACATCATCGGGGATCCGCTGGATATGATCGCCTCGGGTCCTGCTTGTGCCGACCGGTCGACGGCGGCGGACGCCCTTCGGGTTGCAGAAAAGTACCATCTGCGGCTGAGTCCCGAGGCCAGACAGCTGCTGACGGTGGAGACGCCCAAAGAGATAAATAATGTGCAGACCGTCATATCTGGCAGTGTGCGGGAGTTGGTGGCGGCCGCCTCCAAAGCGGCGGAAAGCTGCGGCTACACCCCAGTTTTTCTCACCGACCGGCTGAATTGTGAGGCCCGGGAGGCCGGGCGGTTTATGGCCTCCATCCTCAAAAGCCACGAGGATACAACAGAAAACCTCGCTTTTCTGGCAGGGGGAGAGACGGTGGTCCATCTAACCGGCAAGGGAAAAGGCGGACGCAACCAGGAATTAGCCCTGGCTGCTGCTCCAGGACTTTCCGGCATGGAGGGAGCAGCGCTTTTGAGTGTTGGCAGTGACGGAACCGACGGTCCCACCGACGCCGCCGGCGGATATGTGGATGGAGACACCGAAGCTAGACTGTTGGATGAAGGACTGCGGGTGGATGAATTGCTCGCCCAAAATGACGCCTACCATGGCCTGCAAAAGGTAGGCGGTCTTATCATCACTGGCCCCACCGGCACAAACGTCAACGACTTGACAGTGGGCCTTTTGCGGCGAGAATAAACGGAAGGCACGGAAAATCTGCCCATTCTCCTTTTGAGCCTTGCGCAAAGGGGAAAACCCGTGTACAATAGAAACAGACGGGCAATTGTTTTTATAACCAACTGCCCCAGACAGGGGGAAAGGCAATGTACGCAAAAGTGACCAGCGCCGGATTATTTGGGATGAACGCATTCCTGGTGGAGGTGGAAACCGACTTGGCACGGGGTCTGCCGGGCTTTGAAGTGGTCGGACTGCCGGACGCAGCGGTCAAAGAAAGCCGTGACCGGGTTCGGGCGGCGATTAAAAACACAGGCTTTGAGGTGCCAGCCGCTAAAATCACCGTCAACCTGGCGCCCGCCGACCTCCATAAGACCGGCCCCATTTACGATCTGCCGATTTATCTATCGCTGCTCAAAGCTTCCGGTAGCACCAACGCCGATTTTTCCGGCGCGGTTTTCCTCGGAGAACTGGCGCTGGACGGTTCGGTCCGGCGGATTACCGGGGCTCTGCCGATGACGATTATGGCGGCAGAACAGGGGTACAAGCGGATTTTTCTCCCCGCCGGAAATGCCGCTGAGGCCAGCGTGGTCAAGGATATCGAGGTTTATGGCGTACATTCTGCCCTGGACGTGGTCAATTTCTTTGAAGGGGTGTCTCCCCTTCAGCCGGAAAAGCCTTTGGAATTTCATCCCGCCGCCGAGGGAAGCTACCCCGATATGGCGGATGTGCTGGGACAGAAGATGGCCAAACGGGCGTTGGAAATCGCAGCGGCCGGCGGGCATAATACCCTTCTGATTGGCCCGCCCGGGTCGGGGAAAAGTATGCTGGCCAGGCGGTTCCCGTCGATTCTGCCAGACCTGACCTTTGAGGAGGCCATTGAGACCACCAAAATCCACTCGATTGCCGGCACCCTCACCCCCGACCATCCGATCATCACCGAACGCCCCTTCCGGGCGCCCCACCACACCGTTTCGCCGGCGGGGCTTTCCGGCGGCGGAACCATCCCCCGGCCGGGGGAGATTTCCCTGGCCCACAATGGGGTGCTGTTTCTGGACGAACTGCCGGAATTCGACCGGATGGCTCTGGAAATCCTCCGTCAGCCGATTGAGGACGGGGAGGTGACCATCGCCCGGGTCAACGGGACCTTGACCTATCCCTGCCGGATGATTGTGCTGGCGGCGATGAACCCCTGCCCCTGCGGGTATTTTGGCCATCCGACCCGGAAATGCACCTGCTCGCCCCAAAAGGTGGAGCGGTATCTGGCTCGGGTCAGTGGTCCACTGCTGGACCGGATTGACCTGCATGTGGAGGTGCCGCCGGTGGAATTTGCTCAGCTTTCTTCCAACGAACGGGGCGAGACTTCCGCCTCCATCCGCGCTCGGGTCAACAAAGCCCGTCAGATTCAGACCGAGCGCTATCAGGGAACGGGCGTGATCTGCAACAGCGGCTTGACGCCCGGCATGATGCGTCAGTTCTGCCCGGTGACCGACCGGGGAATGAAGCTGCTGCAAACCGCTTTTGACCGGATGGGGCTGTCCGCCCGGGGGTACGACCGGATTTTGAAGGTGGCCCGGACGATCGCCGACCTGGCGGAGGATGAAGTGATCGACGCTTCCCACATCAGCGAGGCGGTGCAGTTCCGCTCACTGGACCGGAAATACTGGAAGCGGTAAGAGGAAAAAGATTTTCTGGACATAAAAAACCGGCGTCTTTTGGAGGTTTAAGACTTCAAAAGATACCGGTTTTTGCTTTTTTGTTTCGGAATTACTCGGCGCTTTCCACATCCGCCAGTACCGCTGCCGGCAGGCCGGAAAAGAGGATATAGGAAGGAGCGGAGGGGTTGTTGTAGTAGATGGTGGCGTAGCTTAAAGGCATCTGGGAAACCTCGTCGAAATATTCGCCCCACATCGACAGACAGCCGTCCAGCTGGCCCAGCTCGTTCTGTAAAACTGCACGGGTGTCGTCGTCCACCGAGACGGTATCAGCTGTGGCGTCGCAGTACCAGCTGATGGTGTCCCAATCGCCATAGGCGTCGGTATAGGTGCCGTACTCGACGTTTCGGTTGTACATCGCCCGAGCCTGGAATTCCTCGATGGCGTCATCGCCGTTGAGTTTAAAGTCCTCGTCGCAGAGGGAGAGGTCGCTGGTCACATAGTCGGCGGGGTCTTCCTTGAAGGTGATCTTCATAGCATACAGCCCGATATAATCCCCGACCCCCTCCAGGGAGGAGGCAAAGTACATCTCGGTTTCCATATACAGCCCGAACATCATCGTTGTCCGGGTGATTTCATATCCGAAGGTCCCTTCGGGCATCCCTTCCAGCGCGCTGTCCTCCAGCCGGACCCACTGGGTGCGGTCCAGTTGAAGCTGGTTTGCGACTTCGTCGGGGTTAGAACCCCACTGGGCGTTTAAATAACCGTCGTAATGGTAGGTATCCATCGCGGTCTCCGGCTGGCCAATCGAACAGCTGGTGAAAGAAAACAGGGTCGCAGCTGCTGCGGCCGCCGCTGAAAAACCCCGCAGAAATTTTCTCATCTTCATGTTACCTGACATCCAATCTATCTAGTATAGGAATTGCCCCGACCCCTAAGGCGGGGCGGCGCCTGTAAAATCCACAATATGGTCTTTTCTATTATACGGTATCCGACGGGGTTTGTCAAAGTAACCTTCTGTAAATTTTTTGCCGGATTTTACCCATTTGTGGAGGATGTTCCGTCTAGCCCCTGACAGAGGTGGATAAACGTCTGCAAACTGCCGGTGAGAAATTTATTCTTGTGGTAGAGAATGTGGAGGGTACGGCAGATTTGGGGCCTCAGCGGCAAGGCTACCACCAACCCGCTGTTCAGGTCCCGCTGAACCAGCATCAGCGGCAGCACCGCCACCCCCAGCCCCTGGGCGACGGCTTGGACAATAGCGCCTGTACTGGCGCTCTCCCAAACTGGCTGCACCGAAAGGCCCTGTAAAGCAAAGGCAGCGTCGAGAATTTCCCGTCCCGCACTGCCCTTTTCCCGCATCAAAAAGGGATATTGGGCTAGGTCCGACAGGGTGACCGGCTTTTCGCCCGCCAGCGGATGGCCGGGGGCGGCGATGGCGCAGAGGCTGTCCTCCATAAAAGGGAGGGCGGTGAAATCGTCGGAAGAGGGGTTGGTCTCGATGAGCCCCACGTCTACCCGGTTGGTTAAAACGGCGGTTTCCACCTCTGCCGAATTGCAGACGGAAACCTCTATCCGCAGGCCCGGCAGCTGCGTCTGACAGCGCTTGACCAATTCCGGCAGCAGACAGGTGCCGATGGTGATGCTGGCCCCGACCCGCAAAATCCCCAGCCGGTCGCTGTTGCGGACCTGGGTTTCCATTTCATCGAAGGCGGAAAGGATGTGGGAGGCGTATCCGTAAAAGACCTTTCCCTCTTCGGTGGGGACAATCCGCCGGCCCAGCCGGTCAAACAGCCTTACCCCGTAATAGTCTTCCAATTCCCGGATGGCTACGCTGACCGAAGGTTGGGCCAGGTGGAGTTCGCTCGAAGCCTTGGTGATGCTGCTGTGGCAGAAAACCGAGACGAAAATTTTGAGATGCCGCAGGGTCATGGGTCAACCTCCTTATATAAAATTTTTCTTATGACTTTTATAGAATAATACTATTTTACAAATATGTCAAGAATGGGTATACTAGGAAAAGAAGGAGGCTGACCTGATGGAAAACAAAAGGAAACTGTTACTGAAGCTGTTTATCTCCACCTTCTATCTGAGCGCCTTTACCTTTGGCGGCGGATATGTTATCATCACCCTGATGAACAAGAAGTTTGTGGACGAGCTGCACTGGATTGATAAGGACGAGATGCTCGACCTTACCGCCATTGCGCAATCGGCACCCGGGCCGATTGCAGTCAACGGGGCGATTGTGGTCGGATATAAACTGGCGGGGCTTGTGGGGGCGCTGGTGGCGAGCCTGGCTACCGTCCTGCCGCCCTTTATCATTATTTCGGTGATCTCCGCTTTTTACAGCGCGTTTCGAGATAATTTTATCATCGCTTCCCTGCTGGAAGGGATGCAGGCGGGGGTCGGAGCGGTGATTGCAGCGGTAGTCTGGCAGATGGCTTCGGGAATTGTTAAAGGGAAAGATAAGTTTTCCGATG
Organism: uncultured Clostridia bacterium; assembly: GCA_944387995.1. Classification (GTDB taxonomy): domain Bacteria; phylum Bacillota; class Clostridia; order Oscillospirales; family Ruminococcaceae; genus Faecivivens. The sequence goes on along the minus strand of CALXHB010000187.1, from coordinate 13,211 downwards.
TTATCATGGTGTTGGCCTTTTTGGCGGCCTGTGTCTTTCAGGTCAACGTGGTTGTCATCATCCTCATCTGCGGCTGCATCGGCGTCATCCGGACCAAATGGGATCACCGGCCGGAAGGAGGGAAAAAGGGATGATTTTGCTGGAACTTTTTCTCAGCTTTGTCCAGATCGGGCTGTTCAGTTTTGGCGGGGGATATGCCGCCCTGCCGCTGATTCAGCAGCAGGTGGTGGACAACCACGCCTGGCTTTCAATGACCGAGTTTACCAACCTCATCACCATCTCTCAGATGACCCCGGGGCCGATTGCCATCAATTCGGCCACCTTTGTAGGAATTAAAATTGCCGGTATTCCGGGGGCAGTGGTGGCCACTTTAGGGTGTGTTCTCCCCTCCTGCATCATCGTTACCATCATCGCAAAACTCTATCTGAAATATCGCAATATGGCGATGCTTCAGGGCATTTTGCACTCCCTTCGGCCGGCGGTGGTGGCCCTGATCGGTTCTGCCGGAATTTCAGTTTTGCAGTCGGCTTTTTGGGGAACCGGAGCGATCAGTCTATCCCAGATCAACTGGGTGATGGTGGTTATATTCGCCCTCTGCCTGATTCCGCTGCTTAAAACCAAGGTAAACCCGGTTTGGGTTATGCTGGGGGCCGGGGTGGTAAACCTTCTTGTCAAATTGGTGATGAAAGCCGGATGACCGGAGGGAAATGAACCGAGCTCTTTTAGACCATTTACGCAGGATATCAGAGGATATCCTGCGTTTTACTCTGTTGCGACTTTTTTCCAAACGTGTTATAATTACATTTAGTCTGTAACCAGATGCAGCTCTATGACAGAAAGAAGATGTAAAGGATGCAACAAAACAAGCAAACTGCGCAAGCGTCGTCCCGGGAAACCGAGCTTGCCACCGCACCAGTTGGACGGCTGATGGCTAAGATGGCGATACCCTGTATCACCGCGCAGATTATCAACGCCCTTTATAACATCGTCGACCGAATTTACATCGGCCGAATGGAGGGTGTCGGCAAGACAGCGCTGGCGGGGCTGGGGGTTTCCTTCCCGCTGATTATGGTCATTTCTGCCTTTGCCTACCTGATCGGTCAGGGCGGCGCGCCACTGGCCTCGATTAAGATGGGCGCCGGGAAAAAGGAAGACGCCGAAAAAATCCTGTCTCAGTGTTTCGGGGTGATGGTGGGGGTGTCGATTGCCCTGATGGTGGTAATCTACATCGTCAAAACCCCCCTGCTGATCGCCTTTGGGGCGTCGGACGCAACACTGCCCTATGCAGAGGATTATTTGTCCATCTACCTGGTCGGGACGCTCTGCGTCCAGATTTCGCTGGGGATGAGCTTCTTTGTCACCGCCCAGGGATTTGCGTCGGTTTCGATGCGGACGACGATGATCGGCGCGGTCATCAATATCATCCTCGACCCGATTTTCATCTTCGGACTGAACATGGGGGTGGCTGGGGCTGCCATCGCAACGGTTATCGCCCAAACGGCGTCGGCTGTCTGGGTACTGAGCTTTCTCTTTGGGAAAAAGACTACCCTGCGGCTGCGGTTTAACAAGATGCGTCCTCAGTGGAAAATTATGGGGCCGGTTTTGGGGCTTGGCCTGTCGCCCTTTATTATGAACGTTACCGAGAGCGCCATCCAGGTGGTCTTTACCGCCGGTATGCAGAAGTACGGCGGGGATGACTATGTCTCGGTTGTTTCGCTGCTGGTTACCTGCATCACCGTCATCATGATGCCGCTGACCGGTATGTGCCAGGGGGCTCAGCCCATTACCAGTTATAACTACGGCGCCGGCAATTCCCAGCGGGTACGGGCCACCTTCCGCCGGCTGATTACCTGCAATGCCATCTACTGCGTCGTGGTCTGGGGACTGATTCAGCTGTTCCCGACGGTGGTCATCCGGCTGTTCTCGGACGATATGTCTCTGATGGACATCGGCGCCCATGGGGCCCGGATTTTCCTGTTCGGCGTTATACTGATGTTTGGTCAGAACGCCTGCCAGAACACCTTTATGGCCCTGGGCCAGGCGAAAATCTCGATGTTCTGTGCCCTGCTTCGTAAGGTTATCCTCCTGATTCCGCTGGCCCTCAGCCTGCCGGTTCTCTTTACCCACACCGGCATCCTCCCGGCCACCGACGGTATCTTCCTCGCAGAACCCATCGCCGATATGTTGGCATCTATCATCACAACTACTATTTTCTCCTTCCGGTTCCGGAAACTGATGAACGAAATTGACAATCGAAAACAGAACACTGCGGCATAATGCATAAAAGATTGAGATAAAAATGCACATTTCTTCCAATCTTTGAAAAAGGTGTTGACAACAAATTCCCCCTGTGCTATTATGTCACCATAACAAGCAAACCTGAGATGTGGAAATCAAACAGGAGATGCGCTTCCAGAGAGCGGGCGACGATGGAAATCCCGCAGTAAGCAGCCTGCAAATGGACCACGGAGGGCGAGGTGAACGGGAGAAATCCCTAGTACCTGAGACGTATGCCTGCGTTAAAGGCCGGAGATGTGCTAGCATTTCGGAGAGTGGTCGTCTGGAAGGGGTCTATCCCTATACCGGCGGCAATTAAGGTGGTACCGCAGATTTTTCAAGAGTCTGTCCTTAATCTAAGGACAGACTCTTTTTGTTTATATGCGGCTCCCTTTTCCGGCAGCATGGCTTCCTTCTTCCGGGTGCGGCGGAGGATGGGCAAATGAAAATCAAACGCACAGAAAGGGTTTTTACCATGGCGGAAAAGAGAATTGTAAACGACGTAACGGCAACCGGTTTACGCAACATCAACAACCTGATTCTGGTGGGCATTATGATGGCAGTGGGCGTTGTCCTGCGGCTCTGCGCGGGATTTCTGGCGCTGGGGAATATGCACCCCAACTTCCTGATTGCGACCTATTGCCTGTCGATTTTGATGATTCGCCCTAACTTCAAAGAAGCGGCGATTATCGGTTTCATCTCCGGCGCAATCAGCCAGATCGGCACCAGCATGCCGTGGCTCGGCCTTTTGAGCGAAACCTTCGGGGCGGTCGTCATGGCGGCCCTGGTGTTGGTCCCGATGCCGAAAGCGGTGAAACCGCTGGTGACCACCTTGATTACCACCCTCGCTTCCGGCTTCGCTTTCGTGGGGCTGGCCGCAGTCACCTACGCCAACCCGATGCCGCTGGCTCAGTTCGTCAGCATGGCCACCGTCAGCGTGGTCACGGCGGTATTAAACTGCGTGATTGTTTCGATTCTCAGCATCCCGGTCGGCGGAATGATGAGACGGTAAACGGCGGGAGGAACTTAAGGATGATCCAGTTTAACGAGTGCAGCTTCCGCTATCAGGGCGGCAGCCACAATGCCCTGGACGGGATTTCCCTGACCATTGAGGACGGGGCGTTTGTGGGGGTAACCGGTGCTTCGGGCGCTGGAAAGTCGACGCTGACCTACGCGGTAAACGGACTGATTCCCCACCACTTCTCCGGTGACTTTTACGGGTCGGTGCTGGTAAACGGACTGGACACCGTCGAGGTAAAACCGGAGGAACTGTCCCGGTTTGTGGGAGAGGTCTTCCAGGACATCGACAGTCAGATGGTCTCCAGTGTGGTGGAGGATGAAATCCTCTTCGGAATGGAGAACTTCGGGGTCCCCCACGAGGAAATCGGCCGGAGATTGCAGCAGACCCTCTCCCTTCTGGGCATAGAGGAGCTTCGCCGCCGGCAGATCAATTCCCTTTCGGGCGGCCAGAAACAGAAAGTCGCAATTGCGGCGATTCTGGCGATGCGGCCGGATGTCATCCTCCTGGATGAACCCACCGGCGAGCTGGACCCGGAAAGCAGTGTGATGATCTTTGAACTGTTAAAGACCCTGAATCGGGAGTTTCACAAAACCGTCGTGGTGGTGGAACAGAAGATCATGCTGCTGTGCAGCTATGTCGACCGGATCATCCTGATGGAAAATGGACACATCGCCTTCGACGGTCCCACAGCCGCTGTGGCCGGAGAGGCGGACCTGTTCCGGGCCCAGGGAATCAACATTCCCCGGGTAACTGAATTGGGAGAAAAACTCACAGGGATGGGGCTGTATCACGGCGCCCTTCCCCTTACCTTGGACGGCGGAGAAAAGATGGTACGGGAGGTTTTAGCGGATGCTTGAATTTAAACATGTCAGCTACCACTACCCGGCCACCCCGCCGGTCATTCCGGATTTAAGCTTTAAGATCGAAAAAGGAGAATTTGTGGCCCTTGCCGGTTCCAACGGGGCCGGAAAGTCGACCATCAGCCGTCTGTCCAACGGGCTGCTGCTTCCCTCTTCTGGTGAAGTGACCGTCGGCGGGTTCAACACCAAAACCACCCGCGCCAGCCAGATTGCCCGCAAGGTTGCCTTCCTGTTCCAGAACCCCGACCGGCAGATCTGCCAGAACACCGTCCGGGAGGAGGTTTCCTTCGGAATGCGGGTGCAGGGCTTTCCGGAAGAGGAGATTAAAGCCCGGACCGAGGCGGCTCTGGAGACCTTTTCTTTAAACGGCGACTGGTCACCGTTCACCCGCAGCCGGGGCGAACGGCAGCGGATTGCGCTGGCCAGCGTCCTGGCGGGAAAACCGGAGCTGGTCATTCTGGATGAACCGACCACCGGCTTGGATTATAAGGAATGTACTGCGATTATGGACCATATCGCGAAGCTGAATCGGGAAGAGGGATTGACCATCCTGATGGTCTGCCACGATATGGAACTGATTCAGTCTTACGCCGGACGGGTGCTGGTGTTAAACAGAGGCACCCTTCTGGGAGACGGCCCCACCCGGCAGATTATGAAGGACCGGGAGCTGCTCAGCAAAGCCCGGCTCCGTCCGGCCCAGATTCCCAACCTGGCCCTCCGGCTGGGAGCGGGGTTTGAAGATGTTTACACGGTGGATGAGATGGCGGCGCTGCTCCAAAAGCGGGCCGGTCATAAGGAGGGAGAAGAGTGAACCTTTTACAATACCAACCGGGGAACTCGTTTCTCCATCGGTTAAATCCCATCACCAAACTGGCGGCGGCGTTTTTATACGGAGCCGCCTGTATTATAAGCGGGAACCTGTTTCTGGTTACCGCCCTGATTATCCTGATGATTCTGATTGCAGCCACTGCCGGCCTGGGAGGCCGGGCGTTAAGGCTCACCCGGAACCTGTTGATTCTCGGAGCTTTAATGTTTATCATCCAGCTGTTTTTCGTCCGGTCGGGGGACCCTCTCCTGGTGACCGGCGGGTTTGTCTGGGTGACCACCGGGGGGCTTGTGAGCGCCCTGCTGCTGAGCCTTCGGGTGGTAGCGGCGATGCTGCCGCTGATGCTCCTCTTTGCGATCACCGAAATCAGCGACCTGTGCGGCGCGCTGGTGAAGAAACTCCACGTTCCCTACCGGTACGCCTTTATCGTCACCACCGCTTTCCGGTTTGTGCCTTTGTTCACCTCCGAGTTTCACGATATCGAGGACGCTCAGCGGGCCAGAGGGGTCGAGTACGATACCCGCAACATCGTGAAAAAGGTGCAGCTGGTGGCGCCGCTGTTTGTGCCGCTGCTCACCTCCAGCCTGCGGAAGGTGGACGCCGGAGCAATCAGCGCCGAGGTCAGAGGGTTTAACCTCCGGACCTATAACAGCGGGTATCAGCAGTATCCGTTCCATCTGGCAGACGGGGCGGCAGTGGTGCTGCTGGTGGCGCTGATTGTGGTGTCAGCGGTATTGTAATCCAGTCAATTGAAAATAGATAGCTGCCAAAACCGGCAGATTTTGAGCTTGAAAAGGAGTAATGGAAGATGGACGCAGAGGTCATGTTGGGATATGGAAACGAACAGGTAAAGGTCGAAATCAAGGGGGCCCAGTCGGTTGAGACAATCCTCCCCCGGGAGATGACCGAGATCACCGACCTGCCGGCGGCCTTCCTCCACGCAGTGGAAGATGGGGCCATTGGGAGCGCTCCGTTAAAAGAGATGGTATCGGCTTCCGATCCGGTGACCATTGTCGTCAGCGACATCACCCGCAGCTGGATGCACCAGGATAAGGTGATGCCTCTGCTGGTGGACTATCTGCACCGGGAAATCGGCGTTCCCTATGACCAGATTGTCATTCTGATTGCCCTGGGCACCCATCGGAAATCCACCCCTCAGGAGATGGAAAAGATCTGCTCGCCGGAAGTTTGCAAGCTGGTGAAGGTGGTGGACCACGACTGCGACGCCACCGATCAGGTTTATGTGGGCACTACCTCCAGAGGTACCAAGGTTTATGTCAACAAACTGGTGGTGGGCCGGAAGGTCATCATCCTCGGCGGCACCGTCCACCATATGATGGCCGGTTTTGGCGGCGGGCGGAAGAATATCCTCCCCGGCGTCGCCAGCCGGGAAACCATCCGGGCCAACCACTCTCGGGCCCTGGACCCGGAGAAACCGATGTCGGACGCCCGGGTCGGCTGCTGCAAACTCACCGACAACCCGATTCACGAGGATATGGCGGAAGCGGCTGGACTCATTCCAGTGGCCTATTCCTTAAACCTCGTGGTCGCCAACTCCGGTGTTCACAGCGGAATTTTCGGCGGCGCCCTGGATGCGGCCTGGAAGGCCAGCTGCGATTACCAGCGGCAGTGCTTTGAAATCCCGATTGACTATCAGGCGGATGTGGTTATCTGCTCCTCCGGCGGATATCCCAAAGATATGAACCTCTACCAGGGCTGTAAGGGCATGCTCAATGCCATGCGGGCCCTCAAACCCGGCGGTGTAATGCTCTGGGCCTGCCGCTGTCCCGAAGGGGGCGGGGCTCCCGATTATTTCAGCTGGCTGCAGCCGCTGCGGGAGGGTCGGCTGGATGAGGCGCTCCGGGCGGACTTCACCATTGGCGGATATATCTTCTATCTGACCTGTGAACAGCTGCACAAGGCTTCCCACGTGTACACCCTGACTGAACTGGACCCCGAACTGGTCGCTCCGATGGGGATTGAAGCCAGCGACAACCTGGAAAACCTCCTGTCCAAAATGGACTTTATCGGCAAGCGGGTTTACCTGCTGCCTTATGCCGGAAGCATCGTCCCGATGCCGTAAGTCTGATTGACATTCAAAAACCCGATATCTTTCCCTCTCGAAAGATATCGGGTTTTCTTCTATATAATGAGGTTATTCCTGGTTGTCCTTGTCGGTTCCAACAACCATTTTTTTATGAAGGACCGTTTCCTCTTGGTAACAGGAGAAAATCTCTTGCAGCCGTTTTTCCGGCTGGCGGGGGGTGATGAGGCTCACCACCGGTATCACAATCAGCCCCAGCACCATGGCCGCCGCACCGGCGTTAATGGGCGAATCGATGAAGGAGAAAAAGAGGTTTAAAACGGTCAGTCCCACTCCGCAGGCAAAGCTTGTCCAGACAGCGGCCCGGGTGACCCGTTTCCAATAGATGCCGTAGAGGAAGGGGGCTAAAAAGGCTCCGGCCAGGGCACCCCAGGAAATGCCCATCAGCTGGGCGATGAATCCGGGAGGGTTGATGGCGAGAACAACCGAGATGGCGATAAAGACTGCGATCAACACCCGCATCATCCAGATCTGGCTTTCTTCCTTCATATTTTTCCAGAGGTTATCCTTAATCAGATCGAGGGTCAAGGTAGAGCTGGAGGTCAGCACCAGAGAGGAGAGGGTCGACATTGAAGCCGACAGCACTAGCACCACCACAATGCCGATCAGTACATCCGGCAGTTTGGAGAGCATAAAGGGGACGATGCTGTCATAAACGACCGCACCGTCTGCTCCATAGATGGAAGGGTCGTCAAACAGCCGCCCGAACCCGCCGAGGAAATAGCAGCCCCCTGACACGATCACCGCGAAAACTGTCGAGATCACCGTTCCGGTGCGGACGGCCTTTTCGTTGCGGATGGCGTAGAACTTCTGAATCATCTGGGGCAGTCCCCAGGTGCCCAGAGAGGTGAGAATCACCACCCCCAGCAGGTTTACCGGGTCGGGGCCAAAGAAGGAGGCAAAAGCACCCGGCTGGCCGAGGGTGGGGGCGGCGTCACTGGGGATTTGGGCCAGCTGGCTGACCGCCTGCATGAAACCGCCCTCTCCCGTTAGGACCGCACCGATGACCACCACAATGCCCACCAGCATAATGAGCCCTTGGATAAAGTCGCTGATGGCGGTGGCCATATATCCGCCGAGGATGACATAAACCGCCGTAAATCCGGCCATGACGACGACGCATACGGCGTAGGGAATATGGAAGGCCATTTCAAACAGCCGGGAAAGGCCGTTATAGATAGAGGCTGTATAGGGGATCAGAAAAACAAAGACAATGACCGATGCGGCAATTTTTAGGGGCTTGGAATCAAAACGCTTTTCAAAAAAATCTGGCATGGTGGAGGAGTTTAGGTGCTGGCTCATGATTCTCGTGCGGCGTCCCAGCACCACCCAGGCCAACAGGCTTCCGATGGCCGCGTTTCCCAGTCCAATCCAGGTGGAGGCAATGCCGTATTTCCAGCCAAACTGCCCCGCGTAGCCTACAAAGACCACTGCGGAAAAATAGGAGGTTCCGTATGCAAAGGCGGTCAGCCACGGTCCCACCGACCGGCCTCCCAGCACAAAGCCCGAAACACTGACGGCATGGCGGCGGGCAGAAATACCAATGACCACCATTCCGGCAAAAAAGATGACCAGCAAAAGTACCTTAATAACCATAACAGCCTCCGATTATATCTGCTTTAAAGCTTATATGCTTTAAAGCAATAAACTTGCAAGAACGATTATACCAGATTTTCCCAAAATGTCAAGGGAAATTTATCAAATCCTGCAAAAATGACCAGCATCCGCTTGGAATTACCCGAAGAGGTTACTTAAACTGTCCTTTTTTTCCTGTTCACAGATTATTTGCATATTTCTGACCCATTTTCCCTTCTCTTTGCAGTATAATAGAAAAGAACACGCCATTCGCCGGGTTTGCCGGCGGGAGAGGGGGAGCTATGGGAAAAGAATTCCAAAAAGCGGTCATTCTCGTAACCGGTTACTATGGCAGCGGCAAGACGAGTTTTGCGCTGAGTCTGGCGGAGCGGCTGGTAAAAGAAGGCCGTCCGCCCGCCATTGTGGACCTGGACGTCGTCAACCCCTATTTCCGGACCTTTGATTATCGGGAGCAGCTGCAAGCGGAGGGCATTCGGGTGGAGGCTCCGGTTTATGCCGGGACAAACCTCGATATCCCTGCCCTGCCGCCTTCGATTGACGGGCTCATTGAACGGGCCACCGAGTCCTCCCCGGTGATTTTGGACCTGGGGGGAGATGACGCTGGGGCGGCAGTCCTGGGACGGTATAAGGCGGGACTATTGGCCGCCTGGAAACGGGATGAGCTGGCGGTGCTGCATCTGGTCAATTTCCGCCGGGCCCTGACCCCCGACGCCCAGTCGGCGGTGGAAGAAGCGGCGGCGATTGGAGCGGCCTGCGGGTTTATGCCCACCGCCGTTATCAACAGCACCAATCTTGGTCCTGAAACCACCGGCTCCACCCTGCTGGACAGCTTGGACGAGGCGGAGGCCTTGGGACGCCAGCTGGGGGTTCCGGTAGAGGCTACGGTGATGGAGCCTGCGGTCTGGCAGGGGCTGACACCGGAAGAACAGACCCAAATACCCGGGGCGTTTTTGTTGACCCGGCGGGTTAAACTGCCATGGGAATGAGTGAAAGGAAAAGGCTTATGCTGAAATTGATATTAGATGACAAGCGCTGCAAAGGCTGTGGACTGTGCGTAAACGCCTGCCCCAAAGGGGTGCTGGCCCTGGACGAGCACCGGCTCAATGAGAAGGGTTATCATCCGGCCAAGGCGGTTTACCCCGAAAAGTGCATTGGATGTTTAAGCTGTGCCCTCTTCTGCCCCGATGTGGTGATTACCATTCTGCGGGAAGAACCGGACGCAGAGAAAGGGAGGGAATAACATGGCCAAAAAATATTTGATGAAGGGGAACGAAGCGATGGCGGAAGCCGCCCTGCGGGCCCACTGCCGTCATTTCTTCGGTTATCCGATCACCCCTCAGACCGAAGTTGCGGCCTATATGGCCAAACGGATGCCGAAACTGGGTGGCACCTACCTCCAGGCGGAAAGTGAAGTAGCCGCCATCAACATGGTATTGGGAGCATCTGCGGCCGGTATGCGGGCGATGACCTCCTCTTCTTCCCCCGGCATTTCCTTAAAGACCGAAGGCATTTCCTACATCGCGGCCTCCGACCTGCCGGCGCTGATTGTCAACGTCATGCGGGGCGGCCCGGGGCTGGGCGGAATTCAGCCCTCCCAGTCGGACTACTGGCAGGCCACCAAAGCACCTGGCCACGGGGACGCTCAGGTGCTGGTTTACGCCCCGTCTTCGGTGCAGGAGATGGTAGATTTGACCATCCGCGCTTTTGAGACGGCGGAACGCTGGCGGATGCCGGCGATGCTGTTGGCGGACGGGATGCTGGGCCAGATGATGGAGCCGGTTTCCTTCCCGGACGAGGTCCCTCTTCCGCCCGAAAAGCCCTGGGCTCTGACGGGAACCAAGGGTGCCCGCAAGCCGAATATCGTCAATTCCCTCTACTTAACCCCTTCCCAGCTGGAACAGATTGTCAAAGAGCGGTTCCAGCGGTATGAGAAGGTCAAGGCCCAGGAGGTGCTCTGTGAGCGGTACAAACTGGACGACGCCCAGTTTGTGCTGGTAGCCTACGGGGCCACCGCTCGGATCTGCAAGGCCGCGGTGGATATGGCCCGGGAAAAGGGCATCCCGGTGGGGCTGTTCCGGCCGATTACCCTGTGGCCCTTCCCGGAGAAGGAACTGGCGGCTCTCGGCGGGCAGGTAAAATCCATGCTCGCGGTGGAGATGAGCATGGGCCAGATGGTGGATGATGTGCGGCTGGCCGTCAACGGCAGATGCCCGGTGTATTTCTACGGCCGCACCGGCGGCATCATCCCCACCCCTGCGGAAATTGAAGGGCAAATTGTCAAGATGGCAAACCGGAAGGAGGAAGCCTAAATGGCGGTACTGTTTCAGAAGACAAAGGGTCTCACCGATCGGGAGACCCATTACTGCCCTGGCTGCACCCACGGGATTATCCACCGGCTTGTGGCGGAATCGCTGGAAGAGCTGGGGGTACTGGGGGAGACCATCGGGGTCTGCCCCGTGGGCTGTGCGGTCATGGCCTATGATTATTTCAACTGCGACATGGTGGAAGCACCCCACGGCCGGGCGCCGGCCGTTGCCACTGGGTTAAAGCGTGCCCGGCCGGAAAACGTCATCTTCACCTATCAGGGGGACGGGGACCTGGCGGCCATCGGCACCGCCGAGACGGTTCACGCCGCTACCCGGGGGGAGAATATCACCGTAATCTTTGTCAACAACGCCATTTACGGGATGACCGGCGGACAGATGGCTCCCACCACCCTGCCCGGCCAGGTGACCCAGACCACCCCCTATGGCCGCAACACCGATTATTCCGGATTCCCGGTGAAGGTCTGCGAGATTCTGCGGGAGGTGGACGGCGTCGCTTATGCCGAGCGGGTGGCGGTCAATTCGGTCCCCCATATCCGCAAGGCAAAAGCCGCCATTAAAAAGGCTTTCCAAAACCAGCTGGAAGGGAAAGGTTTTTCCCTCGTCGAGGTGCTCTCCACCTGCCCCACCAACTGGGGGATGACGCCGGTAGAAGCCCTTGGATGGGTCGAGAATAAAATGATTCCCTATTATCCGCTGGGCGTTTACGTCGACCGGGATGTCCACCATCGAAAGGAGGAAGAGGCATGATTCTCAACCTTCTGATTGCTGGCTTTGGAGGACAGGGTGTCCTGTTTATGGGCAAGGTGGCAGCTTCGGCCGCTATGCTGATGGAGAAAGAGGTTTCCTGGCTGCCCAGCTACGGCCCCGAAATGCGGGGGGGCACCGCCAACTGTTCGGTCTCCATCGACGATAACCCGATCAGCTGCCCGCTGATTACCGAACCGGAGACCCTGGCGGTTTTAAACGGCCCCTCTTTTGATAAATTTATCGACGCGGTTCGCCCCGGCGGGAAGGCGTTTATCGACTCTTCTCTGATTCAGAAAAAGACGGCCCGTTCGGACATTTCCGCCTATTACATCCCCGCTGCCACCCTGGCGGAGGAGGCCCAGCTGCAGGGGCTGGGCAACATCGTCATGCTGGGCGCCATTGCGAAAGAAACCCACTTTGCCCCGATGGAGGTGCTGGAAGAGGCCATTCGACAGGTGGTTCCGGCCTCCAAAGCGCACCTGGTGGACGCCAATATTCAGGCGCTGAAACTGGGATACGGGTATCAGGAATGAGAATGCAGGATCTGCTGACCCCGCTGTCCGAAGGGGAAGCCCTCGGCCGGCTGGGGGAAGCGGCGGTCCTGCTGCGGACCTGGTACCAGCTGCACGCCCGCAAGCTCCCTTGGCGTGAGACAGACCCGCCCGATACCTACCCCTACCGGGTGTGGGTGTCGGAAATCATGTTGCAGCAAACCCGGGTGGAAGCGGTCATCCCCTACTACCAGCGATTTTTAAAGACTCTGCCGGATATCCCGTCCCTGGCGAGGGCGGAGGATGAAACACTGCGGAAGCTCTGGGAAGGACTTGGGTACTATTCCCGGGTGCGCAACCTCAAAAAGGGAGCGGTGGAGGTGATGGAACGGTTCGGAGGTCAGCTGCCCGCCGATATCGGCCTGTTAAAATCCATCAGCGGTATCGGGGATTACACTGCCGGGGCCATCGGTTCGATTGCCTTTGGGCTGAAGGAACCGGCGGTGGACGGCAACCTGCTGCGGGTCTTTTCCCGCCTGCTGGCCGCCGAGGGGGATATTGCCCGGCCGGCGGTTAAAACGGCTTTTCGGGACCTTCTGCGGGAGGTGCTTTCCAATAGCCGCGATTGTCCCCCAGGGGACTTTAACCAGGCGGTGATGGATATCGGCGCCACCCTCTGTCTCCCCAAAAGTCCCCGGTGCGGAGACTGTCCGCTGGCCAGCTGCTGTCTTGCCTTTGAACGGGACCAAGCGTCCCTTTTTCCGGTCAAGGCAGAAAAAAAGCCCCGGCGGGTGGAAGAGCGGACGGTCCTTCTGCTGGTGCAGGATGGGAAGGTGCTGCTCCGTCAGCGGCCGGAACAGGGGCTTCTAGCGGGGTTGTGGGAATTTCCGAACCTGGACGGACAGTGTACCGAGGAAGAAATCCGGAATTTTCTTCAGGGACAGGGCCTTCTGCCAGGGAAG
>CALXHB010000186.1 GCA_944387995.1 uncultured Clostridia bacterium | reverse complement strand
GACAGCTTAAAAAAATAAGTTTTCTCTCCGCTCTCCTGCTTCCGTCCTGCCGGGCGGGCAGGGGAGCCTCCAATAGCAGGTCAAAATATAAGTAAATATTAAGAAATATAGATTCAAAAGTATTTTGAATGTAACATCTAAAACATGGGCAAATGAGTACAAAATAGCTCTTGAATCCCCTACTAATGTTAAACTTTCCATTCGCCATGCTGATGTTCCAGCTTCTGCAATAAAACATGGTTCCACGTGGGATATTTATATTGGCCTTTCTGATACATATGACTTTGGTTATATAAAAAGTGCTGCGGATACTGGGGTTAGTGAATTTGTTAGATTTGCTAACAACTACGCAAACATGGCACAGGATCTAGGCGCAATCAATCCCTATATGATCTTTGCATACACCCATGAAACTTATTGATTTATGAAAAAAAATTATAAGTATCAAAAGCAAGGTGAATACTTATCCCAAGCTAGGCAAAAGGCTGCACTCTCTCAAACTGATCTTGCCCAAAAAATCGGAGTATCCAAAAGAGCTATAACACGATGGGAAAAGGGAGTATCATTTCCAGATGATGATATTCTTTTACATCTTACCGAAGAACTAAATATTCCCTTACTTTCTCTTCTATCCGGTCAAGATATTCTATCCAGTGATAAGGAGAAACTAGCAAAAGAACTATTTAAAGAAAGATCGCAAGAAAATAGAAACAGAAATATTGCAAAAAATGCAGCACTATTTCTGCTTATTTTCCTTGATGTAGTTTTTCTTATTATGGGAATTATTAGCTTTCAACAATCTGATGGATTTAAGAGTGGGCTTGAACATGTTTGGAATATAGAGCTTCCCAGTAGCTTAACAAAAGAATTTGCCATAGGTGATCAGTCTTTTACTGGTGATGGTGAAGTGTATTCTGTCTATACAGACAATGGCGGTGGAAAGTTTTATTTGAACTTTAAAGAAGGCCCAAGCGAGGAAGCGGAAAGCCTCATGTACAGTTTCCTGCATGATCTTTCAATTCCTCCGGAATACCTCCCCGACTTTTCCCATCCATACTTTTGGCAGATTATACAGAAAAATGATGGTCGCGATCAAATGGTCTGCTTTTTCGACCTTGAAACCGAGCAGTACTATTTTATTGAGCAGTACACCTGATTTTTCCAAAACCCCTGCCCCAACCGGCGGGGGTTTTCCCATATTGAAACGGAGGAACACCTATGTCCGAACACCTTGCCCTTGAAAACATCACCATTCTCGACCTGACCCGGGTCATCGCCGGGCCCTACTGCGGGGCGATGCTGGCCGACCTCGGCGCCAATGTCATCAAAATCGAACTGCCCGGCCGCGGGGACGACGCCCGCGCCTACGGCCCCTATGTCAACGGCGAAAGCCTCTATTACGGGAACTTAAACCGCAATAAAAAAGGCATCACCCTAAACCTTAAATCGGCGGAAGGCAAAGAGATCTTCAAAAAACTCGCCGCCAAGGCCGACGTGGTCCTGGAGAACTACCGCCCGGGGGTCATGGATAAACTGGGGCTGGGGTACGACGTGTTAAAGGAGATCAACCCCCGGCTGATTTATGCCGCTGTCTCTGGTTTCGGCTCCTACGGCCGCTACTCCCAGCGCCCCGGCTATGACATCATCTCCCAGGCGATGGGCGGCCTGATGTCGGTCACCGGCCACCCTGGCAACGGCCCCACCCGAGTCGGTTCCGCCATCGGCGACGTGCTGGGCGGGATGAACCTCGCCATCGGCATCCTCGCCGCCATTGAAGCGAGACACATCACCGGCAAGGGCCAGCGGGTGGACGTTTCGCTGATCGATTCGGTGGTCGCTTCCCTGGAAAACGCCTATCAGCGGTATGAGGTCAGCCACGAGAACCCCAAGCGGATGGGCAACGCCTACGCCTCCATCGCCCCCTATGACTCCTACGAGGCATCGGACGGCTGGTTTGTCATCGGCTGCGGCAACGATAAGCTCTACAAGATCTTCTGCGACAAGATTCTCCATATGCCCGAACTGGTGGAAGACCCCCGCTTTGACTGCAACGTCAACCGGGTCGCCAACAACCTGGAGCTGAAAGCCATCATCGAAGAGAACTTCGCGAAGAAACACACCGTCAAAGAGTGCGTTGACATGATCCTCGGGGCCGGCATTCCGGCGGGACCAATCTACAACGTCTCCGACATCATGGAAGACCCCCACATCCGGGACGACCGAGAGATGTTTATCCACGTCAACCACCCGATCATGGGCGACGTCATCTTAAACGGCAACCCGGTCAAACTCTCGGACACCGACGTCGGCATCCGGTTCCCCTCCCCCACTTTGGGACAGCATAACGAGGAGATTCTGGAAGGAATCGGCTACTCGGCCGACGAGGTGGAAGGCTTTAAGGAGAAAGGGGTACTCTAATGAAAGAGATTGTCATTCTCTCGGCGGTCCGGACCGCGGTCGGCAAATTCGGCGGCAGCTTATCCATCATCCCGGCGGAAAAGCTGGGGAGCATTGTCATCGCCGAAGCGCTGCGGCGGGCAGGGGTCTCACCGGAACAGGTTTCGGAAGTGATTATGGGCTGCGTCCTCCAGGCGGGCCAGGGCCAGAATGCCGCGCGGCAGGCCTCCATCCACGCGGGCATTCCCAAAGAGGTTCCGGCGATGACGGTGAACATGGTCTGCGGCTCGGGGCTGCGGGCGGTGAACCTGGCGGCGGCGGAGCTGATGACCGGCGAAGCGGACTTTGTGGTGGCCGGCGGCATGGAGAACATGTCGATGGCCCCCTACCTGCTCCCCGCGGCCCGGTTCGGCTACCGGATGAACGATGGGAAGATGGTGGACGCAATGGTCCACGACGCCCTCTGGGACGCCTTCTACGACGTCCACATGGGGGTCACGGCGGAAAATATCGCCAAAGAATTCTCCATCTCCCGGGCGGAACAGGATGCCTTTGCGGCGGCGAGCCAGCAGAAGTGCGAAGCAGCCCGGAAGGCCGGGGTCTTCAAAGAAGAGATTGTCCCGGTGGAAGTGAAGCTGAAAAAATCCACCTTCCTCTTTGACACCGACGAACAGCCCCGGGACGGGGTGACGGCAGAAAGCATCGCCAAACTCCACCCGGCCTTTATCCCCGACGGAACGGTGACGGCGGCCAACGCCTCCGGCATCAACGACGGGGCGGCGGCACTGGTGCTGACCACCGCTGAAAAGGCGGCGGAACTGGGGCTGAAGCCGATGGCCCGCTGGATTGGCGGGGCATCGGCCGGGGTCGAACCGGCGGTCATGGGCCTCGGGGCGGCGGAAGCGGCCCTCAAGGTGATGCAAAAGACCGGTATCTCCCTGTCGGACCTTTCGCTCATTGAAGCAAACGAAGCCTTCGCCTCCCAGTCGATTGCCTGCGCCCGGCTGGCCGGATGGGACAGCTGCATGGAAAAGGTCAACGTAAACGGCGGCGCCATTGCCCTGGGCCACCCGGTCGGAGCGTCGGGCGCCCGGATTCTGACCACCCTGCTCTACGAACTAAAGCGGCGGGGCGGCGGCAAGGGTCTGGCGACCCTCTGTGTCGGCGGCGGCATGGGGGTAGCGGCCCTGGTGGAAGGGCTGTAAGCCCCAGAGCGTACAGGATAGACAAAACGGAGGTGTATCAAATGCCCACAACGGAAGAGTTGGAAAAGGCCTGGACCGAGCAGATTCGGAAACTCTTTGCCGATTGTCCAGTGAAAGCCGTAAACGAAATTGGGTCGGTGGAGGAAATGACCATCCCGATGGACGACGGGGTCAAACTCCGCACCACCCTGTGGAAACCGGCTGGTAAAACCCCCTACCCCCTGATTCTGCTCCGCAGCTGCTACCCGGCCAGCGAAAAGGCCATGCGGGTGCGGGCGGAAGAGGTCTGCAAACGGGGATTCGGCGTAATGCTCCAGTGGTGCCGGGGCACCGGCGGCTCGGAAGGGGTCTGGGAACCCAACATCTACGACCGGGCCGACGGCCTGGCCACGATGCATTGGCTCCAGGACAATCCCGAAGTGGAAAGCATCGGCTACTGGGGGGACTCCTACCTGGCCTACACCGGATGGTGCATGGCGGACGCGGTCCCGGATAAGTGCAAGACGATGTATCTGGGGGTTTACGGCTGCGACCGGCATGTGTCCGCCTATCAGGACGGGCTGTTCCGCCAGGACATCCTGACCGGCTGGGCGATGGGCAACGCCGGCGTGCCGATCACCGCCGACTATATGGCTTCCTGCCGCTACCGCCCACAGGTAGAGGTGGATGAAGCCCTCTGGGGGGTCAAACTCCCCTGGTATCGGGACTGGATCACCAACACCGACCGGGACTGCGCATACTGGTCCCAGGGACTGTGGCAGCGGCTGAAAGAGACCCCCGGGAAGATGAAGATTCCGGTCTTTATCCGGGACGGCTGGTACGACCATCACCTGGGCAGCGCCATCGCCACCTACCGGTATCTATCGGAAGAATCCCGGGCCCACACCACCCTCCAGATCGGCCCCTGGAACCACGGCTACGGCTGTGCCCTCACCGGACAGAGCCACGACCACCTGGAGAACGATTCCATCTCCTCGCCGATGGTGTGGTTTGAGAAGATTCTCCTCAAAAAGGAACTGCCGGACGCCGAAGTCCAGTGCTACGTCTGCGGCGGGGACAACTGGGAGTCCAGCAAGACCTTCCCCGCCCCCGGCGCCATTCCCACACCCCTTTATCTGGATTTCACCCAAAAAGCGGAAGACGCCTATAAGCTCACCGCCCGGGTCTCCCAGCCGGGCAGCGTCCAGTACCTCTACGACCCGAAAAACCCGGTCAAATCCTACGGGACGGAATCTCTCTTTGTCTCCCAGCCCTATGTGGGTTCGCTGCGGCAGCCGCCGGTCAGCTACCGGCCGGACGTCATCTCCTTCTTATCGGACCCCTTTGACCAGGACACCGAGATTAACGGCAGCATCAAGGTAAAACTCTTTGTCGCCTCCGACGCGCCGGACACCGCTTTTTCGGCCAAGGTGATGGAGGTTTTCCCCGACGGCAGTGCCTACAACATCCGCGGGTCGATTACGACCCTGGCCTACCGGGGCCATTCCGGCCGGCGGCAGAGCTACGCCCCCGGGCAGATTGTGGAAGTGGAGATCGACATGTGGGAGATCGTCTGGCTGCTGAAAGCGGGGTCCCGTCTCCGTCTGGACATCAGCTCCTCCGACTTTCCCCAGTACGCGGTCCATCCCAACCGGGAAGGCCCCTGGTCGCTCCATAAAGAGGTTGACGTCGCCAACCAGACGGTTTACGGCGGGAAGATTTACCCCTCGGCGGTCATCCTGCCGGTCAGGGTGCTGAAAAAGTAAAAATGCCTATAAAAAAGCTCCCCAGGGCTGAATCCCGGGGAGCTTTTTGCGCGCCAAAAAGAGGACAAAAGATCATGCATCTTTTACAGATTCAGGCTCGAGTTTTTGATGGATTGATCCATTGAAATCCCCCCGCAAAACCGGTACAATAATCCTAATCAGGAAACCTGGAGGTGGGAAAATGCGGATTACCTTGAAACTTTCTAAAAAAGTTAAGATCGTCCTGACCAGCGGATTGATTCTCCTGCTGGCCGTCCTTTTCCTCCCCCTGCCCATTCCTCAGTCTTACACCCTGAATGGGAAGTGTATGCAGCATGAAAACGAACCGGTTTCCATTGAGGTCCACTGCGTCAAGCTGGACTTTCTCTGGATGACCGACCGTCTCGTCGGGAATTTTGAGCTGACAATGGACGGTGAAGAGCCAGTCAAATATCTGCCGATGTCCAGCGGCGAACTGTCGCGCGCAGGGGATGATTATGTCACCTTCGTTTACGAGAGGGAAGAATATACCGGTTCCCGCAACTATTTTTTCATCTATGCTTCCGCTTCTCTTGACGACTGGTTTATGGAGGGCTATTTTGAGCCGGTCGAACACCTCTTCTTCCTTTCCAAAGACGGCGATATCGACCGGCTGATCGAAGAGCATTACGAATTTATAGAACCTTTCCTGCGGGAGCTGCAAGCCTCTTAATTCCCGCAATCAATAGACAGAAAAAAGCTCCCCGGAGAGCCAGGCGGAAATGATTCCGCAGGCCCTGCCGGGGAGCTTTCTATTATGCAGCAAATCGAATCGATGCAGTTTCCCGTCTTAGATGCTCTCGTGGAAGGTGCGGCTGATGACTTCCAGCTGCTGCTCTCTCGAGAGGCGGTTGAAGTTGACGGCATACCCCGAAACCCGGATGGTCAGGGTCGGGTACTTCTCCGGATGGTCCATCGCGTCGATCAGCAGTTCCCGATTGAGAACGTTGACATTCAGGTGATGGGCACCCTGGGCGAAGTAGCCGTCGAGGATGGCGACGAGGTTCGTTTCCCGCTGCTCTTCGTCCTTGCCCAGTGCGGTCGGGACAATCGAGAAGGTGTTGGAGACGCCGTCCTGGCAGACATTGCGGTAAGGAATCTTCGCCACCGAGTTGAGAGACGCCAGCGCGCCGTTTTCGTCTCTGCCGTGCATCGGGTTGGCGCCAGGAGCCAGAGGTTCGCCGACCTTGCGGCCGTCGGGGGTGGGGCCGGTCTTCTTGCCGTACATGACGTTAGAGGTGATGGTGAGGGCGGAGAGGGTGTGTTTTGCCCCACGGTAGAGGGGATGCTTCTTCAGCTCGGACGAGAAGTAGCTGACCAGTTCCACCGCCAGATCGTCGACCCGGTCGTCGTCGTTGCCGTATTTCGGGAACTCGCCCTTGACCGAGAAGTCCACGGCGATGCCGTTGGCGTTGCGGATGGGTTTCACCTTGGCGTACTTGATCGCCGACAGCGAGTCCGCCGCCACCGACAGGCCGGCGATGCCGAAGGCCATCAGCCGTTCGACACGGGTATCGTGGAGGGCCATCTGAGAAGCCTCGTAGGCGTATTTGTCGTGCATATAGTGGATGATGTTGACGGCGTCGACGTACAGCCCCGCCACGTAGGAGAGGACCTTCTTGTAGTTGGCGAGGACCTTGTCGTAATCCAGCACCTCATCGGTGATCGGCTCGATGCCGGGGACAACCTGAGTGAACTTCAGCTCATCCACACCGCCGTTGATGGCGTAGAGGAGGGACTTGGCGAGGTTGGCTCTGGCGCCGAAGAACTGCATCTGTTTGCCCACGGTCATCGCCGAGACGCAGCAGGCGATGGCGTAATCGTCGCCGTAAACCGGGCGCATGATGTCATCGTTCTCGTACTGAATCGAGTCGGTGGCGATGCTCATCTTCGCGCAGTAACGCTTAAAGTTGGCCGGCAGCTTTTCGCTCCAGAGGACAGTCAGGTTGGGTTCGGGAGCGGTGCCGAGGTTGGTCAGGGTGTGGAGGTAACGGAAGGAGTTTTTGGTGACCAGCGGACGGCCGTTGATGCCGACGCCGCCAATCGACTCGGTGACCCAGGTGGGGTCGCCGCCGAACAGCTCGTTATATTCGGGGGTGCGGAGGTGTCTAACCAGGCGAAGTTTGATGATGAACTGGTCAATCAGCTCCTGAGCGCCCTCTTCGGTGAGGGTGCCGTTGTCCAGGTCGCGCTGGATATAGATGTCGAGGAAGGTAGAGGTGCGGCCGAGGGAGGTGGCGGCGCCGTTGTTTTCCTTGATGCCGGCGAGGTATGCCATGTAGAGGTACTGGACCGCTTCATGGGCGTTGGTGGCGGGGGCAGAAATGTCGACGCCGTACTTTAAGGCCATGGATTTCATCTTATCCAATGCCCGAATCTGCTCGTTGACCTCTTCCCGCAGGCGGATCAGCTCTTCGGTCATCGGGCCGTCCAGCTCTCTTAAATCCTGCCGTTTCTGTTCCTGGAGGTAGTCGACGCCGTAGAGGGCCACCCGGCGGTAATCGCCGATGATACGGCCGCGGCCGTAAGCGTCCGGCAGACCGGTCAGAAGCCCGGCGTGACGGGCGGCGCGAACCCGTTCGGGGTAGGCGTCAAAGACACCTTCGTTGTGGGTTTTGCGGTATTCATGAAACTTGGTTTCGATATCGGGGTTCAGCTGGAAGCCGTACTGCTTTAAGCTCTGCTGGGCGCAGCGGAGACCGCCGTAGAGGTTGACGATCCGTTTGAGGGGAGCGTCGGTCTGGAGGCCGACGATCACCTCGTTCTCCCGGTCGATATAGCCAGGGGCAAAGTTATCAATGCCCGAGATGATATTGGTTTCGACGTCGATGATGCCCTTCTGGATTTCTTCCACGATCAGAGCGCTGCACTTATCCCAGACCGCCCGGGTCTTGTCACTGATGCCGGCGAGGAAGGATTCGTCCCCGTCGTAAAGGGTATAGTTTTTCTGGATAAAGCTGCGGACGTTGATGCCGTCCATCCAGGCGCCCTCGCGGAAACCCTTCCATGCGGTGTTCATCAGTTCTTTTTTATCCATTGATATCATCCTTTCAGGCAGATTAAAGGGATCGCTCCCTGTTACCATGCAAAATTTATTTCCTTTGGGGTTATTTACCAAAGTACTTTTCCTGTAACTGCCGGCAGCGGTCCGGGTCCATCGCCGGCGTACCGTCGAGGGAATACGGGATTCCCATGGCGGCGTATTTGTGCACCCCCAGCAGGTGATACGGGAGCAGTTCCACCCGTTCGACCCCCTGCAGGCTGTCGACATAGGCCTTCAGCCCCTGCAGGTGCTGTTCGCTGTCGTTTAACCCCGGAACCACCACATGCCGCACCCAGATGGGCACCCCCATCTGCTGGACCAGCTGGATAAACCGGTCGGCTTTATCCATCGGCTGTCCGGTCAGGGCCTGATAGCCCGCCGGCTCAAAGTCCTTGACGTCAAAGAGGACGAGGCAGGTTTCTTCCAGAATCCGCCGGAGCATCTCTTCCCCTGCCTCCGAAACACCGGCGGTGTCGAGGCAGGTGTGAATCCCCGCCTCCCGGCAGAGATGAAGGGTTTCCAGCAAAAATTCCGGCTGCATGAGCGGTTCGCCCCCTGAGAAGGTGACGCCGCCGCCGCTGGCCTCGTAGTAGGTGCGAAAGCGCATCAGCCTTCCCAGCAGTTTCTCCGGCGTGAAGACACTCCCTTCGCCCGGCGCCCAGGTATCGGGGTTGTGGCAGAAGCGGCAGCGGAGCTTGCACCCTGCCATAAAAACAACGGTGCGAATCCCCGGGCCGTCCACCAGTCCCATGGTTTCAATCGAGTGAATAAAACCGTTCAAGGTTTATCCCCCTTTCGAGGTAAAAAGCGCTTATCAAACAAAAAAACCGACAATCCGGGTACCATTGCCCAGACGGTCGGCCATTGACGATCATACTCCCTGTGGTATATCTCCACTTCCGTCAGTCATATGATCCACTACATATAGGATACCATAGCTTCCCGCCCCTGTCAAGACGCCGAAGAGTACATTCTGCTCTCTTTAGACTGGCAAATTTTGTCAGATCGACGAAAAATAATACTACTTCCCAAAAGAATGATCTCGGAATACAGACATCTGTCCATCATCTATAAAAGAAAATTTTTTCTCCGGATGAAAGGTTGGGCCATAAAATTCAACAAAAAATAAACCCGTCAGCCTTGCCAAATCCATTGGATCATGGTATGATAAAGGTATAAAACTCCGGCAGAAAGGAATGGTCAATGGTATGGTTTCTTCTAATCGAAAGCTCTACTCGGTCTTATGCTATATATGGATTCTCTGGCTGGTTGCGCTGATTGCGGCGCAGGATGATCCGGTCGTCAAACGGCATATCAACCAGGGGCTCAACCTGTTTATCCTCTGGACGGTCGCCAGCATTTTAGCCCACATCCCGATTTTGGATATTGTCGGCGGGATTTTATACATACTCTGCCTGGTTCTGTCCATCATCGGCATCATCAGCGCGGCAAAGGGAGACGAACGTCCGCTGCCGATTCTGAGCATCTTGACCTTAATTCACTGATACGAAAATGAAAAACGACCCTCCGATCGGAGGGCCGTTTTTTTATCGCTGCTATTTATAAAGAGGCTGTCCGCCGTAAAATTACGGGATCCAGACCCCTTCCCAGTTGACATAGTAACCGTCGGGGGTGGTGGTACCGGTCAGCATCTTGCCGTCGGAGCCGACGTAGTAATACTTGCCCTTCCATTCAATCCAGGAATTCTTGGCCATCGCGCCATTCCCACGGAAGTAGTACCAATCGCCGTTTTCGTCCTCATACCACCAGGAGCTGGCCATGCCGCCCCAGTCGTAGAAGTAGTAGGTTTCGCCGTCGATCTCGGTCAGGCCGTCGCAGAGCATGACGCCCTTCTCGTCCATATAGTACCAGGTGTTGCCGACCTTCTGCCAGCCGGTGAGCTTTTCATCGTCATCGTAAAGGTACCATTTGCTGCCGCGCTGGACCCAGCCGTTTTGCGGCTCGGTCTTTTCGGGCGGGATGTAATCGTGACCAGGGGTCGAGACGACATCGTAAATTGCTTCAAAGGAAACGTTCCCGGTGACTGTATAGCTCTGGCCCGGATACCAAAGCCGGCTGCCGTCGCTCCAGCCGATGAAGGCAAAGCCGTTAAGGGCGGTAGGAGCCTGCGGGATGGTGATAACAGAGCCGTTCTCATACTCTTTGGAACCATACCCTTCAAAAGAAACGGTCCAGGTCAAAACGAGACCATTGTCGGTGATCTGGACATTCTGGCCGGAAGGAGTAGTAAGGTTAAGATTCGATACACCCTCTGCCACTGCAAACTGGACGCCGCTGTTCGGGTTGATGGTAGCAGAAGCGCCCGATTTCTGAATAGTCACCAAGTCGCCGCTCTTTGCAGCGTTTACAGCCTTCTGCAAATCGCCGTAAACCTCGTAGGTGCTTTGACCTTCATCGGTGACAACTGCTTCAACATCATTGGTCAGATACTTGCCAGGATTAGCTGTGAAGGAACCACCAGAGATTTGAGGCGTATATGGTGGTTTGTCATTTTCGGGGAAAAGAGTTGCCATGCCAAGAGTTGTAAATGTACCATTGGAAACCTTAAGTGTACCACCAACACTATCTTTATGATATCCAAAAATTGTCTGAGTATTTACAGCTTTGAATGTCCCGCCTAAAATGGTCATCTCTCCATCATCATAATCATACAATTTACTGTTTACAAGCACTGGTTGTCCAATACTGTCGGAGGAGAAATTACCACCATAAATGGTCACAGTATTGTAGTTGTAGATGGCTGCTTCATCAGAGTTACAAAATGTTCCACCATAAATATCAAGATTAGCGTTAACAGAATTTTTAACAGAATTGATACCATATTCAAAAGTACCACCGTTAATTGTAAGCTGAACAGAAGAGTTCTCCGAATATGTATATCCGCATTCGTTATCATTTTCCCAGCCGTTATCAATCAAACTGGAGGAACAATCCCATCTTAACCGACCTATAGTAGTCCTAGTAGTTTGGTCAATGGTCATATTGCCCAGATTTTTAATGGTATACCATTTTCCAGCACTAAAGGCTCCCCCATTGATGGTGACCGTTGCTCCCGGCGCATTTAACAAAGCTCCATGCCCCTGGTTGGAGGAATCTGTATTCATAACAGTACCCGGAATAACGCCATTCCCACCATTGATGGTCAAAGTGCCCTTATTATGAATCGCGTGATCTCCCGAAACACTGATCGTTTGACCATTTAAGTTAAGCGTAACCACTGCGCCCTTTTCAATCACAACCGGATTGCTCACATTACCAGTTAAAGTATAGGTCCCACTAGACAGCGTAATCACGCCATTTACTGGCGCCGGAAGACCGTTGGATTCCAGTACAACTGTCTGTGCTCCGTTTTCACCGTTCCCTTCACCGTCAGAGAAGGTGGAAATCGGAGTATTCCCTAAATCCCCGTCGCTGGCCATCGCCGGTACTGCCGTACTGGACGCCAGCATCGCCATGACCATGAACGCCAAAAGCGTTCGTTTCATGCCATTTTTCATACACTTTTTCCCTCCAAGAAAAATTTATCAGCCTCTTGGACGAGCCGCAGCCCATCTGTGTAGGCTGATATATTAAGTGTAACACAGTTCTATCTGCTGATCAAGATATATTTTCAATTTTTCTACGGTTCCGAAATATTTGTATACTTTTTTGCCATCCCTTAGTCGTTATCATGCAAAAAACAGCCTTCCGTTTTCCACGAAAGGCTGTTTTTCAGTACGGTTTACATCATACCGCATTCATCATAATCCGCCCATTTTTCCCGGTAAGCTTTTTCGCTCCGGTAGCGGTAGATCAGATAGGCGGCGGCCGAAAGGAGTGTTACAATTCCCAAAAACATCGTCATAAACGAACGGGTCTCCAGCGCAAAACGGCGCTCGGCCTCAAACTGTTTCTTCATCTAAGGTTTCCCCTTTCTTCCTGGTGTTTTCTTCCGTGTCCGGAAATCCCCAGCCGTCAAACCCGCTCCGCCGAAGGGCGCCGAACAGCCGTAGTTTAAATCCAGGCTGTTCCTTTTCCTTTTCGGCCAAAAAGGCCTTCGTGTCCTCCCGGGAGGTGTGGCCATCGGCCGGGCACTTGCTTTTGACGATGGGCAGCTGCCGCTGGGCGGCGGCCCGCCGGATATCCGCTTCCGGCGCAAAGACCATCGGCCGGATCATCCAAAGCTCTTTTCTCGACAGCCAGGTCTTGGGCGCAAAGCACCCAACCCGGCCTTCGTTAAACAGGTTCATCACAAAGGTCTCCACCACGTCGTCAAAGTGGTGGCCCAGGGCGAGGACGTTGCAGCCGTATTTTTTCGCCGCGTCGTGCAGCGCCCCCCGGCGCATCCGGGCGCAGAGGCTGCAGGGGTTGGGCTCTTTGCGGACGTCAAAGACGATCTGCCCGATGTCGGTGGGAAGAATGTAGTACTCCACCCCCAGCTCCCGACAGAGGTCCTCCACCGGCCCATACTCCCCGTCCACCCCGCCGAAACGGGGGTCTAAGGTGATGGCGACCAGACTGTAATCAATCCCGATAAATTTCCGAAGGGTCGCAAGGCCGGTCAGCAGCACCACCGAATCCTTCCCGCCGGACACGCCGACCGCGATACGGTCACCGTCGTGGATCAGGTCAAACTCCTGCACCGCCTTGCGCATGTATCCTAAAATCCGCTGGAAATGGTTCATCGGCTGAAGAGGGGCGTCGGATAACCGCCCGCGTCGTGCAGAGCCCGCAGGGCGCCAACCACAGTGGCTTTGTCCTCCGCATAGGTAACGCCAAACCACTTGTCATGGGTTTCCAGAACCTTGACCGAGGCCTCCCCCGACTGAATCATCCCGTCGATGACAGAGGGCAGCAGGTATTCGCTCTTGACGTCCCCTTCCTTCAGGTTCCCGAGGAACTGGGAGAAGCCTTTTTCCAGCTGGTCGATGAAGTCGGGGGTCAGGCCCCACATATTCATCGAAACATGGCTGGCGGAATCGATCGGCCGGAGGGTGTCTCCATCCTGCACGGCTGCGCCTTCAGCGGTCTTGACAATACCGGAAGTCTCGTCGACCCCGGTCAGCATCCCTTCGCTGTTCACCTTGCAGACCCCGCGGGTCACCGCACCGTTGTCCGAAAGAGTGTTGCCCAGAATAAACCCGGCCATGCAGTACTCGCCTTTTTCGTGATGGGAAGCAAGATGGTCATGAATCAGCTTAAAGGCCTCTTTGCCGTAATAGTCGTCGGCGTTGATGACCGCAAAGGGACCGTTGACAATTCCCTTGCAGGCGAGGACAGCCTGTCCAGTGCCCCAGGGTTTGCTTCTCCCGGCGGGGAGAGAGAATCCCTCCGGCAGGTCGGAAAGCTCCTGGAAGGCGTAGGCGGTCTTACAGACCTTTTCCATCTTATTGCCGATAATCTCCCGGAAGGTGTTCTCCAGGTCGTGGCGGGTGATGAAGACCACCCGGTCAAAGCCCGCTTCCAGGGCGTCGTGGATGGAATATTCCATGATGACTTCGCCGTCGGGCCCCACCGGGGTCAGCTGCTTGATGCCAGCGCCAAAACGGGAGCCGATGCCTGCCGCCATGATAACCAAATCCATAATAATCCCTCTTTCTGTCGCAATATAAAATGATAAGATATCTACTAAATAATTTCTGACAAACCCGTAGTTTTTTACAAATCCGGACGCCTGTCTCTTTCATTGTACCCGCTGCATCGGGAAAAGTCAATAAAATATTGTTTAAAGATTCGTGACTGAAATCCCGGCTTTTACCTTCTCTGACCACCGGCTGCCGATTCCCCCGCCAGCCGTCCCGAGGACCAGGCCCACTGCAAATTAAACCCGCCGCAATCCCCGTCGATATCCAGCACCTCTCCGGTGGCATACACCCCCGGCACCCGTTTGGACTCCATCGACCGGGGGTCGAATTCCGCGGTCACCGCGCCGCCCTGGGTCACCTGAGCATTTTTCATTCCGTTGGAAGCGGTCAGCAGCAGCGGGAGGGCTTTTAAAAGCCCCGCGCAGCCGCGGATTTCCTCCTCCGAAAGGCTTCCCGCCTCCCGGGAAAGGGGCGCGGCCCCGGCGAGTTTGAGGATGGCCTGTCCCAGCCGCTTGGGAACAAAACCGGTCATAAAATCTTCCAGCCGGCGGGATTTGAGGAGCTTTCTCCGCTGGAAAAGAAGGGGGGAAAGCTGCTCCTCCGTCATCTCCGGCAGGAAATCCACCAAAAGGGTCGCTGTCCGTTTCCCCTCCAGAATCCGCACGGCTGCCCCCGAAAGCTGCATCACCGGCGGCCCCGAGACCCCGTAATCGGTGAAGAGCAGTTCCCCCCGCTCGGTCTGCACCGGCTTGCCCCGGTCCAGAAGGGTCAGGGCGGAGTCAAATTTGCTGCCGGATAGGCCCTTTACCGCCTTGACATCGGCCTTTAACTGGACGATGGCCGGAAGACGCCGGGTGATCGTATGCCCCAGCGATTGCAGCAGCTGATACCCGCTGTCGCACCCTCCCAAACCGGCGGAAGCCTCCCCGCCGCAGGCGACAATCACCTTCCCGGCCCGGAAGAAGGTCTCCCCTTCCTCCGTCCGGCAGGAGAGGACAAATCCGCCCTTTCCCGTCCGGATGCCGGTCACTTCGGTACCGGTCAGAAGGGTGACCCCCCGCCGGTCCAGTTCCAGCCGCAGCACGTCCAGCACCGCCGCCGCCTGGAGCGGCATCGGGTAGAGCTTTCCCGCCTCTTCTTCCACCGACATTAGCCCCATCTTTTCGAAAAACCGGAGGTTTTCCTCCACCGAGAATCGGGCAAAGGCAGGCTTTACAAACTGAGGGTCAGCCCCATGGTAACGGGAGGGTTCCGCAAAGCGGTTGGAGAGGTTGCAGCGGCCGTTGCCGGTGGCCAGCAGCTTCCGCCCCGCCCGGGCGCCCCTTTCCAGCAAAAGGACCCTTCCGGGACCGAGGATGCCCGCTCCTTCAATCGCCGCCGCCATGCCGGAAGCGCCGCCGCCAATCACGGCGATGGGGTAAAAATCAGCGGCCATTTCCTTTTCCTTCCTTTCCGTCCTCCGAGGGCCTGTCCCGGCCGGAAGCCAAAAACTTAAGGGCGAGTTTCGCGCCCTTTCCTTCGATCAGCTGCCGCCCAAACCGGTAATACTGCCGGATATAGTGGCTCTTCCGCTCTTCAAAGGCGGCTTTCATCTCCCGCATCTCCTGTTCCAGAAGATGGTTGCGCTTTTCCCGGGTATACCGTTCGATGACCACCTGATACCGTTTGCAGGCCCGGTCCACCGCCTCGTCCCAGGATAGGTAGATTTCATCGGCGGCGTGGCGGCCGATTTCCCGCAGTCGTTCCCGGTCCCCGCAGGCTTTCTCAATAGCCACCGCCATCGACTCGCCCTTTTCTTCTATTAAAATTCCATTGCGCTCGTCGGTAATTCCTTCGGCGGCACAGCTTCCCCGCACCAGCACCGACGGGCAGCTGCAGGCGGCTGCCTCCCGAACGACAATGCCGTTGGTATCGTAGGTGGAAGGGAATAAAAAGAGGTCAGCCAGGGAGAAATAGCTGCGGAGTTTTTCCCGGTCCTGGATGGAACCGGTGAAAATGACGTCATCTTTAATTCCTACTTTGGCGCAGTAGGCTTCGATTTCCGTCCGGTCGGCCCCGTCTCCGACGAAAAACATCTTAAACTGAGAGCCTTTCTTTTTGGCAATCGACAGCCCGTCAATCGAGATTTTGACCCCTTTGTACCACATCATCCGGCCGACAAACAAAAAGACGGTGTCCGACGGGGAGATGTGGTAGGCCTCCCGCATCTGCTGGAGGATCGTCTCATCGGTCCGGCGTTTTTCAAAGTCGACCCCGTTTTCCATGACGATGTACCTTCCCTGGTAGCCGAGGCTCTTGAGGTTTTCCCCAGCCCCTTTGCTCACCACCCAGACCTCGTCGCAGGCGTTGATGTTGTTGAGCAGCAGCCGCAAAGAGGCGTTGCGCACCGGGTTTAACGCCACCCGCTTTTCGATGTCTACATCAAATTTGGTGTGGTAGGTGAAGACAATCGGCGCGCCGGTGTTGTAGCGGAGAATCCGGGCGACCACCGTCGACATAAAAGGGCAATGGGTATGGATGATATCCACGTCCTGTTTGGCGAGGAACCGCTGCATCCGCGGGTCAAAGGGGATTCCCCCCCGATAGCCCAGCCGTTTGGTGATGGCGGCGGAGGCGTAGCGGATCACTTTAAAGGGATAGTTGTCCTTGACCCCGGGATACCAGGGGGTGGCGACAATCGCCCGGCCGTGGGACTTTTGAATACAGCGGGCGTAATTTAAGGTAGCATTGGCGACCCCGTCAATGGTCGGGGGAAAGGAATCGTTGAGCAGGCAGACGGTCATCTTCTTCATAAAAGATCCCATCCTTTCGTTATAAATCGGTCCAAAACCGTTTTTCCCGCCCCTCAGATCAAGGGAGCGGCTATTTGGAAAAACTCCCGCCCGAGGCGGGAGTGCTTAAGATCACCGAGCGTTTCCGGCTGCCCCCAAAATCCCGGGAGAACGCCGCCATCAACGCGATTCATACTATTTAACCGTTTGATTAGATATTAAACATTATCTACAAGTAATTCTATTATACACAAATGAAAGAGTGCTGACAAGAGATTTTTGCGGTCTTTAAGAAAGCTTAAGAAATGGAGAAAATTTACACTCTCATTAAAATGGCCCACCATTCTGCACAGAAAAATCTTTTTCCCGCCCTCCAATACGGTGGGAGGGGCGCATTGACGGATGGGCAAAAATCCCGTAAAATAGTACTAGAGACAGTGTAAGCGCTGTTTCACCGCCTGGGCCGGTTTATCCGGCCGATGAAAGAGAGAAACCGAACATCAGGCGACGCCCGGCACGCGGGCGGGTTGCTGTAAGGGAAAGGCAGTAACTGTTATTGACGGAAAGGATTGGATTCACTATGGCAAAAATGCTTTATCAGGGTCACGGCTCGGTCCGGTTTACGATGAACGACGGAACCGTCATCTACCTCGATCCCTTTGCAGGGGAAGGGTATGACCTGCCGGCAAACTATATCTTTGTCACCCACGAGCATCACGACCACAACGAAGTTGACAAGATGCCCCACGCCCCTAACTGCCGCATCATCACCGAAAAGGACGCGATCCGCGGCAACGAACACCTGACCTTTAACTTCACCACCTTCCAGGTGCGGGCGGTAGAGGCCTATAACTCCCACCACAAAAAATCCGAGTGCGTCGGTTATATCTTTCGGCTGGACGGCAAGAAGGTCTACTGCGCCGGAGATACCTCCACCACCACCGAGATGGCAAGCCTTGCGCCTTTGAACATCGACTACGCCCTGCTGCCCATCGACGGCGTCTACAACATGGGCCCCGCTGAGGCGGCCAAGTGCGCTGAGCTGATTCACGCTGGACGGGTTATCCCGATCCATATGGCCCCGGGTCAGCTGTTCGATCAGGAGAAGGCAGAATCCCTGGACGTACCCAACCGCCTGATTCTCCACCCCGGTGAGGAGATTGAGCTGTAATAATTTGCTCCCCAAAAACGCCTGTCGGCCCTTTCCCTATCGGCTGGCAGGCGTTTTTTGTCGCCCTTTTTTCCCTTTTAGAAGGGGAAAAAGGGGAAAATTCTCCTAATAATGTGACAAATGTCATATCTAAAATCCAATTCCCGATGATAAAATAGAGGGAGAAAAAAATAAGAGAGGATATTTACATGGAAAACGAACTCTTTGAAAAAACACCGGTACCCAAAGCCTTTTTGACGATGGCGGTGCCGCTGGTTACCAGTATGATCGTGACGATGGTGTATAACCTGGCCGACACCTACTTCATCTCCCAGACCGGCAACACCGACATCATTGCGGCTGTCACCCTCTGCGGTCCGGTCTTTACGATGCTGATGGCCTTTGGCAATATCTTTGGCCAGGGCGGCTCCTCCCTCATCTCCCGCAAACTGGGGGCAAAAGATCTAAACGGTGCCCGTCGGGCCAGCTCTTTTTGCTTTTATGCAGCCATTCTGACCGGCGTCATTCTGGGGGTGCTGATGATGATCTTCCAGGGTCCCGCCCTCAACCTTCTCGGTGCCGATGACGCCACCCGTCCCCATGCCTTCCCCTATTACGCCACTCTGGCGGTGGGTGCTCCGTTCACCGTCGCCTCCTTTATCCACTCTAACCTTTTGCGGGCGGAAGGGATGAGTAAAGCGTCGATGGTGGGCAGCATCGGCGGTGCAGTGGTCAACATCATCCTCGACCCAATTTTCATCTCGGTCCTGGGCCTGGGTTCCTTCGGAGCTGCGGTGGCCACTGTGCTGGGGTACATCTTCTCGGACATCTTCTTCCTGGTGATCGTCCTGAAAAAGAGCAACACCCTGTCGGTCAAACCCTCCGACATTCCTATTCCGAAAGTCGATGCCTTGCAGATTTTCGGCATCGGCATCCCGGCGGCCATCACCAACCTTTGTTCCAGCGCCTGCATGATTCTGACCAACCAGTACCTCCTCCCCTACGGCAACGATAAAATCGCCGCCATGGGGATTGTCCTCAAGGTGGTCATGGTGGCCCAGCTGGTTCTGACCGGACTGGCCTTCGGCGGCCAGCCGCTGATCGGCTACTTCTACGGCTCCCAGAACAAAGTACGGATGAAAAAGCTGATCCGGTTCAGCTTTGGCTTCATCGCGATTGTGGCGGTGGTCCTGTCGGGGGCGCTGTTCATCGTAGCGTCGCCGATTCTCCACCTCTTCCTCACCGATGAGGCGCTGATTCAGATCGGCGCCGTCATGCTCCGGTGGCAGGTTTCCACCTGTATCCTGTCGGCCTTTGTCCAGGTGTTTACCATCTACTTCCAGTCCACCGGTCATATGCTCGGCTCCTTCCTGCTGTCCATCAGCCGCCAGGGAGTTGTCTTTATCGTCGTACTGCTGGTTGGCGCAGCGGTTGCCGGCTACAACGGCATCATCTCTGCCCAGGCCATCGCAGACGCCATCAGCTTCTGCATCGCTGCAATCCTCTTCCGGGTCCAGCTGTGGAAGGAATTGGTGTAACATTTCACACACTAAACGGCCTCATCGGTTGATGGGGCCGTTTTTTCTGTTACTTTTCCCTTTTTATCGGCTAAAACCCTTCCGCTCCCTTGCCATCCGGAAAAAAATCCGGTATAATGCTAAACATAAACGATTTTCGGAAAGGATGTTCAGTATGGAAAAGCGCAGTTATATCCGCATTCAAACCGAAGCCGGCCCCCGCTGGGCCGAAGAGAAGGAGGGGCAGGCTCTCCTCCTCTCCGCCGCTCCTTACCTGGGCGGACAGCCCACCGGAGAACAGCTCCCCCTTAACCAGGTCACCCTCCTCGCCCCCTGTGAGGCGGAAAAGATGGTCTGTGTGGGCAAAAACTACTTTGACCACATCGAAGAGATGAAAGAAGCCTTTGGGGACGGGGTGCCGGACAAACCGGTCCTCTTCATCAAGCCCTCCACCTGCATCAACGACCCCGAAGGGGTCATCCCCTACCCGGCCATCTCCCACCGGGTGGATTTTGAAGGGGAACTGGCGGTGGTCATCGGCCGCAGAATGACCCGTGTTTCCCAGGAGGACGCCCTTTCCTACGTCTTCGGCTACACCGTTGCCAACGACGTCACTGCCCGAGACATCCAGAAGAGCGAAGGCCAGTGGACCCGGGGCAAAGCGGTGGACCTCTTTGGGCCGATCGGTCCCCGGATTGTCACCGGTCTCGCCCCCGATAACCTGACCGTCATCACCCGCTTAAACGGCGTCGAACATCAGCGGAGCAGCACCAGCCTGCTGATTCGGGGGGTGCCGGAGCTTTTAGCCTTCATCACCGAGGCGATCACCCTCCTGCCCGGCGACGTGGTGCTGACCGGCACCCCGGCTGGGGTCGGACCGATGGAAAAGGGAGACACCGTGGAGGTGGAGATTCCCGGCATCGGCATTCTGCGCAACCGGGTGGAGTAAGAGATGGGCACACTTACCGTTAGAGGGCTGACTCTGGGAGAGGGTCTGCCGAAAATCTGCGTTCCCATTACCGCACCGGACCTTCCCGGCGTTCTGGCCCAGGGAGCTGAAATCGCCCGTCACAGAGGAAACGGAGCTGACCTCTGCGAATGGCGGGTGGATGGGTTCACCGGACTTTCGGAACCTGAGGCGGTTCAAGCCGCCTGTTCTGCTCTGCGGGAGACCTTGGGAGAAATGCCCCTCCTATTGACCCTCCGGACCCGTCAGGAGGGAGGCGAAGCCGAGGTAAAGGAAGATGATTACCTTGCACTGGTGGAGCGTCTGACCGCCTTGCAGCCGGATCTGGTGGATATTGAACTGTTTACCGCCGGGGCTTCTGCCGAAGCGCTGGTGGAATCTGCCCACCGGCTGGGGGTGAAAGTGGTCCTTTCCAGCCATGATTTTTTTAAGACCCCTCCGGAAGCGGAAATCATCCGCCGGCTCTCCGAAATGGACCAACTGGGAGGAGACCTATGCAAGATCGCGGTGATGCCCCGGTGCCGGGAGGACGTGATGGCCCTTCTTACGGCGTCGGTCAAACAGTCCGCCCGCTCCCGGGCGCTCCTCATCACCATGTCGATGGGGGCAATGGGGGCTGTCAGCCGGATCTGCGGCAGCCTTACCGGCAGTGCGGTTACCTTCGCCACCCTCGGCACCGCCTCTGCCCCGGGACAACTTCCGGCGGAAAAGGTAGCGGAGATTCTTCCGCTGCTGAGGTTGTAAGAAGAAGCTAAGCCCTTCCATATAAGAAAAAACGCTGGGAAGTTGAATCCCAGCGTTTTTTTACAAAAAAATCCGCCGGCCTCTCGGTCAGCGGATAAAAAAGGTAATGCTCTGCCGGGAACCCCCGGCAGTTATTTTGGAAATTGGAAATCTTACAAGAATTAGCCCTCAGAAGAAGCTTCGGCAGAGGATTCAGAAGATCCTTCATCGGCAGCGGCAGAAGAAGCGTCGGTGGAAGCGGAGCCGTTTTCAGCCAGCCAAGCGTCCAGCTGGGTCTGCTTCTCTTCGATGATGGTATCCAAACCGGAGTTCTTCAGAGCGTTGACATACTCTTCGATGGCAGAGTCCACATCATCCACAGCACCGAACCAGAGGGCTTTCTGATACTGGGAGTTGACAGCGGTGCAGGCGATAACCTGATCGGTGACAGCGGTGGAGTCATAGGTGAAGCCAAAAGCAGCACTCTTGATGGCCTCGTTGGTGGCGGCGTCATACTGCTCCCAGATGTCGGAGGGGTTGCCCGCCCAAACATGACCGGCGGTCTGGTTCGGGTAGATCCAGCCCTGGTCGTTGTGGTAACGATAGTTGGAGCCGTCCATTCCTTCGGGGAATGCAGCCTGACCGTTGGCGTCCTCGACCCAGTCGGTGCCTTCAATACCCCAGTTGATAAGGTCGTGGAACTCGCCGCTGGTGAAGACCCAGTTGTAGTAAGCGGCTGCTTTGTCCTTATCCTCGGAGGCGTTGGCCAGGCAGTAACCGAAGTTGTTGTAACCGGCAGAGGTGTAGATCGGGGTGCCCGCCAGCGGGATGACCTCAACCTCATAACCGCACTGAGCCAGTTTCTCCTGGGCGGTGTTGGGCTTAATGCCGACGACGTAAGAGAACATATTGCCAGCCTTCAGAAGGGTCTCACCGGTATCCTGGGAGGTGACAACGTCAGCGGAATAATAACCGGCGTCGTACCAGCGTTTGCTGATGGTGACCATGTTCTTGAACTGTTCAGTCTCGTAGTGGTCCACGACCTCGGTGGACTGGCCGTAATCTTCCAGAACGCCGAAGGAGTCGGACAGGGCATCATAGGTGCCGTAGGAAGCAATCGACTGCTGGCCTGCGACGGCGGTCATGCCGGGGTAAGCGGCCTTGACAGCGGCGAACATCTCATCCAGCTTGTCGTAGGAAGAAGGATCGTTGGGGTCGATGGCGAAATCGTCCACCGAGTAGCCCAGCTCGTCCATGATGTCCTTACGGGCAACCAGGCCGTAGTTGTTGGGGCGTTCCTTGACGGTGCCGATCAGCGCCATAAAGTCGCCGATCCGGCCGGCTTCCATCTGGTCGCCGTAGTAGTCGACGACGTCGGGGATCTGGCCCATATAATCCGACCAGTCAGCAATGTAACCGGAGGTGATATAGGTGGGCATATTGGACATCACGTCCATGAAGAGGTCCAGAGGCTCGTTGGAAGCAAGCATCATCTGGGTGGTGGTGGTCATCGTGCCGTAGGAAACCGGCAGCAGTTCGGTCTCCATGTTGATCTCTTTCAGAGACAGCTCGTTGACCGCGTTCTGCACTTCGTCAAAACCTTCGCCCTCGGAAATGTTCAGATACATGAAAATGACGTGGTAGGGGTCCCCTTCCATATCAATAGCCGATTCGGTGCTGGCAGACTCGCTGGAACCCGTCTCGGAAGAACCGTTCGAGCTGGAATCGGTGGTGGTGGAAGAGCTGCCGTCGTTGCTGCAGGCGGTAAAGCTCAGCGCCATCATGCCCGCTGCCATCAACGCACAGATGATTCTTTTTTTCATAATAGTCTCCATTCCTTTCTGTAACTGCCGCGCCCGCGGCGCCCGCCGTCCCAATTGACTGCGGGATCTGCCTGCCGGCCAAACTGACGCGAAAACTGGGCCCGCTTTTAGGCCCAGCTTTCCCTTCAAACAACTGTATTATACCAGACTTTACAATCTTTTAACAGAAACTTTTCCGAGGTGAATTGTTCTTGATCCTGGAGACTTGATTTTTGCCATTAAAAATAGTATGATAGGAATGAACAGATTTTGTAAATATTGCTATGGATGCCAAAATCCTGCCGAAATTTTCGGCAAGCAGATATGCCATTCTCCCCTTTTTGGGGAGAAACAGGGACATTAGAGGTGAAAACATGACAATCCTGCTTGTAGACGACGAGCGACAGGTGCTGGACGGAATCCGGCACGGGGTAGATTTTAAGGCGTTGGGCCTGGACGAGGTGCTCACAGCCCGCAGCGGAGAAGAAGCCCAAGAAATTATCCGCCGCACCCAGGTGGATATTCTGATTACCGATATTGAGATGGCGGACCTTTCGGGGCTGCAGCTGCTGGAGTGGATTCGGGACAGCGGCCAGAAAATCCTGACCATTTTCTGCACCGCCTTCCGAAACTTTGACTACGCCAAAAAGGCGGTGGAGCTGCACGCCTTTGACTACTTTTTAA
This sequence comes from uncultured Clostridia bacterium, assembly GCA_944387995.1. GTDB lineage: Bacteria > Bacillota > Clostridia > Oscillospirales > Ruminococcaceae > Faecivivens. Next base: position 9,470 of record CALXHB010000186.1, on the reverse strand, counting down.
AGCCAGTCAGCTATGCCGAATTGACCGACAAGCTCGCCCAAGCAATGCGCCAGTTGGGGGTTTCCTACCAGGCCCCCCAACCCGGCGCCACCACCCCCAGGGAGCCGGAAAACCACCCTTCTTCCCACCGGGTCCGGAGCGCCGTCAGGACGGTCTGTCAATACATCGACGAACACCTCTCCTCCGAAATCACCCGGAGCGAGCTGGCAGGGCTTGTCTATATGAACCCCGACTACCTGGGCACCCTTTTTAAGGAAGAAATGGGCTGTTCGATGACCATGTACATCCAGCAGCGGAGGTTGGACCAGGCAAAAATGCTGCTGCGGGAAACCGAAATGCCCATCAGCAAGGTGGCAGAGACGGTGGGATACGACAACATTTCCTATTTTTCCAAGCTCTTCCGGCAGAAGATCGGCTGTCAGCCGGGTGAATACCGCAAAAATGGCGACGTCCCCGGAAAGGAGCAAAATGAAGCATAAAGCCTCCCTCATCACCCTCTTGAAAGTAGCAAGCCTTCTGCTGATTCCCCTGGCTTTGATCGCCCTGTTGGCGACGATGTACACCATGCGCCAATCCCGAGACGACAGCTACGAACGGCAGAACTCCATCATGCAGTATCAGATAAAACATCTGGATAACGGTTTTAACCAGGTAAATTACTACATGGCCAGCGCTCTCGCCACCGATGAAAACGTCCGAAAATTGCAGACCACCAACCGCCGGAATATCCTTGCCCCCTATTGGGTAAACGAATCGCTCAACCAGTTTACCTCCCTTCAAAATCTGGTCAACGCCGGCTACTCCTTTTACATCAGCGTTCCCAAACTGGGCCTTAGCAGCTGCAACCGCACCACGCAGGAAAGCTACGACGAAAACTGTGCGGTGGAAAACTTCCTCTCGGAGAATCTGAACAGCTTTCCGTCGGTGGGAATTTTCACCATCTTTCGTCAGATCGGTGGAAAAACCTACTGCCTCTCCCTGGGCCAGAGCCGCGGGGTATATCTGGCCGGCTGGATTCGGCTGGACAACCTCTTTTCCTTTATGGACAGCGTCATCCAGTCGGAGGACGGATTTTACCTGCTGGTGGACCGGGATTTTCAGCCCATTGAACAGCAGAGTCTCTTTCGGGAGACCGGCGTTACCCTCAAAGACGATGGAACCGTCTCGGTAGGCCGGAAAGATGCCGTCGCTACCCTCCACTGGAGCGCGATGGGAATCGGGATTATCACCATTGACGGACGGGTCGCCACCCTGGGGGACGCCGGGATGTACCTGATTACCGTTCTGCTCCTCTGCGCTTTGACTGCCGGCTGCTCGCTATACTTTATCCTCTATTTCCGGCGGAACATCCAACGCCCCCTGCAGGCCCTCCAACAAAACGTGAGCCAGTACATTAACGAACGGAAATTCACCCGCCGCTACGGATTTGCCGAACTGGACGACGTAGCCAACGCCTTTTCCGAACTGGAAACCCAGGTGAATGGACTGAAAATCGACATCTACGAGGAAAAACTCCGCCGCACCCGCACCGAGCTGGAATTTCTGCAAAATCAGATCAAACCCCATTTTTTCGTAAACTGCTTCAACATCATCATCGGCATGGCCGAGTGGGAAAAGTTTGACCAGATTCAGGACTTCTGCATGCTCCTCTCCTCCTATGTCCGCTATACCCTCTGCGACGGGTTTGAAACGGTGACCTTAAAAGAGGAGCTGCAGCAGACCACCGACTTTCTCGCCATCCAGGACATCCGGTTTGATTCCCAGACGACCCTTCGGGACTTTGAGGACGAAGAGCTGCTGGACTGCCAGGTGCCCCCGCTGATGCTGCTGACCCTGGCCGAAAACTCGGTCAAGCACAACAAGTTCAAGGTAGAATCCCTCCAACTGACCGTTACCGTCCAGCACATTCCCGGGGGACTCAACGGCCTTCTGCGGATTGACTACCAGGACAATGGCGTCGGCATCGGCATTGAGGAAAGCCGCAAGATGACCCAGATGCTGGAAAACGTCCGGGCGGGCGTCCTGGGAAAGGACGAGACCGTCTCCTTCTCCAACCAGCAGATCGGGCTGCAAAACGTCTATCGCCGGCTGCTGCTTCTCTACGGCGAACGGGCGAAGATGGAGCTGATGCCGGTAGACCGGACCGAAGGGTTTAAAATCCGCATCACCATGCCTCTCACCCGAAAAAAGAGGCGGAAAACCCACAGCTTCCCGCCTCGTAACCAATAGATAGATAAAAGCCCCCGCTCCCGGTGAAACCGGAAACGGGGGCTTCGTCATTTTAAATCAGCGCCAGCGCAATCGTCTTGGCGATCTTTTCGGCGTTTTCCGAAAGGGTGCCTTCGTCACAGTTGATGATAAAGTCCGCGTACTTTTCGTACAGCGGCACCCGCTCGGCGTACAGTTCCTCCACCGATTTGTCCTTCGCACCGGCCACACCCCGGGATTCGAGGTTGCCCAGCCGTTCCTTAACGTGCTCACAGGAAAGCTGGATGTAAACCACAGCCCCCAGCTCCTTTAAATGAGCCATCGCGTCGGGATAGTAAACCGCGCTGCCACCGGGCGCGACCACGGTATCTTCGCAATTAATGCCCAGGAGCACCTCGTCCTCAATCTCGCAAAAACGGTCCAGCCCGTCGTAGTCGATGATTTCCTGGAGACGTTTGCCGGTCTTTTCCTGGATCAGCAGGTCCCCGTCAACGAAACCGTAACGCAGCGTTTTGGCCAGGACCACCCCGATCGTGCTTTTGCCGCAGCCCGGCATCCCAATCAAAATGACGTTCATATCCAATTCCTTTCGTAAATTCCCCTCAAGGGACTATATCCGCAGCTTTGCCCGCCGGGCAACTGCGATAACCGCCGGAAGGAGCAGCAGCAATACCACCGTCTCCACCGGTACCTTTCCGATGTTTGCCAGCATCCGTGGCCAGAAAATGGCCTCAATCCCCTTGCCGTAAACCATCGAGTACCAAACCGTGCCCAACAGCCCATTGACCAGGATATTGATCGTCAGCTTGCAGACCACCGCCCGCAGGAGGGTTACCCGCATCTTATAAAAAAAGATGCCGTAGAGCACCCCACCCAGAATAGCGTTTAACGTATACCCAAAAAAGAATGCACCCGTCGGCCGCACCAGGTATTTCACCAGGTCCCCGGCTCCCGCGGCAAACCCGCCGGCCACCGGCCCGTAAAAACAACCGTACATCGCACTGATCAGCGAACCGACTCCAACCTTGACCGGACCCACATAGAAGGAAAACTGGTCGGCTACCACCGAAAGGGCCAGCAGCAGCGCGATTCCGCACAGGGAATGTGTTTTCTTCAGCTCCCCCGCCGAACGGCAGATGTTCCCCGGAAGGTCCAAAATGACCCGCGGGAAATCTCGAAACCCGATTCCGGCGGTGAGAAGGGATGCGGTCTTTTTTCCATTTGGCATAAAAATTCCTCCTTCCCCGTCTGTCGGACAAATTAGGAGGAATTTGGGGCGGCACAGCGGCCCCAGCCTCGTAATTCATCGCAGCGGGATGCGGAAGCCAAACCGCAAACGGCCTACCGTTTTTCGTCCCACCGACAACTCCCCGTCCGGCGGGCACTGGTGGAGGATGACATCATTGTCATACACCCCAAGCGCTTGTCTTCCTACTCTGCAATTGATACCTACATTATAAGACGTTTTTTTCTCCCCCGCAAGGGATTTTGCTGTATTTTTGCATTTTCAGTTTATCATACAACTTTTACCCACCTCCCAAAACCTTTTCTGTATAAGAAGAAAACCTATTTTTAAATCCTCTCACCGGCAGCTATACAATCTGCACAGTTTATACCCGGTAAAAGCCGGGGATTATTTGACGTCCACCTGTCATCATGTTATAATAAATTTATAAGTATTCCGTTTGTCCTGCATATAAATCAAAAGGCTTATAAGGGAAAATTACATTTTCTCTTTGTTAGAAGCCGGGTTAACTTCCATCATGCAGGATGAGTTGCCTGCGCTGTACCCCATCGGAAGAAGGTGTACCGATGAAAAAGAAACTGTTCGCCCTTTTCCTTCTGTTGGCACTCCTGCTTAGCGGATGCGCCAAAAATAACCTTTATACCCAGGTTTATCATCTCCCCTCGGAAAATTTCTCCAAATCCTTTGAACCCTATTATCCCCTGGCCCTCCCTGGGGATAATGGCGTCCTGCTGCGGATGCCGGACTGGCTGGATTCGACCGACAACCTCTACCTTTGGCGGGAGGATACCGTGATAAAATTTGAAACCGATCAACAACTGATGGGACTGATCGAAATAGACGGAGCGTACTACGGTTGGACCGTCGATGGAGTCTACCGGTATGAGCTGGACAGCGGAGAAACCGAGATGCTTTTCCCACTGGAGGAAGAAACGCTTCTCGTCCGCTTCTGGGGAGATGCTGGGATGCTGTACGCCATCGAAAGGCCATCCTATACCCTCTGCCGCTATGACCTTAAAACCGGTGTCCTCAGTCGGGAGGACTGGCTTTCGGAGGCAGAGGAGGCCGTAACCCTGTCTTTTTTCGGCGTTGTGGGGGATGAGCTGCTGGTTGAAAAGCGGGGGGCGGAGTTTGCCATTTACTGGCTGGACCTGATGGACGGCAGCCGGCGGGAATATCCGATTGATAGCCCGGTCTATGGCTACCGGGACGGCGCCCTCGCCCTCTTCCGGCAGGGGTCTGAAAACAACCCTGGATGGGACTTTATCCGCCTGCAGGATGTGAAGACGGGAAAACAGACCGAAATTCCGTTGCCGGATGAGATTCTCACCTCCGAAAACCGGTATGATTACGAGCTGCTGGCGGTGGGGGAAGACGCCGTTTACTGGAGGGAAGACCACACCCTCTACCGCCAGACCGACAAGGGACTGCAAGCGGTCTTTGCCTATACCGGCCGAGAGGTCTATTCGATCTTTCAGTTTTACCAACTGATCGACGGGGTTTATTACTTTGCCTTTCTCGGCCGCCCAGCGGAAGGGTATGAGGTCGTAGACCTGGCCCCCTATGATCCCGAACAGGATACGGGAAAGTATATGCAGTTCGCCGCCCTGATGCCAGATGGGACGGTGTACATCCTGGCAAAAGAATACTACGACGCCGCTTGGGACTCCTGAGGATGGGAGGGGTATAGAATGAAAAAGAGATGGAAGATGTTATTTCTCCTGATGGGTGTTCTTCTGCTTCTATCGGGATGTGAAAAGAGTCCGGTTTTCACCCTCTTCTACACCGCCCCCTACTACGCAGACGACAGCACAATCCCCTTCTACCCAGTCGCCACCTCCACCGTCGAGGGCGGCACCCTCCTGCGGACAGATGCCGGGGATACCGAAAACCTATACCTCTGGAAGGACGGGTCGGTCACCAAGTACAAGGCCCCCACCCCGCTCTATGGCCTAACTAGGGTGGGAGATGGGTATTACTACTGGGACGATGAGGGCGAGGTCTATCGGTACCAGCTGGAGACAGGTGTTTCCACCCCAGTCTTTTCGTTGGACGAGGGGATGGTCCCCGCTCGGTTCTGGGGAAAGGACGGGGTTTTGTACATTGTCGAAACAGCCCTTCTCTATAACCCCACCGACTACACCATCTACCGCTACGACACAGGGACAGGCGTCCTCGAGCGGTTTGACTGGCTTTCCGAATATGGAAGTGTAGACATCTACTTTTACGGCGTCGTGGACGACGAGCTGCTGGTGGTGACCCAGAAAGGACAAGAGGTCACCTCCTTCTGGCTCAATATGGAGAATGGGGCGAGACGGTACGATGATTTCAGCGGACGGATCTGCGGCTACCGGGACGGCTCCATCGCCCTCTACCGGCAGGACACCGGCGAAATCCTCTTGCACCATGTTCAGACCGGCGTGGAATCCTCCATCCCCGTCCCCGAAGAGGTGCAAAACGACCAAAACGGCTACTACCAGATTCTCGGGGTCACCGAAGAAAATATCTACTGGCTTTACCGGCAGGCAATCTGTGTCCAGAAGGGGGGGAAAACTGGAAACGGCCTATTCCTTCCGGCCGGTCAATTCGTCCATCGAGCCTTCCTGGCAGTACTACCAGCTGATCGACGGCATCCTCTATTTTGCCTACTACGGCGAGCCGAAGGAGGAAGAGTGGCTCTATGACATCGCCCCCGAAGACCCGTCGATCAGCGAAAACCGGGTGGTGCGATATGCAGCGCTCATGCCGGACGGAACAGCCTACATCCTCGCCAAAGAGTACCGGGAGAATATGGCGGCGTAAGGGCATAAATCGTTTCTGTTCCCCGCCCCGAGGATAAAACGAAAGGAGAAAGGGGTGAAACAAATGGCTAGACATCGCAGAAAAAAGCTCTTGGGTGTATTCTCCTTATGGATGGCCGCTTCCCTGCTGCTCTCCGGCTGCGATGAAAGCCCCACCATCGGCTACTTTTACTCGACGACCGGCACCAATTACGCAAAAGATCAAACCTTCCCCCTCGTCAACGACTTTAAAGGCGGCGTCCTCCTCCGCACCCGGGGCCAAGATCTGGTAGACCATCTAAACCTCTGGAAAGGGGATACCGTGACCGAACTGGCAGCGCAGGAGGAACTTTACGGACTGACTGCTGTGGGTGGTGAGTTGTATTACTGGAAATCGGACGGCGTCTACTGCTTTGACCCGGACGCCGGAACATCTATCCGTCTGTTCGCCTTTGACGGGAAACCGTTTGTCGACCGCTTCTGGGGCTCGGGGCATTTCCTTTACGCAGTTACGCAAACCATAGATGGGCAGGACTACCACTTCTACCGCTATAACCTGAAAACCCGCAAGGGCCAGTCAGTCGACTGGCTGGATGGGCTGGGAACATTTTTGACCTTCCACGCGGTGATTGGGGACCAACTGCTGATTGGGGTGCGGGACAGGGAATATCCCGCCCTCTGGCTGGACGTGCGGGATGGCACAACCCGCCCCTGTACGGTACAACGTCCGGTTGTCGGTTATCGGGACGGTTCCCTGATCCTCTACCGGCGGGATGAAAAGGACCTCGTCCTCCACGACGTCGAGACCTGTGAAGAGACCACCCTCCCCATCCCGGAAGAAATCCGCGCGTCGGACAACTACCGGCTGGTGGCCGCCGGGGATGCCATCTACTGGCTACGCACCGAAGAGTACCTTTTAACGCTGGAAGAGGCGGTATATCAGCCCTTCGACCCGCTGCTGGAACACGGCTATACCTGCACCCTCTACCGCCAGACTGGCGATGAGGCTGAACCGGTGTTTGAATATATCGGTGTTCCTTCCGATACCCTCTCCTATTGGCAGTTGGATGGGAACACCCTTTACTTTGCCCTCTACGGCTACCCGTCGGACGATTACCCGGTCGTCGACCTGATCGACCACGACCCCGAACAGCCGCAGCCGGTCATGACCTTTGCCGCCCTGAAACCCGACGGAACGGTCTATTTACTGGCAGAGGAATATTATCCCTATCCCACCGCCTGACCCTTTCAAAAGGAACCGTTCTTCCTGTGGTTGGATATGTTTAGTATAGCCATACAAATACTGGTATAAATTATTTGAAAGAGATGTTCTTATGAAAAAGAAACTATTCTCTCTGTGCATGGCAACCGCGATCGCAATCACTGGTGCTACTTCTGTTTCGGCAATTGACCTTCCAATTGGCGAGTCAAACGACCTGGACGCCCTAGATGTTCTAATTTCCGCTTCTCTTTGCATGAATACGGCATCGGAAGATATGTGGCCAAGTCACGTTCAAATTGATGAGCTTGTTCCTCTGTACAGTCCTTCGGGCGACAAAGTCGCGTGGTATTTAACGCTGACTTCTGGTGAATACGCTGTCGTTCATAACGACAAAGATAATCCGGGCGTTATTGAGTTTGGCGAAGGGGATAACCACTTAATCCAGGAAATTTTGGATACAAATTCGAATGCGCGTATTGTTTATAACAGTCCTTGTGATGTTTATGAATATTCATATAATGTTTCATCTTCAATCGACATGAATACAGCGGATATATATTCATATTATCCTACTTTAAAGAGTTCGGACATTGAATTACAGGAAAAAACATCCGCATATAAATTTGATGTTATAAATAAATATTCTGAATTTATTATACCTTATGCATCGGATGAGGATTATGGATTTATTAATTGGGATGACATGCCGTCTTCGACATATTTCTATGATAGAATATCAATTTCTGGAATAGATTGGGCTATCATGAATGATTATAATGATATTGCTAACAATCATTGTGGTACAACAACTATGACTAATATTGCTATATATTATGCATCAAACGGATATCCCGATGCAATGCAAAACGGAAATAAAGACGATACATTTAGAGTCATGCATAATTATATTCCTAATGGACCGCAGTTTGATCTTGCAAGTAAGGCACAAGATTATTTTTCCGAAGAATGTGGCTATAACTTATACTATGATACCACGTATGGCTCTTTTACTGAAATGAAAGAAGCAATAAGAAATAATCATCCGCTTGCAGTATTACTAATCAATCATTTATTTTCTATGCATTGGGTTGTAGGTGTAGGTTACCGTGAGTATCATCTAGTTGATGGAATGAATTATTTACAAATTGTAAACAATTGGGAAAATACCGCAAATAAGTTTTATCTAATTGATTCTGGGTCAACTTTACAATCTGCGACCGAATATTGGCTGGAGTAAAATGAAGTCAAATAAAATTACGAGCCATATAATTGGTTTGGCTTGCCTTTTGTCGTTCGTCTGGTTATACTTTACCACTAAAACTAAGGATGCCCATGTATACGACTTATTCGATTGGACAGCGGATCACAGCTATCTTTACATCTGGGTCTGGATATTTTACCTGACCGGAAGCCAAAAAGATATGGTAACCATTTATTTAACGATCGGTAACCTCTTTGGCATATATGTAGGTCAATACCTTGGCAGCTTTATTCGAGAGGTTCGGATGTCCCTAATCACACCTGAAACGGATGCTGGTGAAGCGGCAGGTCTGGCAAGGCATTTTGGGTTTGAAATCTGGCTGCTGTCAATATTGGTTTTCCTAATCTTGGGAATACTTGTTCAAACTCAAAAAATACGTTGTCCTAAATGCGTAAAGCGTTTTCTGCTGTTTTTAAAAGAAAAATGGCTAGATATTTACCATATGTGGTATCCTGAATAAAATACAAAAGCCGCTCCGAAAAACAGGAGCGGCTTTTGTATTTTATTCGTTACGCATTACGCGAAGGGGTTCTCGGTCTTATAGGGCAGGGATGCAGGCTGGTTATAGGCAATATCCTGGATGCCGAGGTAACGGAAGATCGAGAAGAGGGCCTTGCCGCAGTGGCTGAAGGCGACGGCACCGTGGTGCGGATAGCCTTTCTCCACCAGCACATGACGGTAGAACCGGCCCATTTCGGGGATGGCGAAGATACCGATGCCGCCGAAAGAACGGGTCTTGACCGGCAGAACCTC
>CALXHB010000185.1 GCA_944387995.1 uncultured Clostridia bacterium | reverse complement strand
GCAAAACCGGGCGGATGCCTTCCAGCATGCCTGCCATCATCTGGGGCTTCACCCCGAGGAAGATATAGTCCTGACGGGCAGCGGTTTCGCTGTCGCAAACGGTGCCGCCGGTTACCTTCGCCACCATCTCCGCCTTTTGGGCGGTGCGGTTGGAGAGAAAAACCGACTCCCCGCCCACTGCCTTTGCCACCGCTTTTGCCACAGCGCCGCCCATATTGCCGGTGCCGATAAATCCAAAGGTTGCCATCAAAAAAACCCCCTTATCGAATCTGGCCATTGCCATGGATCACATATTTATAACTCATCAGTTCCCCAAGTCCCATCGGGCCCCGGGCGTGGAGCTTCTGGGTCGAGATGCCCATCTCGCACCCCAACCCGAACTCCCCGCCGTCGGTGAAGCGGGTGGAGGCGTTGACATAAACCGCGGCGGAATCCACTGCTTTGGTGAAGAAAGCGGCGTGCTCATCGGAGGAAGTTAAAATCGACTCACTGTGCCCCGTCGAATGGGCGGCAATGTGGGAAACCGCCTGTTCCACGCTGTCCACCATCTTGACCGCCAGGATGTAGTCGAGAAACTCGGTGTCAAAATCCTGGTCACCGGCGGGCGTACCGGGAATCAGCTTTGCCGCTTCCGGGTCCAGCCGCAACTCCACCGGGATTTTGCCCTCCGCTGCCCGCTGGTCCACCAGCCGCTTTTTCAGCTCCGGCAAAAACTCACCCGCCACATCCCGATGGACCAGCAGCACCTCTTCGGCGTTGCAGACCGACGGCCGGGAGGTCTTGGCGTTTTCCACAATCCGCAGGGCCATCGACAGGTCGCAGGGACTGTCCACATAGACATGGCAGATGCCGGTGCCGGTCTGGATGCAGGGGACCTTCGCCTCTTCGACGCAGGCGCGGATTAACCCCGCTCCCCCTCTGGGAATCAGCAGGTCCACATACCCCACCGCCGTCATCAGCTCCTTGGCGCTGGCCCGGGAGGTGTCCTCCACCACCGAAACGGCCGCTTCGGGGAACCCTACCGCCTTTAAGCCCTCCCGCAGGGCGCGGACAATGGCGGCTGCCGAACGGAAAGCCTCTTTTCCGCCCCGCAGAACGCAGGCGCTGCCCGCCTTAAGGGCCAGGGCGGCGGCGTCAGAAGTGACGTTGGGACGGGATTCGTAGATAATGGCGATAACCCCCATCGGAACAGCGGTCTTTTCAATCACCAGCCCATTCGGGCGCTCGATCCGTTCCAGCACCCGGGCGGGGTCCGGAAGGGCCGCCACCTCCCGAATGCCATCGGCCATCCCCGCAATCCGTTCGGAAGTGAGTTTGAGCCGGTCCAGCATCACCGGAGAGATTTTCCCCTCGGCGGCGTTCATATCCTCGGCGTTGGCGGCGAGAATATCTTCCTCAGCGGCAATCAGGGCATCGGCCATCGCCAGCAGGGCGCGGTTTTTCTCCTCGGTTCCAAAACGGGCCAGGAGCGGCGCGGCGGCTTTAGCTTCCTGCAAAATCAAACGGGTCTCTTTCATCAGCTTTCCTCCTTCTGTCCAGGGGTGTGTCCATAAAAACGGGTGCCGGAGGGCTTCCCTTCGATGATATCGTACAGCACCTCCGGATGGGCGCCATTGGCGATCACCATGTCAATACCGGCACCGGTGGCAATCGCCGCGGCTTTCAGCTTGGCCGCCATCCCGCCGGTGCCGAGGGCGGACCCTTCCCCGCCGCCCAGGGCGGTGATTTCGGGGGTCAGGGCGCAGACGTCGTGAATCAGCCGGGCGGAGGGGTCCTTATGGGGATCGGCGGTGTAGAGGCCGTCGATATCCGATAAGAGAATCAAAAGGTCAGCCCCCACCGCTTCAGCGACGAGAGCCCCCATTGTATCGTTATCGATCTCCAGCTCTTCGGTGGCCACCGAATCGTTTTCGTTGATGACGGGGAGAGCCCCCAGCTCCAGCAGCCGGGACATGGTGTTCTCGAAATTTAACCGGTGCTGCTCGTCCTGCAGGTCCAAAACGGTCAGTAGAATCTGGGCAACGGTGTGGTTATACTCAGAAAATTCCTTGTTATAGGTATACATCAGCTCGCACTGACCGATGGATGCGGCCGCCTGTTTGGTTGGGGTGTCGTGGGGACGGGCGGACATCGAGAGCTTGCCGACCCCCATTGCAATCGCCCCGGAGGAGACGAGGATGATTTCATGACCGGCGTTTTTAAGGTCGGAAAGTACCCGGCAGAGCTCCTCTACCCGGCGGATATTCATCCGGCCGGTGGGATGGGCCAGGGTCGAACTGCCGATTTTCACTACGATACGCATAGGTTTTAATCCTTTCTACCGGAAAAGTTATTTCCAGTATACGGCAATTCGCGGAAAATGTAAAGATGTAAAAACGCGCCCCCGGCAGAAGGTTAACCCTTCTACCAGGGGCGCAGTGCATTGCAGGTTTAAGCGGTGGTTAATCCTCCAGCGTCCGTTCAAGGAAATACCGCCACTGTTTCCGCCACCAGGGCCAGTCGTGGTTGACGTCATAACCCCAGTAATCAATCCAGGCGGGAATTCCCTTCTGGGTGAGGACTTCGTCCAGCTCCCGGGTGCCGATCTGCATCAGCTCTTCCCAGGCACCCTGCCCTACACAGATGATAATCTTGGAATGGCGGTAAAGTTCCATATAAGGGTGGTCCGCAGGCATATTCCGCAGCGAATGAACCGGAGAGTTCATATACATCGTCGAATCAAAGTACCCGTGAATCAACAAACTCGGGTCATAGATACCAGAAAGGGCGATGACCGTGTCAAAGAGGTCGGGGCGGCGGAAAAAGAAGTTGCCAGCGTGATAAGCCCCCATCGAACAGCCGGTGATCCCAGCCCGGCCGGTACAGCCGCATTCCGCCATCACCACAGGGTACAGCTCCTCGGTCACATAATGATACCATTTTTCGTGGAGCTGCATCCGGTAAGCAGGGTCTCCCCCTTCGTTGGACCAAGTTTCCCGGTCGATGGTGTCAAAAGAGACAATCTGGATTTTGCCCGACTCAATATAATCGGCGACGGCGTCCACCATCCCGAAATTGGCAAAGTCAAAGTAACGTCCATCCTGGGAAGGGACGGCGAAAAAGAGCTTGCCAGAGTGGCCATAACGGATGTATTCCATCTCCCGGCCGAGGGCGTTTGAATAGATCTTGCTGACTTTGGTTTCCATTTTGCTCACACCTCTTCCGACAGGTATTTTCTAAACTGTTCCAGCTGCTCGGCGGTATCCAGTCTCGCGATATAGAACCGGTCCCCCATCCCGGTGGCCAGGGCCGGGTCCAAAACGCCGGTCATCATAATCTGGTTACGGTAACGGGACATGACGTCGTGGTGGGAATGGCGGTAGTGCTTTTCATTGCGGCGGCCAAGGTGAGCGCCGTAGAACTTTTCGGGGTAGCTCTTTTTGGTCAGCTTGTCAAAGCAAACCATATCCGCCCAGTCCTTATAGAAATCGGTGGAGCAGGCATAGTTAATCATCTCAGGGGTAAACCCGCCGGAAGGGCGCATATTGACCTCCAGCCCGACGATGTCCCCTTTCTTTCCCAGCCCGGGTTTGTCCTCCAGCAGGCGGAAAAATTCCAGGTGGGTGCAGCGGGAACGGACATCAAAGGCCTTAACGCAGGCCCGGCCCGCCGCCCGGACGTCATCCTTTAGGGTCTGTACGATGTAGAAGAAGACCGTCTCCCGCTCGTTGACCGAGTCCATAATCGAAATGGGGGTGATGTTGCCGGTCTCGAGGAGGGGGGTTCCGTGGGAATCGATGATCGAGTCGTAGGAGCAGATCTCGCCGTTGACATACTCCTCCATGATGTACTGGGTCGACCAGCCGGAAGCGTAAAACTCCCGCAGCTGCTCCTCGTTTTTGAGCTTGAAGGTGGCGTTGGCGCCGACGCCGTTGTCCGGCTTGACAATGACCGGATAGCCAACTTCCCGGGCAAAGGCAAGGCCGTTTTCCAGGGTGTCGATCAGATGCCAGCGAGCAGTGGGAATCCCAGCCTTTTTATAGTACTCCTTCATCTTGGATTTGTACTTAATTTTCGGCATATCGGGGGTTTTAAGGCCGGTGGTGATGTTGAAATCGGTGCGGAGGGCCGCATCGGTTTCCAGCCAGTACTCGTTGTTGGACTCCAGCCAGTCAATTTTCCCGTACTTAAAGGTAAAATAGCCGACCGCTCGAACCATTTCATCGTAATTTTCAAGGCTGTTGACTTTATAGTATTCAGTGAGAGCCGCTCTCAGTTCGGGTTTCAGCTGGTCATAAGGGCAATCCCCGATACCGAGGACATTGGCGCCATTGCCGCGAAGTTCCTCGCAAAACCGGTAATAGTTGACCGGGAAGTTGGGAGAAATATATATAACGTTCATTTCGGTGGCTTCCTTTCATTGCCGCTTATATACGGCAGATATATTATATCCTATCACATTTTTACCGGTTTTTCAATGGTCATCGGCTTATCTGAGGTCTTTTTTCAGTTTTTTTATCCGACGGTGGAGGGTAATGAGGGTATAGATGTCAAAAAGACCGTCTATCACCAATGCTCCTCCCAAAAACATCAGCAAAACTTCCCCCGTTTCAAATGGATTGAACAGCGCCACTAGGCCGGCCCCCACCGACAGGACCGCCAGAATCAAAATTACCCACCAGAGCGGCGTCTGCATCCGAGCGAGGTCGATGGCATTTTGCAGCTTAACCGCACCCCCGACCAGCAAGAGAAACCCCATCACCACCGGCAGAAAGCCAATCAGTGCCCCAGGACGGAAAAAGATAAAGATCCCAATCCCCGCCAAAAGCAGCCCGCTGACCAGGTCCATCCTGCCCGCGTCCTCTGGAAACCGGCGGAAAATGTAGTTGATGATATGCATGGCTCCCATGGCGGTCAGGGCAAGGGCGATAATCACCGCCAGAATGGTGCCGGAGGTCTCGGGGTAAAGGAGCAGCAACAGCCCCAGCACCACCGAAGCCGCCGCCGTCAAGCCAAAATCCCGTTTAAACTGTGACAGATAGTCCCGCATACGATTTACTCCCCTTCCGGCCCGTTTTTTTGTCCCAGCACCTTTTTCCGGTAATCGCTGGGGCTTAAACCGACGGCCTTTTTAAACGTGGTGGAAAAATAAGAATAATAGTCAAACCCCGTCCGCATCGCCACATCTACCAGCGAAACCGACTCGTCCGCCAGCATCGCTTTGGCCGCTTTGACCCGTACCTGGGCGATATAGTCGCTAAGGGCGATGCCCGTCTCCTTCTTAAAGAGTTTAGCCAGATAATCGGGGTTTAAGTACAAAAGGGCACCCAATTCCGCCTTGGTGATATGCTCGGCGTAATGCTCGTCGATATACGCCTTAACCCGTCCGGTGATGGTCTGGGAGCGTCCGGCCGCCTGCAGCACTTCGATCGCCCGCTGTACCGAAAAACTGACCCATTTTAAGGTATCAATCAGGGAATTGGGCGCCCGGCGGAAGACGGTATCCGCTTCCGGCTGAGAAAAAATTTGATGGGCCTCAATCTGCCGCTCGGCCAGTACTCCGTAAAGCAGCTGAGTAAAATCAAATTGAAAATCCTGGAGAAGCTGCGGAGTGATCTTATTCCGGGGAAGGGAAGAAAAGTAGTCTTTGACCCTGCCGATCACCTGGTAGGCATCCCCGGACACCAAAAGCTCCTTCAGTCCCGTTAAATCCATCCGGGCCGGTTTATCCGACGGACCGGGTTGTTTCCCTCCCGAGGGGTCCAACAGATGCACGCCGCCGGAAAGGATCACGTTCTGCCGATCAGCCTTTTGAAGCCGCCTGACCTCTGCCGACAATTGCTCAGCCGGCACCATCCCACCAATATAGAAATTGACGCTGAAATGAAGATATTCCCGAAAAAGCCCATCCGCTTCCCGGGCCTTTTTTTCCAGCCCGTCGGACTCCTTGTCCTCAGCGATCACCGCGTAAACTGCCCGGCTGTCCCGGGTTAGAAAGACGATGTGATCCGAGTTGGTGCTGCCGTAAAGCACCTCCGAAAGGACATTATAGATGCAAAAGTCCAGTTCCCGCGGTTCCCAATCGGCGATGGCCGACTGACCTAGGTCAACGGTACAGAGCATCGGCATCTGACGGGGCAGATCTTCCTGCTCCTTTTCACCGTTGGAGTAACCATACCATTCCATCAACCGATCTTTGGCAGCTCGCTTAATCGACTCCCGATCCGGGGGAATCTTCTGGGAAATCAGGTCAAACCAAAACTGTCGCCAGAGCAGGCCGCTGTTTTCCTCCCAATAATGACCATATTCAGCGTAACGCTGCTGCACCCGCATTGTCTTAACCATATTGACCGCTCGGCGCAACGCATCCTCCAGCTCGGAAGGCGGGCTCATCTTGCCGATAAAGTCGACGGTATCCAACTTGATGGCAGTCTGGGCATAATGGAACCGGGTGTGATTCGTTAAAAAGATGTTGCGGGTGGTGTACCCCTGCTCCCGCACCCAGGAAAGCAGCTCAATCCCGCTATCCCCCGGCATTTCAATGTCACAGACCATAATATCCACAGGTTCCGTCTGGAAAATTTCCCGCGCCGCCTCCGCGCTCAAAGCGGTTCTCTTCTCATTGATTTCCAGCTTGTCCCAGTCAATGGTCGCAAGCAGCATTTGCAGGGTGCTCTGGTCATCATCTACAAGTAAAACGGTCAATTTCTCTCCTCCTCTTCCGCTGGGCTGTCGGGTTCCGGTTCCCGCTCTACCGGCATCCGCAGCTCGACCCTGGCCCCCGATGGAACAGCATTGGACAGAATCAGCGAAGCTTTATCCCCATAAAGGAGGGTAAAAGAACGCTTGACATTCCGTATACCAATATGTTGGTCACTGGGGCTTTCAATCCAGGCAGGGTCCTTGAAATTGGCAAGGGCTTCATCCAAAAAACCGGCGCCGTCATCTTCAATCGTAACCACCAACGTATCCCCTTCCACCCGGGCCGACAGGAATATCGACATCAATTTTCGGGGGAAAAGGGCGTGTTTGACGCTGTTTTCCACAAAGGTGTAGATCGAAAAAGGAAGCACCAGACAGTCAAGGGCCTCTTCCTGCAAATCTGTCATCAGCATCACCGAACCGGGATTTTGGAAATTGGCCATATCGAGATAGTTTTCGATGTGGGCCACCTCGTCCCGCAGTGGGACACTGGAAACATGCCGCCGCAACGAATACCGGATATACCGGCCTAGAGAGCTGATAAACCCATACATATTCTCATTCTGACCCAGCCGGGCGAAATTGACAATAGTGGTTAAAGCGTTTAAGAAAAAATGGGGACGCATCTGCATATAAAGAAAATTCAGTTCCGCCTGCTGCTGCCGCAGTTTTTCCTCATAAACCTGGATTTTCAGATCCTTAATCTGCTCCGTCATCTGGTTAAAGGCATCGTTGACCCGGGCAAATTCCTCCGGTACGCTGGAAAGGGCAATCCGGTAGTTAAGGTCCCCCTCCGTCAGCCGTCTGATTCCCTTTTCCAGTCCGAAAAGTGGCCGCAACACCCATCGCCGTATCAAGATTACCGCTCCGGTCAATATCAGAATCATCAGGGTCCCCAGTGCCAGCATCAGTGGAAAGATCGAATCGCCGCTGAGAAACGGTCCCTGGGGAAAGGTTTCCCATAGAATAAAGCCGTTCTCCGATTGCTGCCGAATAACCATCCAGGAGTCATTCCCGTCTTCATACGCCTCTCCCCGGACGGGGTCCAGAGCGATCTCCCGCTCTTGCAACTGATCTCCCCATGCAAGGGGCTTGCCCTCCGGCCCGGTAAGATAGACGGCGTTTTCCGGGGAAGCGGTCAAGCGATCCTGCACCGCACCGACATCCACCAGGGCTCCATATACCAACGGTCCATTGACCGTCGTTTCGGCAATCTGATAAAGGTAACCCTTCCCCGCCAGCGAGCCGGCCACCCATTCATGATTGGTTAAATAAGATTCATACCCGCCGGTAATTATCTTCCGCAGCTGCCTTGCGTCCTGATAGCTTAGGGCTGACGAATAAACGGTGACATAGCAATCGGTGGACGGGCAATAGACGAAAATACAGTCCGCTCCGTAAATTTCAAAGTCCTGCCGCAGCCGCTCAAACGCTTTGGAACGGGCAATGGCCCGACTGTTTTCATCCCCGCTTCTGAAATCACTGACTCCGTCGCCATAAATCGCAAAATTTAATAGATAGCTTTCCAATTGGGAGAGGGTTGTGTCCAATTCCTTTGTGTAATAGGAAAGGGCGGAACGGTTGGCGGTGGATACCTGCTCCCGCATGTCCCGCCCGGTTTTCCACAGGGTGATGGTTGTAAACAAAAGCACCGGCAGTAACACCACGATAAACAAAACCGGCAGTCTTTTCCGCAGGCTTTTCATCTATTCACCCTCTTTTTTCCGTCCTCTTCCATTTGTTCCCATCTATTATACAAAAAATTGCACATTAACGCAAGAGTTTTTTGGACAATTAACCATTGAACCCGATTTTTCCCAAAATAAGCGGTCAAAGGAAAATCTCTTTAAAAATCTGAAGGTTTTAAAAGGCCAAAAGCTCTAGTTTTTATAAATCGAGCATAAAATGTATTGTTAGTAGAGAAATACTAGATATTTTGACGCCAAATTAAAAGAAACTATGTCTAGTTTTCTAATAATCATGACTAGTTTTTTAAAGAAAAAAGGCAAACCGGGTGCTATAATAAAGCCAGGATTTAAAAACCGTCCACCTACCAAATACTATGAGGTGATCGTATGAACAAGAAAAGATTATTCGCAATTCTGCTGGCCGCTTCTCTCTCTGCCGGAGCGCTTGTCTCCTGTGGCGGCGGCGGAGAATCTTCCACCGCATCGACCGATTCCGGTTCGACTTCCACCTCTGATTCCGGGTCTTCCGATTCCACCGAAGCGGAAACTTCCACCGGCAGCGATGACGGCGCGTACACCATTACAATGTGCTACCCCGCCGGTGCCGACCAGCCCGACTATCAGAAGGTTATGGATGCCATTGATGAACTGACGATGGAAGAACTGGGTATGCACTTCAACGGCATTCAGCTGGGCTTTGGCGACTGGACCGACCGTATCCGTCTGATGCTGACCGGCGGCGATAAACTGGACATCGTCCCCACCTTCGCAACACAGGCTTCCGCCTATGTCTCCCAGGGGCTGGTCTTAAATCTTCTCGATTGGAACGGCACCAATCTTCTGGAAGAGTACGGCTCCGGCATTGTAGACGCAGTCGGTGAAGAACAGGCCTACGGCGGCCAGATTAACGGCGTCCTTTATGGCATTCCCTCCCAGAAAGAAGCAATGGGCACTGCCGGTATCGTCATGCGCAAGGACATTGTCGACGAACTGGGTCTGGATTACGAAAATTGGCACACCTATGAGGACCTAAACGACGCCTTCGCTCAGGTCCACGAGGCCCATCCGGAATTAAACGTCATTGTCGGTGCCAACATGGTCACCAAGTTCTATCCCTATGACTCGCTGGATGATTCCTTCGGCGTTCTGATGATGGATGATCCCGACAACCTGACCCTCGACGTCGTCAACCTCTTTGAAACCGATTATTACATGAACCAGGCGAAGATCGTCCATGATTGGTATGCCAACGGCTGGGTCATGCTGGACGCCGCCACCACTACCGAGACAGCCGCCAACCTGATGAAGGCAGGCAATGCCTTCTGCTTCTTCGAGCCGATTAAACCTGGCTATCTCGCCCAGGAAGAAGCCCTCTGCGCCCGGGAACTGGTCACCCAGGTCCTGTACGAGGATTGGGACATCATCGGTTCGCTCAATATCAACTACGTCAACTGGGGCATCGCCCATCAGTCGGAAGACCCGGTCAAGGCAATGGAATTTTTGGAATTTGCCTTCACCAGCGGCGACTTTGAGGACCTGTTAAACTTCGGTA
This sequence comes from uncultured Clostridia bacterium, assembly GCA_944387995.1. Lineage (GTDB taxonomy): Bacteria > Bacillota > Clostridia > Oscillospirales > Ruminococcaceae > Faecivivens. The sequence goes on along the minus strand of CALXHB010000185.1, from coordinate 2,417 downwards.
TCGAAGGCGAACACTATGTCCCGATGGAAGGCTCCGACACGATGATTACCTATCCGGAAGGGGTAGACGCTACCAACTGCGGCTACCATCTGGCAGTAGGCTGGGCACTCCCGAACCAGTTCGTCGGTTCCATCTGGGAAGGCAACCCCGAAGATGTATGGCAGCAGTATAAAGACTGCAACGCCGCTTCTCTCTGGTCGAAAGCCTATGGCTTTATCCCGGATACCTCCGCCCCGGAAATCGCCAACATTCAGACCGCTCTGACTAACGTTTACAATACCTATAACAAGTCCATCGAATGCGGCGCGGTTGATCCCGAGACGGTTATCCCGCAGATGAACCAGGAACTGTACGCGGCTGGGCTGCAGGATTACATGGATGAAAAGCAGCGGCAGTTGGATGAATGGGCATCGGCCAACGGGGTTTCCTGATTTTCCCTTCATCATAAGTACTAGATCATGCACCGATACGGCGGCCGGCCCAGCGGGAACCCCCTCCCCGGCCGGACCGCCGCCTTTTATGAATAAGAGGGAGGCATATCCATGACAAACGCCGCTGTACCGGCCAAAAAATCTTCCCATCTATTGGCGAAGATCAAAAAATGGACGCCGGTTTATCTGATGATGATTCCGGGCGCCCTATATCTGCTGATTAACAACTACATTCCGATGTTCGGCCTGGTCATAGCCTTTAAACAGGTCGACTTCCAAAAAGGTATCCTGGAAAGTCCCTGGATTGGGCTGCAAAACTTCCAGTTCCTCTTCCAGACCAAAGACGCCTTTATCATCACCCGCAACACCATCCTGTACAACCTGGTTTTTATTATTCTCAACACCTTCATCGGGATTCTCTTCGCGATTTTCATCTGCGACATCACCTGGAAGGCGGGGAAAAAGGTCTACCAATCGGCTATCTTATTCCCCTATCTGATGAGCTGGGTCATCGTCGGCTATATCGTATACGCCATCTTTTCGATGCAGTACGGCATTGCCAACAAATCCATCCTGCCGCTTTTCGGTATGGACCCTGTAATGTGGTATAACGATCCCAAATACTGGCCCGCTATCCTCATTATCACCAATACCTGGAAAGGTATCGGATACGGGTGCTTAATTTACATCAGCTCGATTAACGGCATTGAAGCCTCCTACTTTGAAGCTGCGGAGCTGGACGGCGCCAACAAGTTCCAGCAGATCTGGAATATCACGATGCCGGAGATTCTTCCGTCGGTTATCACCCTGACGCTGCTCTCCATCGGCCGCATCTTCTACTCTGACTTCGGCCTCTTCTACCAGGTACCCCGGGATTCCGGCCTGCTCTACTCGGCCACCAACACGATTGATACCTACGTTTACCGTGGGCTGATGAAACTGGGCAACGTCGGTATGTCCTCCGCCGCCGGTTTCTACCAGTCGGTTGTCGGGTTTATCCTGGTTATCTTCTCCAACTGGGTTGTCCGCAAGATCAGCCCGGAGAACGCGCTGTTTTAACGAAAGGAAGGATAAACCATGGCTCTTAAGAAAAAAGACCGCGGCTATCAAATTGTCGCCAATGTCATCATGGCCCTGTGGACCATCTTTATCATCCTGCCGTTTTTACTGCTGTTGATGTCCTCGCTGACCGATGAAAGCGTTCTGCTGACCAAAGGGTACGGCTTCTTCCCGGAAAAGTTCTCGATTGAAGCGTACAGTTACATCTTCAAGTCGGGAGATAAAATTCTCTCCGCTTACGGCCACACCATCCTGTATACCGTTGTGGGAACCTTTGTCAACGTCTTAATCACAGCGCTGTTTGCCTATCCCCTTTCGCTGAAAAACCTTCCCGGACGGAAGGCGTGGAACTTCTACGTTTTCTTCACGATGCTCTTTTCGGGCGGCCTGATCCCCTCTTACATGATGTGGACCGGCACCTTCCATATCAAAGACACCATCTGGGCGCAGATCATCCCTTCGCTGTTAATGAGCGCGATGAACGTACTGCTGGTGCGGACCTACTTCTCCACCTCGATTCCCGACGCCCTGTTTGAGGCGGCACAGATCGACGGTGCTTCCCAGATGCGGATTTTCCGCAGCATTGTCATCCCGCTGGGCAAACCGATTCTTGTTACCATCGGCACCTTCTCGGGACTGGCTTACTGGAACGACTGGACCAACGGCCTTTACTACATCACCCAGGCGACCAACCTCTACGGCATCCAAAACCTCTTAAACCGGATGGTTTCCGACCTGCAATTCCTTTCCAACAACGCCTCCGGCATGTCCACCGACGCGATGCAGACCCTTGCCCGGACTCCTACCACCGGCGTTCAGATGGCAATCGCATTTGTGGCGGTCCTGCCCATCCTGATTCTCTTCCCCTTCTTACAGAAGTATTACTCCAAGGGCCTCTCCCTCGGGGCGGTAAAATAACAAAGCAAA
>CALXHB010000184.1 GCA_944387995.1 uncultured Clostridia bacterium | reverse complement strand
GTTGTTTCCCGAATTTATTTTGATATAATAAGAATCGTGAACAGAACCAATGGCCTTGAGGAAATTAGGCTGTAGGTTTAAAAATCCAATGCGAAAGAACGGAAACACCATGTTAAAAGTCGGATTGATTCTCTATTCGGTGCGGGGCGAAATGGAGCGGGACCCCATCGGCACCGTGGAACGGGTCGCCCAGATGGGATACAAAAACATTGAGGTCTGTAATCACAACGCCATTGCCGATCCGGGCTGTGGGTTTGGGGTGGATGCGCCGGTGCTGAAAGCGGCCTTTGATCGATTTGGGGCAAAGGTGGTCAGCGCCCATGTTTTTCCCTTTGAAAAGTCGGATATGCAGGCGGTAATCGCCTATAACCAAGCGCTGGGAAACCATAATATTGTAAACCCCATGGGGCATTTTTCCACCTACGATGACCTGATGCGCCAGTGCGAGGATTTTAACCGCTGGGGCAAGATCTGCCGGGAGGCGGGAATGACCTACCTGTACCACAACCACGACCACGAGTTTAAGACCTTCGGCGGCAAAGCCATCCTCGACCTCATCGCCGAAAACACCGATCCCGATTACCTCTCCTTTGAGCTGGACACCTTCTGGACGATGCGGGCGGGGGTAAACCCGATGGAGCAGCTGAAAAAGATGGGCAGCCGGGTAAAATTGGTTCACCAGAAGGATTTTGCCTGGGATTCGATGGCCCCGATCAACACCATCGGCCTGACGCCGGAGGAACGGGAGATGAAGGGTGAAGTGGGCCTTGACGGCAACAGCGACTACGCTAAAAAGGGCGGCCGGTACTCCGCCGAGGCGGAATCGGAAGCCCGTCGAATTCGCAACACTGCCTTTACCGAAATCGGCACCGGTATCATGCCCATCCAGCAGATCATCGACGTGGCCAATCGGTACACCGCCGCCCAGTACATCATCCTGGAGCAGGATTACACCCGGATGGAGAGCCAGTTTGCCAGCGTAGAGAAGAGCATGGAAGGGTTTAAGAAATTTACCGGCATCAGTTGGGATGCCGCCGGGACAGAAAATTGACCCTTTCTATTATAAAAGAAGATCAAGGAGAAATGCACCATGAAACATAAAGTCGGATTGATCGGATGCGGTGGCATCGCCAACCAGAAACACCTCCCGGCTCTGAAAAACGCTTCGGACCGGGTGGAAATTGTCGCCTTCTGCGACCTGATTCTCGAGCGGGCGGAAAAGGCTGCCCGGGAGTACGGCGCTCCCGGGGCGCTGGTCTGCACCGATTACCATCTGTTGCTGGCTCAGCCGGAAATTGAAATCGTCTATGTGCTGACCCCTAACGTCTCCCACTGTGAATTGTCGGTGGCTGCGCTGGACGCAGGCAAGCACGTCCTCTGCGAAAAGCCGATGGCCGCCAGCACCGAGGACGCCCAGAAGATGCTGGACGCTTACCACCGCAGCGGGAAACTCTTGACCATCGGCTATCAGAACCGCTTCTGCCCTGATTCGATGGCGCTGAAAAAGCTCTGCGAAGAAGGGGAGCTGGGGGAGATCTATTGTGCCGGCGCCCATGCTATTCGCCGTCGGGGGGTTCCCACCTGGGGCGTTTTCACCGATAAGGAAAAGCAGGGGGGTGGGCCGCTGATCGACATTGCCACCCATTCGCTGGACCTGACCCTCTGGTTTATGGATAACTATGAGCCCGCCACCGTCACCGGTACCGCTTTTTATAAGCTGGGCCGTACCCTTAAGCCCGGCGAGCAGGGCAACGGGATGGGCCCTTGGGACCCAGAACACTATGAGGTGGAGGACGCCGCCTTTGGATTTGTCACCATGAAGGATGGGTCGCTGATTACGATTGATTCCTCCTGGATTTTAAACTCCACCGCCGAGCGCTGCGCCTCCAGCACCCTCTGCGGCACCAAAGCCGGTGCTGAGTTGACCGGCGTCGGCGGCGCCAACAATGGGAAACTTTACCTCAATAAGGTTATGGCCAACAAACAGGTGCAGATTGACGTGGATACCTCCGCCGGTGGGGTGGATTTCTTCCCCGGCAAAAAGATGGAGGCCAAAGATGTCGAGTGCGCCGTCTGGCTGGACGCAGTGGAAGGCAAGCGGGAATTGGTGGTCAAACCGGAACAGGCTTTTGTCGTCACCAAAATTCTCGACGCGATCTACCATTCGGCGAAAACCGGCCGGCAGGTTGTGTTTGATTAAAATTAGCTTGTTTAGGGTCACACCTTAGCGGCCCTGAAAAATCCATTCTTTCGAAATCCCCTCTTAACCGAGGGGGTTTTTTTTATGGGCTCCGAGAGAATTTTGCACCCTTTGCGGCTCGCTGTGTGTTTTTAGGAGAGCAGCTGCCCTGCCCATCGGTTTTTTGTAAAAGGGAGTTTACAGGAATTTACATACTGTTCACAGCCACTTTTTTACGGCAGCCTTACATTAGTCTCGCCGGAATGGACGGCGTGTCGAAAATTTTATCCCAAATTTGGTTAATTTTGTACGGGTGAACGGCAATAGGGCGGATTTTTTTACCGATGGGACGGGAAAGGGAATGAACAGAAGAAAACGTTTTTTTTAACCACATTTTACCTCCTTCTCAAATGATTCATAAAATAGCCCTGTATACTGGGTACCGTTGAAAGGAGTGCAGGTGTGCAAGATGGAAAAGATCACACTCAGAAACATCACCAAGGCCTATGGCAAAAACCCCCCGGTTATCGAAAACTTAAACCTCGGGATTGAAGAAGGCAGCTTTACCGTTCTGCTGGGGCCTTCCGGCTGCGGTAAATCCACTGTTCTTCGGATGATCGCAGGTCTGGAAAAGACCACCGCGGGTGATGTCCTCATTGACGGAATCAGTGTCCGGGATGTGGAACCCGGCGACCGGAATATCGCGATGGTATTCCAAAACTATGCCCTTTATCCGACCATGTCGGTGCGGGACAACATCGAATTTGGACTGAAAAACATGAAGGTCGGCAAGGACGAGCGCAACGCCCGCATCGCCGAAGTGGCCGAGATGGTCGGCCTGACCGAATACCTCTCCCGTAAGCCCGCAAACCTCTCAGGCGGTCAGCGGCAGCGTGTGGCGCTGGCCCGGGCCATTGTCAAAAAACCGGCGGTCTTCCTGATGGACGAGCCGCTCTCCAACCTGGACGCGAAACTCCGCACCCAGATCCGCACCGACCTAATTGAGCTGCATCAGCGGCTGAAAACAACCTTCGTCTACGTCACCCACGACCAGGTGGAAGCGATGAGCATGGGCACTGACATCGTCCTGATGGATCAGGGCACAATTCAGCAGCACGCCGCTCCGGCGGAGATTTACGCCAGCCCTGCAAACGTCTTCACCGCCCGCTTCATCGGTTCGCCTCCGATGAACGTCGTTCCCGCCGAAGCCGCCCACGGCAAGGCTCCCGAGTTTGTGTCCAAGGTCGGTTTCCGCCCCGAACGGTCCCACATTGTCCGTCCGGGCGAAAAGTTGAGTGAAGACACCGTCCTCATCGACGGCAATATGCTGGCCCGCGAGATGCTGGGCGATCAGACCCAGTACAAGATGGAAACGGAAAACGGTACCGTCTTCGTTAAGGAATTTAAGGATGATCTCATCGACTACGGACAGCATCAGATCGCCGTTAAACTCGCGGATATCGCCTGCTTTGATATGCAGGGGAAGCTGTGCGGGTTCGGTTTACAAAAGGAGTGATTCCATGCAGCAGACTAAATTGGGCATGCCGGTGGTTTCGGAAGCTCCCTCTGTCGTTCGTCCGGCGATGAAACAGAAGAGCGGCCTGCGCCGGTTCTTCATCGCCGTAAGACCTTATTTGATGATTGCCCCGGCGATGGTGGTTTTCGCCCTGTTCCTCATCTATCCCATCTTCTATATGGTCTACCTCAGCTTTTTTGACTGGAACATGATCGGGGAGATGAAGTTCATTGGGGTGCAAAACTACACCAATATGTTCTCCGACTCCGACTTCTGGCAGGTGCTGGGTAACTCCATCTACTACATGGTCATGGTGGTTATCCTGGAGATGGCCCTCTCCCTTCTGCTGGCCGCCTACCTCAACAAAAACACCCGCGTCAACCAGATTTTGCAGACCATCGCCTTTACCCCGTACATCACCTCGATGGTGTCGGTGGCGTTTATCTGGATGTGGATGATGGATTCCGACTACGGCCTGTTAAACTACTTCCTCAGCTTCTTCGGCGTCGATCCCATCGGCTGGCTCTCCGACCCCAAGGTCGCGATGAACGCCCTGGTGCTGGTATCGGTCTGGAAAGGGCTCGGCTACAACACCATCATCATCATTTCCGCCATGCAGGCGGTTCCCGGGTACCTCTACGAGGCTGCCGCACTGGATAAGACCCCCAAGTGGAAATCCTTCTATAAGATCACCCTCCCGATGATCTCTCCCAGCATCTTCTTCCTGGCGCTGATGAACATTATCTCCGCCCTGAAGGTCTTCGAGACGGTCAACATTATGACCAAGGGCGGCCCGATGAATTCCACCAACACGCTGGTTTATAACATCTACCAGTACGGCTTCCAGTACTTTAAGATCGGATATGCTTCGGCCCTCGGCGTCGCACTGATGGTGGTCATCGGCATCTTTACCCTGATCTACTTCAAAGTCCTCAGCAAACGGGTTTATTACAGCAACTAATCGGGAAAGGACTTATCATGACTTCTGCTTTAAAGAAAAGCCCGGCCAGTGTGAAACCGGTCAAGGTCATTAGGACCGTCCTGCGCTGGGTGCTCAATATTATCATTGCGCTCATCTTCTTCATTCCCTTCTACTGGATGTTTATCACTTCGGTGAAAACCCTCGGCCAGACGCTGATGATGCCGCCGACCTTTTTGGTTTCGGAGCCCCAGTGGCAAAACTATCCGGAAGTTTTCACCAAGGTCGATATCTGGGGCGAGCTGAAAAACTCGCTGATTGTCACCGCTGGTACGCTGGTTTGCCAGTGCATCACCGTTATCCCTGCCGCTTACGCCTTTGCCCGGTACGATTTTAAGGGTTCCAAGGTGCTGTTCGGTATCACCCTGGCGACGATGATGATTCCGGCTCAGCTGATCTTCCTGCCGGTTTACCTGATGTTCAGCAAGTGGGGGATGATCAACACCTATTGGTCGCTGATTCTTCCTTCGGCTTCCAGTGCTTTCGCGATCTTCATGCTCCGCCAGACCTTCAAGCAGGTTTCAGAAGAGCTGCTGGAGGCAGCAAGGCTTGACAAGGCCGGTGAGTTTAAGATCATCTGGAAGATTATGCTGCCGCTGGCCCGGCCGACGGTCGTCACGCTGGCAATGCTCACCTTCATCAGTGTTTGGAACGATTACTTCTGGCCGCTGGTTATGACCACCAAGGAAACGGTTCGCACCCTGCCGGTCGGTATTGCTTCGCTGCAGATGACCGAATCGGGCATCAACTACAACATCATGATGGCCGGCAACGTCATCCTGGTAATCCCGGTTCTGGTTGTCTTCTTCTTCGCCCAGAAGCAGATTATCAAGGCGTTCACCTACACCGGTGTAAAATAATCCCTCGTTAAACCCGCCGTGAGGCGCGTCTCTCATAGAAACAGTTTGTGAAATGCCGGTTAGATAGCCGGTAGGGGACAGCCACAGACCTGAAGGCGTCCCTGGAAAGAAAGGAAAGTTGATTCAAGATGAAGAAAAAAGTCGTATCGGTTTGCCTGATGCTCGCGATGATGGCCTCGATGGCATCCTGCTCCAGCGGGGATGGTACCTCCTCTTCCGGTTCCTCCTCCGAAGGCTCTTCCAGCTCCACCAGCACCGAAACTACTTCTACTTCCACCGAAGCCTCCGCTTCCGGTGAGGATAACGGCGATACCGTCGAGCTGACCTACTGGTACGCTTGGACCGATCAGATTCAGGAGTGCAACGAAAACCTCGTCGCACAGTTTAACGAAGAAGTTGGCCCCGAACTGGGTATCCACGTCACCGCTGAATACCAGGGCTCCTACGACGACGTTCATCAGAAACTGCAGGCGGCTTATGTTGCAGGCGATACCCCCGACGTCACCGTCATGGAAATCGGCTCCATCGGCACCTTTGCCCGCAGCGGGGTTTTGCAGCCGCTGGACGAGTACATCGAGCGGGATGGCGTCGATCTGAACGACTTCTACTCCGGCCTGATGGTCAACTGTGAAGTGGACGGCAGCTACTACGGCCTTCCTTACCTCCGCTCCACCCCCATCCTTTACCTGAACACCACTCTGCTGGAACAGGCTGGACTGGACACCGCCGGCCCTCAGGACTGGGATCAGCTGGCCGACTACTGCCGGACCATCAAGGAACAGACCGGCGCTTACGGCCTGTCGATGTACAGCTACGTCTGGACCTTTGAGGCCTTTATGATGCAGCAGGGCACCTCGGTCCTGAACGAGGATGAGACCGCCTGCAACATCGACTCGGATGAATGCCGCACCGTCATGCACTTCTTCCAGGATCTCGCCAATGAAGGCGTCATCCGCTGCATCGCCGGTGAAGATTCCTCCAGAATGGACGCCGACTACATGAACCAGAACGCCGCTATGTGGTTTAACTCCACCGCTAACTTGACCAACGCCATCGGCATCGGCGAGGAAAACGGCTTTGACGTCAACGTCTGCTACATGCCCGCTGCTGAGACCTACGGCGTACCGACCGGTGGCTGCAACCTGATTATCCCCTCCAGCCTGGACGATACCCACAAAGACGCCGCTTGGGAGTTTGTCAAGTGGATGACCGCCACCGATCAGTCCGCTTACGCCAGCGCCTACACCGGTTATGTCCCCAACTCCAAGAGCGCTTCTGAGACCGCTACCATCCAGGACCTCTGGGAAAAGACTCCTCAGTTTGAAGTCGCAGTTGAACAGCTGGAACTCTACGCCCAGGGCCGTCCGAAGACCACCGTCTACGCCCAGGTCGAGGATGAACTGGTCGCGATGATGGACGCCTGCTGGGTCAACGGCGAAGATGTCGACACGGTTGTCACCGAGACCGCAGCCACCATCAACGACCTGCTGGCCAGCGCCAACTGATTCCCATCCCACATAAACGTCCGTCTTCTCCCCGTCTGGATGCAGGCGGGGAGAAGGTTTCTTTGGGGAACCGCCCCGGAAAACGGTTTGGGTCCATGATGAAAGGAAATGCCCTATGAAACATAAACTGATTGTCATCTCGCTGGACGCCCTCCAGACCTGCGACCTCGACCTGCTGAAGACTCTGCCTTACGCTTCCCAGTGGCTGAAAGATGCCGCTATTGCCCGCAATGTCCATGAGATTTATCCCACTCTGACCTACCCGATTCACACCACCCTGATTACCGGCGTATATCCTGAGACCCACGGTATCATTCACAACCAGAAGGCGTCCATTTCGCCCACCGTCCCGGATTTCTCGCTGATGGGTTCCGACTGGTATTGGCAGAAGGAAAACGTCAAGGTTCCGACCCTGGTGGACGCGGTCCTGGCCGACGGTAGAACCACCGCCTCCGTCAACTGGCCGGTCACTGCCGGAGACAAACGGGGATGGAACCTGCCGGAGATCTGGCCGGTTCGGGTGCTGGGGGAGGACCCCAGAGAGGTCTATGAAAAGGCCGCTTCTAAAAATGTTTTCGACCGCTACTATGACCGGTATGTGGGACATTATAACTGGAAGAACAACGATGACCTGCTCACCTACGGCGGTGAAATCGCCATCGATATCATCGAAAAGGAAAAACCCGATCTGATGCTCTACCACGCGGTACATCTGGACCATATCCGCCACAAATACGGCGATATGGCGGAGGAGACGGTGGACTGCCTCAAGACGCTGGATATCCTCGTCCATCGGATTATCGAGGCGACCAAACGCAACGGCACCTACGACGAGACCAACTTTATCGTGCTGGGCGACCATGGTCAGATTGACATTGACCAGTTCTTCTACATCAACAACGCCTTCCGGGATGCCGGCCTGATTCAGGTGGACGAAAACGGCACGCCGGTGGCCTACGACGCTTACGCCTTCTCGGCTGGGTTCTCCGCCCAGGTTTATCTGCGGGACCCGTCGGATGAAGCGCTGGTCCAGAAGGTGGACGGGATTCTCCGGGGGCTGAAAGCCGCCTTCCCCCAGTACATCGAACGGGTTTACACCAAAGAAGAGGCAACCCGCCTGGAACACCTGACTGGACAGTTCTCCTTTGTCCTGGAAGGCACCACCGGCACCATTCTCCAGACCGGTTTGACCAATGGTCCCTACGTGGTTCTGAAGTCGGACCCGTCCTGCAAGGGATACGGCGCAATGCATGGCCATCATCCCGACAAGGGGCCGAAACCTCCCTTTATCGCCTTCGGGCCGGACATCAAAAAAGGTGTACGGCTGGATGGCGTCTCGATGCTGGACCTTTGCCCGACGATGGCGAAACTGGCCGGCGTCCAGATGGAGGGAATGGTCGGGAAACCGCTGCCCTTCTTTAACGACTGATCGGGAAAGGACTTTTTCATGGATTTCAGCAGCATCTACCTTTTCAGCGATATCGACGGCACCCTTGGGATTGCCGGGCAGGGAATTCCCGCCCGCAACTACGAGGCGCTCCGGCGGTTTACCCGGCAGGGGGGCCACTTTGGCCTCTGCACCGGCCGCTGGGTGACCGATATCCTGCACTTTGTCAAGGGCCTGCCGATCAACAGCCTTTCGATCATCAACAATGGCGCCGCCGTTTATGACTTTGCCCATAAACGGTGCCTTAGAAGCATCACCCTTCCCGACGCCTCGATTCAGTACGCCCGGGAGGTGGCCGCCCTGGACCCCCGGATTCAGGTTATCGGGGTGGTGGAGTCGGGATACTATGATCTCACTCCCGAACGAACCGGTCATGTGCGGGAGATTGTCCGCCAGCGGATGTCAGCGGTACCCTTTGACCAGTTTAAGGGGCCTTACCTGAAATTTCTCTTTCTGCCGCCAGCCGACCGGGGGCAGGAGATCATCGAAAAAGCCGGTCAGATGGGTCATATGGGTGTTTACTACACCTGGTCGGGCGTGACCTTTGAGATGATTCCAAATGGGATCAGCAAAGGCACCGGCCTGCTTTCCCTCTGCGCGTCGGAGGGGATTCCGGTCAGCCGGACCGTCTTCATCGGCGATAACTACAACGACCGGGAGATGTTCATGTCGGCGGGATTTGCGGTCTGCGTAGCCGAGACGCCGGAGGACCTTTCGCAGCTTTGCGCCCTCAAGGTGGGACCCTGTATGGATGGGGCGGTGGCCGACCTCATCGAATGGCTGGAGGCCCACCCTCAGGTTTGCCGGACGGGTTTCTCGCGGGTGGAAGCCATGGCCGGGATTTAAAAAAACTCGAAAAAACAGCGCTGGGCGTATTCCTGGCGCTGTTTCTGTTTTAAAGAGCTTTCTCCCTCCCTTGCAAATCTTCTTATCCTATATTATAATAGGGAATAGGATTCAGAAGCAGATTCTGCAAGCTGTATGGAGGCTTAACATGATCTTTTATTTTTCCGCTACCGGAAATTCCCGCTGGGTGGCACTCCAACTGGCCGAGATGACCGGTGACCGGGCGTTTGATATGACAAAGCGCAATCCCGCGTCCTACGATCTCACCGGTCAGACCATCGGCCTGGTTTTTCCCATTTACGCCTGGGGTGTGCCGGAACCGGTGCAGCAGTTTGTCCGGGCGCTGAAAGGGAGTCCGGCCTTTTCCTTTGCTGTGGCCACCTGCGGCCAAGAAGCGGGCAGAGCGCTGGACAAACTGGGAGAATATTTTCCGTTAAACAGCCGGTATTCGATTGTCATGCCGGACAACTATATCTTCTGGCTGGAACCGGAAAACGGGGAGAGCGGCCGGGAAAAGGTCGAGGCGGCGAAAAAACGGCTCCCCCAGATTGCCGCGGAGATTGCAAAGCATAAGCCCACGGACGAGGTTCATCGGGGCAAGATGGCGGCCCTCAAATCCGGTCCGATTAACGAAGGGTTCAACCGCTTTGCCCGCAGCACCCGTCCCTTTTACGCCGATACCCGCTGCACTGGCTGCGGACTGTGCGCCAGCATCTGCCCGGCCCACACGATTCATCTGGAAAACGGCAAGCCCCATTGGGGCAAAAGCTGCTACCAGTGCACCGCCTGCATCAACCGCTGCCCCGCTGGCGCCATCCAGTATGGCAAAGGGACCCGGAAGAGAACCCGCTACCGTTTTACCGACCCGGACGAAGGGCAGAATCCTTAATCTCGGTGTATAACGGCATAGGGGGTATTGGGGGAAAATATTTTTTCACTTACAACAGATGGATTTTGCAAGAAAGAAGATGCGCAACGATGAAAACCCCATGGACAGAATGGGTGAAACGGTATGTTTTTTTGGTAATTGGCCTGGGCATTATGGCCTTTGGGGTGGCCTTTTCGATTAAAGGGGATCTGGGCACTTCGCCTATTTCCAGCCTGCCCTATGTTACCGGTCAGATCAGCGGCCTGACTGTCGGCCAGACGACGATTATCATGCACTGCGTGTTTATCGTCATCCAGATTTTGCTGCTGCGGCGGCAGTTTAAGCCGGTGCAGCTGCTCCAGCTGCCGGTGGCGATAATTTTTGGGTACCTGACCGACTTGGCGGTCTGGGCGGTGGGCGCCCTTTCTTATAACGCCTATTGGCAGCAGTGGATATACTGCATCCTGGGCATTTTGCTGGTTGGGGTCGGCGTCAGCTTCGAGGTGGTGGCCGGAGCGGTGACGCTGGCCGGTGAAGGGGTTGTGCTGGCGGTTTGTCAGGTCACCGGCCAGCCCTTCGGACGGATGAAGGTTTCCTTTGACGTAACGCTGGTGGTGCTGTCGGTTATCCTGTCGTTTATCTTCTTGCACGGGCTGTACGGCGTCCGGGAGGGGACGGTGGCAGCTGCCCTCTGCGTTGGGATGGTCTCTAAGACTTTGAACCCGCGGCTGAAAAAGGTGGCGGGAAAGCTGCTGGGAATTTAAAGTCTAAAGCAAAAAACCGGTATCTTTCAGAGCGTTTCGGCTCCGGAAGATACCGGTTTTTCTATTCAGATGGATGATGTCTGATCGTAAGGGGTTATTTTTTTACCTCCCAGCGGTATCCGTCCACCTCTTGGCCCAGCGGTTGCCGGTCGTGGCGGTGCTGGGCGTTGTTGAGACGCACCTTGCAGGGGATGACGGTAAACTTACCGCCGAAGGCCTCCGGATCGGGGACCGGCATCTTTCCGGCGCACATCTCCTCATACCCCGGCCGCAGGTCAAACCCTGCCATTTCGCTGCCAATCCGCAGGAAATCTTCCGCCGTAGGGTCGGGAAGGGCCAGCAGCGCCAGTTCCAGGTCTAGGAGGGTCTTTTTCCCACCGGTTGCCCGCCGCAGGCTGGCGTCTAAGTTAGAAAGGTACAAAATCCCCCGGGCATAGGGGAGCCGCTGACACCGCCGGTCCTCCCAGTAGAGCTTGCCCAGTTCCAGGTTGGAGAGGTCCCGCATCGGGTTTTCGTAGTAGCTGCCGGCCTTTTCATTGATGACCTCTGCCGTCCGTTCCAGAGGACAAATTCCCATTTCCATCGGAATTATTGTCGAGTAATACTCCGCGCTGCCCTCCACATACCAGGTGCCGGCGCCGGGCGGGTCATCCCGCATGGTCGGCCAGTTGTGCACCATCTCGTGGGCCAGAAGGTCTTGTAAACTGTCGACAGTGACCGCGTCCCCTTCTCCATAGGCGTAGATGTAGGAGCGGGTGAGGGCGGTGCCTCCGCCCCCGGGAAAGTGGTTGTGGCGGGTAAAGACCCGGTAATCCCCGCTCTTATCCTGAAAGAGCTTGGACATATAGTTAAATAGCTTGGTGATCTCTTTGGCGCATTCTTCCGCGTCAAAGGGGGTTTCATCAAACCAGTAGAATCCGGCTTTTCCCGCTTCGATGGCCTTCACCTGTCCGGTCATA
>CALXHB010000183.1 GCA_944387995.1 uncultured Clostridia bacterium | reverse complement strand
CAGCCTACCTGGAAGGCCTTGGCCTTGAATACGGCAGTTCGGAAGGTTCGCTGGATTCCGCTGAAACGGAAGATTCTGCTGATTCTTCCAGCGAAGCAGCAGGCGACTAATTTAGTTTGATTGAACCGTCGGGCGGCGGAGGGAGACCTTCCGCCGCCTTTTCTAGAAGGAGATCGCGTATGCAGAATAAATTCTTTTCAGCGGAGAAAATCCTTCCTTATGTCACCCGGATCGCCGGGATGGGCGGGGAGCTCTGCTATCTGGTAGAGGGGACCGAGCGGGCCCTTTTGATCGACGGCCTGTGCGGTGTCGGGAGCCTTAAGGCCTTTGTCCGGGAACTGACCGAGCTGCCGGTGATGATGGCGGCCACCCATGGGCACATCGACCATGTGGGCGCGGCCTGGGAATATGGGGAACTGTTTATCCATCCCGATGATATTGCCCTGATGTACACCCCTCATCATTCCGGGGTGGAAGGAAGACTGGGATTTGCCTGCTCTCCCAACCCGATGGGCGGGGAAAAGCGGACAACGCCTACCCTGCGGGATGTACCGGCTCCCCGGCCGGTGAAGACCTACCCCATCTACGACGGGGATGTCTTTGATCTGGGCGGGGTCAAGCTGGAGGTCATCGCTGTACCGGGCCACACCCAGGGCACGGTGGTTTTCCTCGACCGGGATGCCCGGGTTGTCTTTTCCGGGGATGCCTGCAACGCCAACACCCTTCTCTGCCTGGATGGCTCCACTTCCATTGAGGAATATCAGGAGAGCCTCGGTCATTTTAAGGCTTATCAGGACGCCTTTGACGTGATGTACGGCGGTCATGGGGCAATAGCGGTTCCGAAGAGCATCATCGACGACGGAATTGCCATGTGCGGGCGGATTTTGGCGGGCACCGACGAAGCGGTTCCTACCCAGTCGGTGGACGGCGGTACCGCTTATCTCGGTTCGGCCAGAGGGGAGAAGTACCTTCCGGCCTGCGGAGGGTTCTGCAACATCATGTACAGCCGCGACACCCTCCACAAACGTCCCCATCCGGTCATCAAAGGAGAACCCAACCTTTACCGCTGAACATTTTGCCTTCATGGGGCAGTAACCTTATATTTCCCCCCTTTCAGAAAGGAGAGAACACCGAAATGGAAAATAAATTTTTCTCGGCCAGCAAGATTTATGATAACGTCACCCGCATCGCCGGTATGGGCGGGGAACTCTGCTACCTGGTGGAAGGAACCGAGCGGGCCCTTCTGATCGATGGCCTGTCCGGGGTCGGAAGTCTCAAAGCCTTTGTCCGGGAGCTGACCGAACTGCCGGTTACGATGGTGATTACCCATGGCCACGTGGACCACGCCCCCGCTATCTATGAATACGGGGAAGGGTATATCCACCCGGACGATATCGCGCTGATGTATTCTCCCTTACATTCGTCGATGGAACGGCGGTTAAACTTTGCCCTGGGCGGCAAGCGGATGGGGACCCTCCGCACCGAGCCGACGATGGCGGATGTAATTCCTTCGGTGCCGGTCAAAACCTATCCGGTTTATGACGGGGATGTCTTTGACCTGGGCGGGACCCAGATTGAAGTGGTGCACGTTCCGGGGCACACCTACGGTTCCATCGCCCTGATTGATAAGGACAACCGGGCCTGCTACACCGGCGACTGCTGCAATATGAACACCCTGCTGTTCCTGCCCGGCTCCACCACCATCCAGGAGTACAAAGAGAGCCTTCTTCACTTTAAGGAAAAACAGTCTCTCTTTGACGTCTGCTGGGGCGGCCATGGGGCTACTTCGGTGCCGAACACGGTGATCGACGAGGGAATTGAACTCTGCGACGAGATTATGGCTGGTACCGACGACGCCGTTGAGACCGATTACACCGGCCGGCCCTGTATCTACGCCAAGAAAAAGGGTGACCATTTTAACCGCCTGGACGGCGGCGTCATGAACATCGCCTATTCCCGCCAGATGATCTGGAAACGGCCCCACCCGGCGATTCAGGGAGAACCGAACCTGTACCGGTAAGGGAGAAACTTTTGTAAATCTAGAGTTATATACCAAAACAGCCCCGGCGTATCTCCTACGCTGGGGCTGTTTTCCTTATCCCGCGAACTTTTCTTTCCGGTAGATTTCCCGCAGTTTTTCGCCGGTGGCCCGCATGCTGCGGCTCTGAGCTGTCCGGATTCCCGCCTCGGTGAGGGAAGGGAGGGAGCCATTGAGCATCCCCCGGGCCTTTTGAACAAACGAATCTTCATCTGCTGCCATGTACACATTCTCTCCGTCCTTCAGCCAGCCTTTATACACCGGAATATCCCGCAGCAGGGCCGGGATTCCGCAGGCCAGCGCTTCCAGAACCACAATTCCTTCCGTCTCCTCGCTGGACAAAAAGGCGAACAGGTCGGCGCCGCAGTAGGCGTCTCGCAGCTCCTCCTGGCTGACAAAGCCAGGGAACCGGCAGTTTGCCGGAGCGGTTTCAATCGCCTGCCGGATGGCGGAAGGCACCATCGAAAGGGGAGTGTGCCCAAACCAGAGGAAGGTACATTTCGGCATCCGCCGGGCCATCTCCACAAATTCCGGCAGCCCCTTGCGCTCGATGAAATGTCCCACCGAGATAATCACCTTTGCGTTTTCGTCCAGGTGGTAGCGGCTGCGGAACCGGAGCCTTGCCTTCTGGGAGGGGGAGAAGAATTGGGTGTCGATGCCGTTGGAGAGGGAATAGATCGGTTTTTTAATCCCGTAGCTCTTCAAAAGTCCCCTCGAGTAATCGGTCGGGGTGATGACGACGTCTCCCAGGCTGTAACAGAAGGTGATCCACCTTTTAAACAGCGGCGCCAGCAGGTTGGACCCCACAAAGGAGTTTTTAAAATCCTCCATCGTCGAGTGGCCGTAGTAGACGACCTTTCTGCCCCGATGGTGGGCCAGGATGGCGGTCAGTGCAGCGTCGGGAAACACCGTGTTGAGATGAATCGGACCATCCTTCTCCCATTTGTCGGTGGTGGCGATGCCCGCTTCCGAGAGCATCTTTTTCTGATGCAGGATGGCCTGACCGACGCCGCTGTGGGCGACCAAAGTCATCGAACCGGTGTAAATCTGAACTTTCATGACACTGACTCCTTTCCATCTGTCGCTTGTCTGCCGGCGGCTCTGCTGCCGGTTACCCGATGAGTTTTAAAATCTGCTCCCACAAAACCGTCAGCCCCAAACTGTACGCCGCAATGCCGAAGGGCTTGCAGAGCAGAATAATGGCGGTGAAAATTTTCCATTTCATCTTGGTGGTTCCAGCCAGGTAGCACAAAAAGTCGTCCGGCGCCACCGGCATCGCGATGGCGATGGCGAACAGCTTGGCAAAGGGGCTTCCTTCGCCGGTCCAGTGGTCGTATTTATGGATTAACTTTTCCGAAAACATCTTGTGCATCAGCGGCCGCCCGCAGATCTTTGCAATCCCGAAGGCCAATAGAGAACCGGCGCAGATGCCGATGTAGTTTAAGACAAACCCTCCCAGGGCGCCATACATCATGACCCCAACCAGACACCCTAAACTGCCCGGCAGAATCGGCAGCACCACCTGCACCGCCTGGAACAGTACGAAAACGATGATCCCAGCGGCTCCCAGACCTGCCACAAAGGCGCTCATGGCTTCGGGCGAGGTAAACAGTCCCGCCTTCCATCCGGCTACCATCAGGCCGATAGAGGCGATCAGCCCGACGATCGAGACGATCTGTAAGACCCGCTGAAATATCCGATTATCCATTGTTCTCTCCATCTTTCCCTTCTCCTTTCCCTTCTCCGGTCTATTTCTCCCCTGGGGCGTCTTTTGAAACATTACATCAGCCGCCCGCCCAGCGGCAGAATCCAAAACATCGCCGAGGCACAGAGCAGCATCATCCCCGGCAGGCCCATAATATCCTCCTGACGGCTGGGGTCGTGGAGCCCGTGGGCAATGGCGATATGCCGGTATAAAAGCCTAGCGATCAGGCAGCCGATCACGGCTCCCAGCGTGTTGGTGATGAGGTCGTCCACATCGGTGAGCCGTCCGCTGAACATCTGCATCAGTTCGATGGCTAGCGAGAAGCAAAAACCCGCGGCCGCCATTCTCTTTACACTTCTCAGTTTCCGCCACAGCAGCGGCGCCAGAATCCCAAAAGGAATCATCATCAATATGTTTAAAAGGCTATCCATCAGGTACTGGGGGGTGTCCTTGAGCACCCCCAGCACCGGCACCAGCTGGAGCCGCGGCCGGAAGATGAAGTTGCTTGCGTCCGGCAGCCCGGTGGCGGAATACACACCGCAGAGATACACCGCAAAGACCAGCAGCATTCCTTTTCGGATGGCGGGCATATTCCGTCTGAAGAGCTCCCAACTGAGCAGCATGGCCGGCAGCAGCAGCACCGACACCGATACACTTTCCATTCCAATTGTGTACAGACGGACCATAAACCCGCCCCCCTTTCTGGTATTCCGGGGACTGTTTCCCCGTTACACCTTTATTATACCAGCCGGGGGAGATAGTCGCTATCGATTTCCCTTACAGTTTCCTCCAGATCCTTACATTCCGGTAAGGTAAGCATTTCTTCGAGGGCGACCTCTCCGCTTCCGGCGTAACCACCGGCGATTTTGAGGGTGACTGCGAGGATGAAGCGCAAATCCCGTCCAATGGAGGGCGTTTCGGCGGCGTACCGGCTGTGGACGGTGTCCAACAGCTGGGACACCGGGGTGTCCTTTTCCGGCTCCAGCCCCTCCGGGGGGATATAGCCGTGGAAGGCTGCGTTCATCTTCTGTTCGTAGCTGATGTGGGCCGACAGGGTCCCCGGGTAGTCGGGGTTGTGGGGCCAGGTAAAGCAGTCGGCGGTGTAGTGGCAGATCTTCCCGAGCCGGATGAAATCTGCAAGGCTTCTGGCGCCTTCCACCGGGAGCTTCCGCATCAGCCGCGCCACCTTCCGAGAAGCCAGGGGGTAGTTGTGCCCTTCCAGCTGTTCGGCCGTCCGGCGGCAGAAGTGGGAGGTGAAAGCAAGGTCAGGTTCTACGTTCCCCCAGAGGAACGCGGCCTTGGCGGCTCCGCGGATGTTATACTCCCGGGCCAGCAGTTTTCCCAAACGGACGTGGCAGCAAAAATGCATATGGATCGCTCCTTTTCTTTATCATCTGGGCAGCCGGGAGAACCCGTCTGCCGAAACCTTTCCATCGGCCGGAAGGTCCTTTTTTTGTTCTAACCTTATTGTAAACTTTTTCTTTTTAAAAACCAATGAGGCGAACCTTTAAGGTTTCCTTAAGATCTTCGATATCCTCCTTTCCTTACGGTACCATCTAAAGTCAAACCCCGGGAGAAGAGGATGTAACGGGAAAGCAAAATGTTACCCTTTTTCTATTATGAGCGGTAGGACCCACAATACCCGTTTGATGCCAAAAAAACGGCAAAAGAAAAAGCGCAGGGATTTTCCTGCGCTTTAACTGTCATAAAAAACTTTGGGCATTGAATGGTCGCTGCGCGACAAGTAACCTTCGGCGCAAGCAACTGTGAAAAGCAGACTTTCGCTATAAATCAGCGCCTGGCAAAGGGCGCTGCCCTCTGCACTTCCGCGACCCCTTTAAAAAGGGGTCGATCCTAAACTCCTAATTGGCCCCCGTGGGCTGGAAACTTTGGAGTCAGCGCCGAATGTTACAGATTCAAAAATATCATCGATACACTAAAGCGCAGGAATTTTCCTGCGCTTTGATCTGTTATTTAGTTCCGCAAACCTTTAATCGGCCGAGGAGAAGTATTCTTCCAACCCGTCGGCGGTGGCTTCCGCGAACCGCTGGATGTTGGTCGAGTTGGTCAGGATGGTGTTCTCCTGAGGGGTGGTGAGGAATCCGTACTCGATCAGGACCGCCGCAAACTGTTTGACCCGGGTGACCGCGTATTCCGAGAATTTGTATCCCCGGTTGACCGCGCCGGAACCGTAGTCCATCTTCTGATAGGCATAGAAGATGTTGTTGCAGGTCTCTTTGGCCACATCAACCGACCAGGGGTTATTGTAGTAAACCTCAATGCCCCGGGCGGTGGAAGAGGTGGCAGAGGAGTTGTGGTGAACTGAGATATACACCATCGGCTCCCAATCAATTGCCGCGTCTACCCGGTCGTAGAGGCTGTACAGGTTGCTGGTGTGGTAGCTGGGGAGGAGGTAAACCTCTGCCCCTCTGGACTCCAGCTCGTCCCGCAGAGCGGTGGCCTTGCGGTAGTTCTCATAAGCTTCTTTGGTGCCGTTGACGCCGAGGGCTCCGGGGTCTTCCTTGCCGGAAGAAGTGTAGCTGCCGTGGCCGGAGTCGATGACAATCCGCGCCCCTTTCAGAGAGGAAACGGGGTTATAGAACTTGAGCTTCAACGTCTTGCCGCTGTAACTGGCGTAAGCGCCGTAGTAGGCACTCTTGTCTAGCGTCAGTTCGATGACGCACTGGGGGATGCCGTTTGTGGTCTGGGTGTAGACCTTGGTATCGGTGAAGCAGCTGTTTTTGGGGATGCTCACATCGCCGTTATAGATACCGGTGGTATAATCGAAGGTGATCCGCACCACCCGCGGCGAGAAGTTTGTGACGGTGTTGGAGGTGGAGGAGGCGTATGTAACGTCCAGTACCTCGATGTTGAAGGGTACCTTCCAGCTCTCATCCACCGACAGATAGGTGCACTCCGAATCAGCCGAAAGGGAGATGCCGGTAATCTGGTTTTCCCCCTGGCTACCGGAGGAGGCGGAGACGGTGACGTCGTTGGCCGAAACCTTCCGTCCGGACTTGAGCCAGTAGATGTTGTTGGCGTCCGGTCCGGAGGTGACGTAATCAATCGTCCCTTTTGGCAGCTGGTAGTAATAGGGCGCCGCGTAATCCTCGTTCCGGTCGTTTTCCGCTGGGATGAAGACGTCGGCGTAGTTATCGGTGACGGTGATCTGTTTGCCGGAGAAGCTGGCGGCGTTGTTGATGACCAGCATGTCCCCACTGACGGTACCGGAATCGGAGCCGGAACTGGAGCCGTCATAGCTGTTTTCCAGCGCAGCGACGGTGAAAGCCCCGCCGGTTCGGGTCTGGCTGCGGCCGTCCAAAGTGGCGGAAGCAGAGACCGCAAGGGTTTTCCCCACGGTGGACGACGGGATTTCGTATTCCCCTTCGTACCAGTAGAGGCCGCTGTCCGACTTGTCACTGGTGCGGGTCATCGGGATTTTGACGCCGCCAACCGTTACGGTCAGGGAAGCGTCCTTGCTGGCCAGCACCTCGATCGTCTCGACTGTGCCGGGAATGGTGGTCATGGTGGTTTTGGGTGAGATGTCTTCAATGATCGGGGTCATCAACGCCTCTGCCGCCCTGGCAGGGAAGGAGAGGACCATCAGACAAACCGCCGTTAAGATCGCAAGAGCCTGGGCCAGCTTGCGGCCGTAGCCCCAAGCCGCCCTGGATCCGGAATACTGCAACCTGCTCGACCCCCTTACTGCAACAGCGCGGTGAAGTTTTTCTTCTCCACCTGCATCGACTGGTTGGGCGAGACAAAGATCTGCTCATACCGGAAGAGGATGATCCCGTCCACATTGTCATACTGTCTGGACAGGTCGATCTGCCGGGCAATGATATCGGTGTGCTGGGTCCATTCGCTGCTGCCAGAACCGGCGTACTGGTCGACGTTACCGGCTTTGTAGGCCGCCAGGCCAATCCGCAGGGAGACGCCGCTGGCCGTTGTCATATCGCTCCATTCCTTCAAAGTGGAGGCGTAGTCGGCGGACCCGTGCTCAAATCCGTAGTAGATCTGGGGGGCTAAATAGTCGCAGTAGCCGTTGTGGCTCGCCCAGTAGGCGACATCGGCATACACCAGATCGTAATCCTGCTCCACAATGCCCCGGGGGCTGATGCCAAAGATGACGGAAGAGTCACAGGACTTGATGGTGCTATACATCTCGCCCACCAGGTTGGTGATGTTTTCCCGCCGCCAGTCTGCCTGGCTGAGGCTGGTGCCGCTGGAAGCGTAGGAAGCCGAATCGTAGGAATAGGGCAGCGACGAGGGGTAGAAATAGTCGTCGATGTGGATGCCGTCGACGTCATAGTTTTTGATGATCTCTTCCACACCGTCGCAGACCAGCTGCCGCGCCTCTTTGGAAGCGGGGTTTAAGTAGAGTCTCCCGCCGTAGGAGATCAGGTTCTGGGCCTTTTTGGTGGGGTTATCGTACCACTGGCGAACCGGGTAGGAGCTGGACACGCTGGTAATTTCACTTTCCATCATCAGCCGCAGCGGATTGACCCATGCCTCAAAGGTCAGCCCCATCTCGTGTGCCTTGTCAACGAGGATGGAGAGGGGGTCAAACCCGGGATTGCGTCCCAGAGCCCCCGAAGCGTAGTAAGACCAGGGGAAATAATCCGACGGATAGAAGCTGTCCCCATAGGGCCGCACCTGCACGATGACGGTATTGAGTCCTGCCTGGATGCAGTTTTGATACATCTTTTCGACGCCAGCGGTAAAAGCCGACTCGCTCTTGCCCGACAGGATCTTCTGGAGGTCCAAAAACGAGATCCAGATGGCCTGGACTTCATCCTCTTGCGAGATATTGGTGCTGGCCGACGAATCGGTCACCGTCGCAGCCGCACTAAGGGCCATCAGGGCCCGATCAGCCTCTGAATCTGCTGCCGCCGCCGGCATCGCCATTGCGGCCGCCGCCATCATCGCGGCGGCGAGGGCAGCCAGCATTCGGCTCAATCTTAGCTGTTTCACCTTTTTTCATTCACTCCTTCATATCTGTAACCGGCATACCTGCCGCATACTTTCAATATATAAGTGTCACGAAAGTGGCAAAATGTTGCAAAAAGGGGGTAAAAGTCTGATGGTTAAATTTGGAAGCTCACTTCTCGTCTTTGTTTTCTTCAGATTCTTTACCATTTGGCTGCTGATCTGAAGATTTTTCCTGGGGTCGAATGATGGTGATTTCTCTGGTATCCGGTTCGGTGGCCTGTCCGGAGGGGCGGTTTCGCCGCAGAGCGGGCAGTTCTCGGGTGATGTCCTCGGTCCGGCTGCCCGTCTGGGAGATTTCGACGGTAATCTGATAGCCGCCGAGGCTGACCACCCGCCGTCCCACCGACAGCGGCAGCACCGTTTCCTGTCCCGAGGCGTAGATTCGCACCTCGCCTTTCTGATTGCGGATGGCCGAGGAAGCGGGCCGGGTCTGGGTGATGACCACCGTCTTGACGGCGGCGGGGGAAGAGGGGGTCCGGGTCCCCAGACGGTAGTCCAGGTCGGGGAAGGGGTCAGGATTGGTATTCGCAGCCGCTTCCTCTTTCTCACGGTGGAACTTCTCCCGGGGCCGCAGATAGATGAGCACCCCGGCCGAGACGCAGATTAGCAGCGCCGGCACCGTCAGGCAGAGGGCCGCTCCCAGCCCAGTCTGCACCCAGCAGAGCAGCCATCCGGCTCCCGGCAGGCTCCAATTCACCGCCCCGAGAATCTGTTCCCGGGAGATGGAAACCGGCTTGCCGTCCACCGCCGCGTCATCCAACCGGTTGTCCGACAGGACGACAATCCCGCCGGCGTCCACCGCCACCGGGGTGTTTTCGGGGATGGACCCCTGCTGCAGCCGGATGAGGCTTCCCCTGGGATAACCCGGGTCGCCGGTCATCTCCACCGCCGCGTAGCGGTTACCGAAGAGGGTGAAGGTTTTACCGCTGGAACTGTAAAGCAGGACGCAGGTGAACACCGTCAGCGCCAGCATCAGGACGCTGGCGATCATCACCAGGATAGCCAATATTTTCAGAAAGGCCCGTTTTTTGGACATCAGATATGCCTCCCTTTCGGGGAAATCCCCTAAATGCATATATCAACATTATCCTATATTTTCCTCTGTCTGTCAAGATTTACGGTGTTTCGCGGATTTCGCCCCCGTAGGCGTAGACCACCGGCACGTCTCCCACCACCAAAAGCTCCGCCGCCACCGTCTCGTAGGGGACCGTCACCGTCTGCCGGGCGAAGGCAGTGACCGCCGTGACGGTGAGGGACATTCGGATTACCACCTGGTAGGCGGTCTGGTTGATGCCGCTGGACTCGACACTGCTTTCACAGAAGATGGTGACCGCTCCGTCGGGGGTATAGGTCAGCGGAATATCTGGCCCCGCGGCGGAAAAGAACTCTCCGAAAAAGAGGCTCCCCAGCGGAATCGAAGCGGTGTAACTGCCGGAGGCGGTCAGCTCTCCCGCCGTCTCCATGGCGGCGGCCCGGAGGGCGTGGAGCTTGTCGGAGTCGACCGAAACCATCTGAATCTCCCCGTCTGGACCCTTTTCCACCTGGATGAGGTTTCCGCCCGCCGCTTCCATCCCCGCTTCGGCACACTGGTTTAATAGGAGCCCTCCCCACCGCATCGCCCCCGATTCCATCAGAAGCTCGCTGGCCCGATGGAGCCGTCCTCCGGTGAAACAGAGCCCCGCTGTCAGCAGAGCGGTAATGAGGATGCGCCCGGGATGGCGGGGAAGCGCCCGTTTTGCCCGCCTTGCCCAGAGTGCGAAATGTCTTCCCATGGGCCTTCCCCCTTTCAGGGTAGTATATGTGGCAGAAGGGGAGAATGTGCCTCGAACTCTGGCAAGCCCTATCAAACGCAGAAACCGGCGTCTCCGGGAGCCTAAACACTCCAAAAGACACCGGTTATATCGAATTATACATACCCCATCGTCCGCATCAGCCAGATCCAGAAGGTGAGGGTGAAGGCGGAGAACAGGGTGGTGATGACCACCACGCTGGAGGTCAGTTCAGCGTCGCCGCCCATGTTTTTGGCCATGATGTAGCAGCTGGGGGTGGCCGAGCCGCAGAGCATCACCAGGATGGCGACCATCTTTTCGTCCTTAAAGCCCAGCAGGGCCGCAAAGAAGAGGAACACCGCCGGAATGGCCACCAGCTTGAGAAAGGAGGCAATCACCGACAGCCGCAGCTTTTTGAGAGCTCCTGCAAACTCGAAGGAAGCTCCGATTACAATCAGTGCCAGCGGCGTGGCCATGGCCGCGATGTTGTCGATGGTTTTGGTGACGATCTGGGGGAACTGGATGCCGGATAGGGAGATGGCGGCGCCGATGACGATGCCGATGATGATGGGGTTGGTGAGAATCCCCAAGAATGCCTTCTTCAGGGCGCCTTTCCCTTTGTTGGCGGGGTTTTCCAGCGTCAGCACCAGCACCGAGAAGATGTTGAAGAGGGGAACCGCCCCGATAATCATCATCGGCGCCATGCCGGAGGTACCGTACATGTTCTGGATGAGGGCGATTCCCAGCACCGCGGCGCTGGACCGGCAGGAAGCCTGGACAAACGCCCCAACGCTCTCTTTTTCTTTTATCAGAAGCCTTGCCCCCAGCCAGGTGAGCCCGAAGAATCCGGTGGTGGCCCCGGCGCAGTAGAGGACGAATTTTAGGTCGAAGCTGCTGACAAAGTCGATGCCGGACAGGTCCCGGATGAGCAGCGCCGGGAGGGTCACCTTGAAGTTGAATTTCTCGGCGGCGGAGGAGAAGGCCGGGGTCAGCATCCCCATCTTTTTGAGAACGTACCCCACCGCCATCACCAGAAAGAGCGGCATGGTGGCGTTTAAGCTGAAGATCAGATTGTCCATGGTTGAAGCATTCCTTTCAGGCGGGAAAGATATAGCGATCTGGATAAACCAAACGCCGGGAGGTTATCCCGGCGTTTCAGACATTATTTCCGTTTGGCGGCCCAAGCCTTCATCCGCTGGGTGCGGTCGAGGATGGTCTTGCGCATCCGCAGGTTCTTGGGGGTGACCTCAATCAGCTCGTCGTCGGCGATGAACTCGATGCACTGCTCCAGGCTCATTTCCTTCGGGGGAACCAGGCGGAGAGCGTCGTCCGAACCGGACGCACGGGTGTTGGTCAGGTGCTTTTCCTTGCAGACGTTGACCACGATGTCTTCTGCCTTGGGAGATTGGCCGACGATCATCCCTTCGTAGACGTCAACGCCAGGCCCGATGAACAGCTGGCCGCGTTCCTGGGCGTTGTAGAGGCCGTAGACGACCGCGACGCCGGTTTCGTAAGAAACCAGAGAGCCGGTGGTCCGGGTGGGGATATCGCCCTTGTAGGGGGCATAGCATTCAAATACCGAAGCCATGACGCCTTCGCCCTTGGTGTCGGTGAGGAATTCATTCTTGTAACCGAAGAGGCCGCGGGCGGGGATTAAAAATTCCATCTTAACCCGGCTGCCCTGGGGGACCATCGACTGGAGCTCGCCTTTGCGGAAGCCCATCTTTTCCATGACCGCACCGGTGCAGGTGTCCGGTACGTCGACTACCAGCCGTTCAATCGGCTCGCAGCGCTTGCCGTCGATGTCCTTGAACATTGCGTGGGGGTGCTGACCTGGAATTCGTAGCCT
>CALXHB010000182.1 GCA_944387995.1 uncultured Clostridia bacterium | reverse complement strand
GCAGGTTAGCTGCGGGATACGGCTTGCGGGTATGCAAAAGGATTTTCTCTTGAAAGGCTGCAAAGGGGAAACCGTCCATATTCAATACCCCACCTCCCAATACCAGCCAATCCGGGTCCAGAATGTTCACCTCTGCCGCTACGGTACAGGCTGACTCATCCAGAAACCTTTGAAGAATCGGGTCTTCCCAGTGCCGTACAAACAGTTCGTTTAACGGCGTATCGGGAAAAGATTCCCGCCGGATTTCCTGTAGCCGGAGCCCCGATCCAAAACACTCAGCGCATCCAAAGTTTCCACAGCCGCACCGCTTGCTGTTCTCTCCCCGGGGAATATGGCCCAGTTCTCCAGCGGCACCGTTTTTTCCGACTAACGGGACTCCATTTAAGAAAATCGCATTGCCGATACCGGTTCCAATGTAAATTCCAGCGGTAATTCCTTCGTCCGGAAGGCCGAGATCCTCCATATCGCATAGAAGCAACAGATTTACATCCTTTTCAAAATAGACTTTGATTCCCAGCTTCTTTTCCAGTGCATCTGCTGACAGGTTGTCAATTCCGGGAATGTTTGGAGCCTGCAAAACCGTCCGCCGGGCGGCATCCAACGTAGCCGGAAAGCCGAAAACAATATTTTCCGGCATGTTTCCACCTTTATACTTCCAAACATATTCCATAATAAACCGAGCTAAGGAATCAACTGAATCTCTCCCGTTCAGAATAAGATCACGGGCTGTTTTTTCAAAGTGTTCGGTCATACCGGCTGATTCCCGCAGACCGATGCGGATATGGGTGCCGCCGATGTCCAACCCAATGGTGTAGCTACTCATTGGAAGGTATCCTCCTTTCTTTGATCGATATCCATTCCAGCGGGTCCAGAGTCTTCCGCTCCAGGAAAAATAAAGTGATAGCTGCCGGCAACCAGTCTAAAGGCCGCGGCCATCAGACCGTTGTGCTTAACCATTCCCTGATACGCTGCCCCTTCCATAGCTGGAATCTGCTCCGCCTGCTCCCGGGTGACCGGCAGATAGAGGGTGGCCGAGGTGTTGGCGGGCACAGCGGCGTCGTAGCTGGTGAGTATACCGTCTTTGGCCGTCCAGCTGGAAAGAATAGTGCCCAGTACAGAATCATAAGAAGCTTTGAGAAAACGGAAATGGCCGCCTGGCACCGGCTGAAGGATAAAATCCTGAAAACCAGCTTGTTTACCTCGCTGGATGCCGGCCTGATATTCCATCATCCAACTTCCAATTGCCCCCAGAGCATAATGGTTGAAGGAATTCATATGGTTTTGTCCGCCAAAACCATTTTCGATGGTGTAAGAGTTCCAACGTTCCCAGACAGAGGTGGCGCCGTTGAGAACCGGATACAGCCAGGAGGGACAGTCGGTCTGTTCAAACAGCCGGTAGGCACAGGTATTACCGCCCCCTTTGCTCAAAGCCGGCAGCAGCGGGCCAGTGCCCATGAAGCCTGTGGTCATGGTGTAACCGGCTTTGCGGCAGGCCTCTTCTAAGTAACGATGAGCATATGGTTCATTCTCCCTGGTAAAAACGCCGCAGATTAAGGGCAGTGCGTAAGAGGCCTGCGTATCCTGACGGATACCAGCGGCGCTTTGGGTCCGGCGTTCTTCGTCCAGAAAAACGGAGTTCCATTCTCGCTGTAATCCGTTTGCGTAGGCGGCGAGAAGGGCTGCATCTTCCGGTTTATGCAGGATTTCCGCGGCCTTTTGTACACAGCGAACCGATCGATAGAATTGGGCGTTGTCCATGAGGGAAGCATCCGTTGGCTCGACCGCCAGGTGATCACCTAAAATCCCAACGTATCCGGTCAGGTATTCCCTACCTTCGGCCTTTTTCTCCATCATCCCGAAGATATGCCGTTTAAAGTGCGGATAGTTTTCCTTTAAGGCTCTGCTGTCGGCATATTGTAGCCAAGTTTCAAAGGGAATCATAATCCCAGCCGCATTCCAGGTATAGCCGAGGGCGAAGGCCTTTCCCATATCCGACAGAGAAGGAACAAACAGGTGGAAGGTGCCATCCGGTCCTTGCGCGTCCCGTTGCAGTTGGTTGTAGTTGCTGTAAAAAGCCCTCATATCCGCCATATAGGTGGCAGTCTCCGCGTAGACGTTGGCGTCGCCCGCCCACCCCAGCCGCTCATCCCGCTGGGGACAATCGGTGGGGATAGATAGGTGGTTGCCGCTGGTCGAACGAAGAATATTTTGAAACAACTGGTTGACAAGCGGCTCGGAGGATTCATAGTGAGCGGTTATATCCACTGAGCTGAGAACAAGCCCCTGAATATTTTCAGCGGGAATGGGCTGTGAAATCCCGGAAATTTCCAGATAACGATAGCCGTGGAAAGTAAAAAGCGGCATAAAAACTTCCTCCGCCTCTCCCTTCATAACGTAATGATCGGTAGCCAGTGCACCGCGGAGATTTTCCGTGAGGATTAATCCCCCCAATCCGCCATAATAGTAGGGATTGGCCGGATCCAAGCGGGGGTATAACATTTCCGCGTACCGGATGGTGACTTTCTGCCCAGCCCGGCAGTCCGGGAAGATGATTCGGGGGATACCGACCATATTGACCCCCATGTCGTAGATATAGACGGTACTGCCGTCTTTACCGCGGGTTTCTCTGGAGACAAAGGAGGCGCACCGCTGTTCTACCTGCCGGACACCTGGGTCCAGCTTTGCCGTAATCAGCGGCTCTACACCGCAAACTTTAGAATCGGCTAATGCCACAGCAGTCCATCCACGATTTGAAAAACCGGGACGGTCCCAGCCGAAAACCGCCGCTTCCCGGGTGGCGTCGTAGGTCTCGCCGTTAAAGTTACCGGCGTAACGCACCGGTCCTTCACCGTAATACTGCCAGCTGCTGTCGGAGACAATGTATTCTGTATGCCCATCGGCGTAACGGAGGGCCAAAACCGCCAGAAACGCTTGCCGGTCTCCATAGAAATTGTATCCCTCGATGGTGTAGGAGGTCTGATCCCCATACCAACCGGATGCCAGCGTAACCCCAAGGGCATTCTCGCCGGGAGAAAGCAGCTGTGTCACATCAGTAGCAGTATAAAGGATCCGTCTGCGAAAATCCATATCTCCAGGTTTTAGAAACTCATGACCCACTCTTTCCCCATTGAGGCTTGCTTCATAAATGCCCCGCGCCGCAGCGTATAACCGGGCGGAGAGAAGGTTACTGTCTACGGAAAAGGTCTTTCGCAGCATGGGCGTGGAGCCAAAGGAAGGATCGGCATAGTGGAGCTTGCCGGCCGCCAGATGAATGGTATCCCCTTCCACCGTCAGGCCCTCTCGTCCATCAAAGATCCGATAGGTCGCTCCAATTTGAGCGCCAAAGACAGCGTTTTGTTCCCCGCCGTAATGTCTGACGGTATAACCGGTGAAGGTTGCGACAGTGTCCGACGCCGTTGTAAAACCGACTTGGCACAGTCGAGGGTAGATGGGCACATCCATTACCTGATTAAGTGGATTCAGTACCAGATGGGTTTTGGACTGTGGACCCCTTGCGCGAGCAGGAACATTAGAGTCAGACTCATCGGTTTCCAGGGCATTACCATCAATGGTCATGACTGCCATCTGATTCCCGCTGACAACGATTTCAAAGGTATGTTTTTGATAGCGGTTCTCTAAATGGATCACCGTTTCGGGCACAGCAATAGCGGCTATCGTATGCTCTTCTTCCTCACCGGGCATGTAGCCCTTGCGGCTGACGGCGACAACCGCCGGAATGCGGCTGACGTCAAGCCTATAAGCAATGTAGTTTTCCCCACAGATCAGATAGTTATTTTGGGTTGATCGGGTCAGCCGCGGATCATTGGCGCCGAATATAATCCCTGCGCTGCTTCCACCATCCGCAATCTGCATCTGAAATTGCAGGCGGAAAACAGGGAGCGTCTCAGCCGACAATGACAGTTCAGTCGGTCCAATCCACTGCGCGCCATGCCAAACGGAGAGGTTATTCCCCATAAACCCGGTGG
>CALXHB010000181.1 GCA_944387995.1 uncultured Clostridia bacterium | reverse complement strand
CCTCATCGACCCGCTCCTGGAATCCCTCACCTTCAGCACCCGTACCATTTTCCCAGAAGACTGGCAGCAGCGGGCCTCCGACCTTCTGGAGCGGTGCAAGGACCCCGGCCTCGGTGTTCGGCAGCTCCATGAAGAAGGCATCACCGGCGAAGGGGTCACCGTCGCGATTATCGACCAGCCGATGTATCAGACCCATCCGGAATTTGAGGGGAAAATCCTGGAATACCGGGATTTTGACACCGATTCCTCCTTCTCGATGCACGGCCCGGCCGTCACCAGCCTGCTGGCCGGCGAAACCATCGGCACCGCGCCGGGGGCAAAGGTCTACTATGGAGCCGTTCCCAGCTGGCAGGGGAACGCCCAGTATTTCACCGACGCCCTTCAATGGATCATCGAACGGAATGAGACGCTGCCGGAGGAGGAGAAAATCCGTGTTGTTTCGGTTTCAGCGGCCCCCTCAGACGGTCAGCTGTTTACAAACGAAGAAAGCTGGCTTCCCATGGTGGAACGGGCGGAGGAAAACGGAATAGTCGTTTTGGACTGCACCAGCGAACACGGGGTCATTTCCCCCTGTTATTACTCGATAGAAGACCCAGACGATCTTACCCTGGTAAAGGTGGGGTTTAAGGATACCGGAGAAGGCAGAATGATTCCATCCGACGATCTCTTTGTGCCCTCTTCTTCCCGCACCGTGGCCGAACAGTACCTGCAAAACGAGCCCTCTTACACCTACAATGGAAACGGCGGGCTCAGCTGGTCGGTTCCCTACGCCGCTGGGGTACTGGCGATGGGTTTCCAGCTGCGGCCGGAGATGACCGGAGAGGAGATGCTCGCCTGTCTGATGGACACCGCCTATCTCCGGGAAGACGGCTTTCGGATTATCAACCCGCCCGCCTTTATCGAGACGCTGCAGCAGATGGAATAACCAGAAAAACCCCCGCTTCCGGTTGGAGGCGGGGGGTCGGTTATTCAGCGGCGGTTTCCGGCAGATATTCTTCTGCGACAGCACCATAGAGAAATTCGGGTACGACTTCCTCCCCACTTTCAATTTTCGCAAGGACAGAATCGGTGGCATCTTTGAGGGTCTGTATGCCATTTCCCTCAATATCTGTATAGGCATAATCCATACCAAAAGGGAAAACCAAATCATCTGGCGGATTTAGAATAAATACGCTGTATTCCCCATCTACTGGAACATACATATCTGGTTCCTGGTAAGAAACATAAACAACCATCTTGTCATTCTTATGTAATATACATCCTGTATCCATAAACCAGATTTCAATCTCTTCATCCATGACTTGGCCATACCATAATTCCTCAACATGCGCTTCATAGTAACAGGCGGTATATGAATATCCACTGGGTAAAGTAAAATCTGCTATATGTTGATCAGACGTGATTTCTACTTGGGCAATTACATCCGCCATGCCAACATTGGTTTCCATATCATGATCGCTAAAGTAGCTCACACTTGCAGAATTAGCCGCCATTCTAGGCCGATCTTCAATATCATAGGTGTATCGATCAGTCGTCATACTTTCTTGCTGCAAACAAGAAGTAAAGAGTATTGCAGCACCCAATAGTACAAAAAGCGATGTTCGTTTCTTCATAGTATCCTCAATTTATCAAAATATAGAATAGCTAGCCTAACTTATTCTTCCGCGATGGCGCCATAGAGAAATGCGGGTACGACTTCCTTCCCGCTTTCAATTTTCGCAAGGACAGAGTCGGTGGCGTCTTTGAGGACCTGCACGTCTTCCCCTTCCATCTCCTTAAACTCTGCAATCATCGCAAAGGGGAAGAGGCCGTCGTCCGGCGGGTTCAGGATAAAGACACTGTACGCCCCGTCCACTGTAACATAATGATTTTGCTGTGCCAGAGAGAGATAAGCCACAAGCCGATCATTGGGATGCAGGATGGTACCTGTCCCCATAAACCAAAGCTCTATATCTTCATCGACCGGTTCCCCATACCAGACCTCTTCCACCTGCGCCTCATAATAGCAAGCTGTATAGGGTACGCCATGGGGCAACGTCATCTCCTGCACAACTTGTCCGGACGTAATTTCCAGCTGTGCAATCACATCGGCCATCCCAACATTCACTTCCATACCAGGCGGAGCAAAACGGCTGGCATTTAGGTTCGAATATGGTATTGGACGATCCTCGGCAGTATATTGATACCGTTCTTTTTCCCCACAGGATGTCAGAAGGAGTGCAAAAAGTAAAATAAACCCAACCATCATCCGTTTCATTTTGCTTCCCCCCTTCATTTTTAGTATAAAGGATTTTCCGTCCGTTTGCAAGCATATTATACAAAATTATATCTGTTATCCTTCCGATTATGTGCGTATATTGGACGTATGGCGGTTTAGGGAAAAATATGCTATAATAAAAAAGACGCCCCTGTTTCCAGAGGCGCCCATCCGATTACACCAGCACCGGCTGGAGCTGGCTCCCGTGGAGGGCCGCTTCCAGCGCCTGGGGCACACATTCAAAGTCCGCCACCAGCGAAGCCGGTTTCTTCTTGGGGTTATCCTGCTTAAAGGGCACGAAAAAGCAGTTTTTGATGTTTAACAGCGCGCCGATATTCTTGGCGCTTCCTCTGAGGGCGTCGTTGGTCGCGGGACAGAGGACCACCGGTTTTTCCACCCGGAGATGGCTTTTAACCGCCATCGTCACAGGGGTGTCGGTAATCGACAGGGCCAGTTTTGCCAGGGTGTTGCCGGTGCAGGGACAGACCAGCAGGATGTCGGTCATGTCTTTGGGACCCAGCGGCTCGGCGTCCTGGATGGTCAGAATCGGTTCATGGCCGGAGATATGCCGGGCCCGGGCGATGTGGTCTTCCGCCTTGCCGAACCGGGTGTCGAGGGCGGAGGCGTTGAAGGAAAAGACCGGGATGATCTCGTACCCCAGCGAGACCAGCCGCTCCATCTGCCGGAAGGCGTCTTCAAAGGTGCAAAAGGACCCGGTCATGCAAAACGCCAGCCGGCACGGGTTTTTGGACATCAGAATCCCTCCTTGGGTCAAGTTTCATGCTGCAAAATCTCATCCTTCAGCCAATTGGCGCAGGAACGGGGCGCATACCGCCCCGGCAGCGACAGGGCGGGCATCACCTTCCGGATTTCCATGGCCTCCGGGGTAAAGCCCCCGGGAGCCGATGCCAGTTCATAGATCAGGGCCTCGGGGGGAATCTGCCGGGCCATCTCCCCGGTCACCACCGGGGCGGGGATGGTGTTGAAGAGGACATCGGCTTCCGGCAGCAGAGGGGTTAGCTGCTCCAGCGTCACCGCCCGGGCTCCCAGCCGCTCCGCCTCCCGCCGCTGCTCCTCCTTCCGGGCCGCCAAAACGCAGGAGGCCCCCAGGCTGGTGAGCCGCTTCACCAGCCCTTTGGCAATCCGCCCGCCCCCTAAAACCACCGCCCGGGTTTCGGTAAAAACCTCCGGCAGTGCCAGCACCGCCAGGGCCAGGGCGATTTCGGCGGTGGCTTCGGCGTTTTTCAGGGTAAACCCTTCCCCTGCGAGAAAGTCGGTGAAGGTGAGCCCCCTTTCCCGGCAGAGATCGGGAACCCCCTTCCCCACCGGGGGCAGTCCCCCATAAACCCTTCCTCCCGGCCTGCAATAGTCCAAGGCCTCGGAGATCGAAAGGGGCTCCTTCTCCTCCGGGGAGAGCTTTAGATGGAGGCCGTCGGCTGTCACCGGTATCGGCAGAATCAGGACGTCGGCCTGAAACCCCTTTTCCGGTGACGGCAGCCCCGTCTCCCCCAGCTTTAGGGTGTAAACCAAAAACTCCGGCCGCTTCGCCAGCAGCCGGGACAACAGAAACGCCCGCCGGTCGCCTCCGGCCAGCAGGACTTTTTTGGGTGTGCATCTTCTGTTCAACGGGAATCCCGCCTTTATCCGAAAAAAATATGTTGGAAACCGTTTCCGGCTTATCCCAGATTATGCGCCGTCCGGCCAAATGGTGCGGCGGCGGAAAGGAGAAACTATGGAAGAAAAATGGAAAGATCTGCTCCGCCACTGCACCCTCTGCCCCCGGATGTGCGGGGTGGACCGGCTGTCGGGGAAAACCGGGTTTTGCGGCGCTGCGGGAGAGGGGGTCAAGGTGGCCCGCGCCGCCCTCCACGCCTGGGAGGAACCCTGCATCTCGGGGGAAAGGGGCAGCGGAACGGTCTTTTTCTCCTACTGCACCCTCCGGTGCGGCTTCTGCCAGAACCGGGAAATCCGGGGCGGCGAGGCCGGGGCGGTCATCTCGATCGAAAGGCTTTCGGACATCTTTTTGGAGCAACAGGGCCGGGGCGCCCACAACATCAACCTCGTCACCCCCACCCATTACATCCCCCAGATTGTCACTGCCCTCTCCCTCGCCCGGGAAAAGGGGCTTCATCTGCCGGTGGTCTACAACACCTCCGGCTACGAGCGGGTGGAGATCCTCCGATTACTGGAAGGGGTGGTGGACGTCTGGCTGCCGGACTTTAAGTATATGGACGACACCCTCGCCCAGACCTACTCTTCCGCCCCTCATTACGGGGAAATCGCCCTGGCGGCCCTCACCGAAATGGTCCGGCAAGCCGGGGAACCGGTCTTTGACGAGGACGGGATGATGGTCAAAGGGGTCATCATCCGCCACCTCTCGCTGCCGGGCCATCTCTCCGACTCGAAAGCCGCGATGCAGGCCCTCTTCTCCCGGTTCGACAACCGGGTCTATTACAGCCTGATGAACCAGTACACCCC
>CALXHB010000180.1 GCA_944387995.1 uncultured Clostridia bacterium | reverse complement strand
ACATCCACCTCCGGCTGCAAAACGCCTATCCCCCGGTGCTGGATGTCACCGGCGAGGGAAGTAAAAAGCGGTTCGCCGAAGGGGTCTCCTTTGTCAAACTGATCTGGGTTTTCCTCATCTGCGCCCTGCTGGGGGACCTGATCGAAACGGTCTGGGTGCGGCTGGTGTCCGGCATCTGGATGAGCCGTTCCAGCGTGCTATACGGCCCCTTTTCAGTGGTCTGGGGGATCGGGGCGGTGCTGCTGACAGTGGTGCTCACCCCCCTAGCCAAGAAAAACGACCGGTATGTCTTCCTCGGCGGTTTTTTACTGGGGGGCACCTATGAGTATATGGCCAGCGTCTTCACCGAACTGGTCTTCGGCCAGGTCTTCTGGGATTACAGCGACATGCCCCTCAACATCGGCGGCCGCACCAACCTGCTGTTCATGTTCTTCTGGGGGCTTTTGTCGGTGGTCTGGATTAAAATCCTCTACCCCGCCATCAGCGGCGCGATCGAACGAATCCCCCGGCTGACTGGGACGATTCTGACCTGGGTGCTGTCGGTGCTGATGATTATCGACATCCTGCTCTCCGGCCTGGCCATCGGACGGTATGTGGAACGGCAAAGCGGCACCGCCGCGCCGTCCGCCATCGGGACCTTTTTAGACGACCAGTACCCCGACGGGTTCATCGAATGGGTTTGGCCCAATATGCGGGACGCCTAAAAGCCCCGCTTTTTAGAAAAGCCAGTCCTCCCCAAAAGGAGAACTGGCTTAATTTATGGAAGCAATTTTTCTGGTACTGAATGGTCGCTGCGCGACAGGTAACCTTTGGAGGCAGCAGCTGTGAAAGATTTGCTTTCATTATGGATTAGCACCTGGCAAAGGGCGCTGCCCTCTGCACTCCTGCGCCCCCTTTAAAAAGGGGTCGATCCTAAACTCCTAATCTGCCCCCATCCGTTGGTGACTTTGGTGTCAGCGCCGATTATACCATTTCGTTAAAAGCATTGCGCCCTTATTTCAGCAGCACTTCGTGGCCGGTGGCGGCGGACTCATAGATGCCGTCGAGAATCTTCATCAGGGTGATGCCGTCCTCAGCGGGGGAGATGCAGCGGTCTGCGCGGCCCCGGATGCAGTCGACAAAGTGGTCGATCTCCCCTTCAAACAGCCCGTCAAAGTCCAGAGCGGTGGCGGTGTCGAGAGTGACGTTGGACATGTAGCCGTTGAGCTCGGTGTACATCTCCAGGCTGGGGTCCAGTTTCGCGCCGGCGCGGGTGCCGAACAGCTGGATTTTGCCCTCGTCCTCTTTGATGTTCAGGGAGAAGGCCGCCTCAATCGAGACAACCGCCCCGTTGTCGTACCGAATCATCGCGGTGGCCAGGTCTTCGACGTCGAAGATTTCGGGGCCGCCCTCGGAGGAAGCGTAGCCCTTGCGGACGTCTTTGACCGCCGGGCGGTTGGCCAGTTTATGGAAGGTGGCGCCGTAAACCGAAACCGGCAGGGGGTTGCCCATCAGGTAACGGGTCAGGTCGATGACATGGACGCCCAGGTCGATCAGCGGGCCGCCGCCGGAGCGGGACTTATCGCCGAACCATCCCCCGGGAGAACCGTTGCGGCGGAGGTAGGTGGCCTTGCCGTAATAGATCTCGCCAAAGTAGCCGCCGTCGATGTAGTCTTT
Source organism: uncultured Clostridia bacterium (assembly GCA_944387995.1). Taxonomy (GTDB): domain Bacteria; phylum Bacillota; class Clostridia; order Oscillospirales; family Ruminococcaceae; genus Faecivivens. The sequence goes on along the minus strand of CALXHB010000180.1, from coordinate 999 downwards.
GAGGATTTTGGCATCGTTGCCGTACCGTCTGACAAAGCCGACCATCAGGAGCTTGCCGTTTTTCTCGGCCGCTTCTTTCATCTTGATGGCGTCGGCGGCGCAGGTGGCCATCGGCTTTTCGCAGAGGACGTTCTTGCCGGCGTTCAGCGCCATGATGGTGCAGGGGGCGTGCTGGGAATTCCAGGTGCAGATGCTGACCGCGTCAATCTCCGGCAGCTCCCGCAGCATGGTGGCTTCATCGGTGTACAGCCGTTTGACGCCGTACTTCTCCCCCATCATCTTGACCCGCTCTTCGTTGATATCGCAGAGGGCATAAACTTCCACGTCCGGGTTCAGGTTGTAGGCGTGCAGGTGGGAATGGGAGATGCTCCCGGTGCCAACAATGGCAATTTTCAGTTTAGACATAATACACTCTCCTTTTTTTCTCGGCCTTTGAAAAAGGCCTAGCGAAATTTTTCTTGTCCGACGCGGCCATAGGCATGCGGCTGTAAGCCGCGATGCCGGAAAAACCGCTTGCCGGCCGGCCCAAATGGCCGGCATTTCAAGCTAAAGCTTGAAACCGCGCTTTTTCCCAGGTTGTACCCTTCCTTAACGCCGTGAGTTAATCGAGCTCAACGCTTCGGAATTCCCTATTTTCCGAAACGTTCCGGTTTACCCGCCGCACGCTCCGAGCGTCCAGGTCTGTGGGAAGACCGTGAGCTTGTCGAACGGTCCGCCGGCTTTGGGGCGGGACAGACACGCCGCGTCGAATATGGGGTCCAGGGCCCGCTAGGGTCCTGGCGCATCCAGGCGCGGAGCCTGGTCCATCCAAGGGGAACCCTTGGGCGCTGCCTTAAGGGCAGCGAAACCCTTTCCTATTTGATGAAGATATAGGCATCGCGGCTTTCAGCCGCACGCTCCGAGCGTCCAGGTCTGTGGGAAGACCGTGAGCTTGTCGAACGGTCCGCCGGCTTTGGGGCGGGGCAGACACGCCGCGTCGGACATGGGGTCCAGGGGCCT
>CALXHB010000179.1 GCA_944387995.1 uncultured Clostridia bacterium | reverse complement strand
TATTTCCCATAAAATTTGGCATTAATTTCATAATAAAAAGATGATTTTTTATCATTTTACCCAATCTACAATAATTGCAAATTGTTATAAATTGCTTTAACAGGGGGGAAACTCTGTAAGTGAACTTAAAAGTTAACGATTCCATCCGCTTACAAATATTTGGTCTTTACCATTCTATTTACTCATGCAATTCCAGCGGTAGTCCGTCGGGGTCGGCAAAAAAGGTAAAACGAGTTCCGGTAAACGGGTCCACCCGGATGGGTTCCACCTCAATTCCCTTTTCCCGCAACTCTGCCGCCACAGCCTCGATGTCGTCGGTTTGGAAAGCCAGGTGGCGCAATCCGGCCGCCTCCGGGTGGGTGACCCGTTTGGGCGGGTTTGACACCCCAAATATCTCCAGCTCGGTGGTGTCGTTCACCCGCAGGTCCAACTTCCAGTCGTTTTTCTCCGGTCGGAAGTTCTCCCGTATGACCGAAAAGCCCAGTTTGTTGACATAAAAGTCCTTTGACCTGGGGTAATCGGAGACGATAATGGCCAGATGATGAATAACCGAAAGATTCATACGTATCCCTTCTCTGAGTTGTTTGCAATTATAAAGGAATGCAATGGCCAGTTTATGGGGTGCCTGAAACCAGCACGCCGTTTTCATCAAAGGTATACAGTTTGCCATTTATCTCAAAACGACCGGTGGTTTTGCAGCCCTTTCCGTCCAGATAATACCATTTGTGATAATCCTCAATCCACTCGTTACGGGCCATCTTGCCATTTTCTTTGAGGTAACGATACTGGTTGTCCTCTCCCAACCGCCAGCATTTAACAGCCCCGGCTCCATAGTCGTTTAAGTAATACCAGTTTCCCTCTGCCTGCGCCCAGCCACTTTTCAGCATCACGCCGCCCTGGTCAAAGACGTACGCCTTGCCGTCTATGTAACGCAGCCCGGTTACCGGCTTGCCATCCTGATAATAATAGGTAGACCCGCCGCCAACCGAAAGGTCTGTGTAAAATCCGTCGGTTAAGGGATTAGAGTGATCTGCTTGTTCGTAAAACCCGTCCACCGAATCCAGCACTCTGCGAGCCACTTCCCCGGTTTGAACCGTTTTAAGAGCGGTGTTTTGTTTACTGTAAATCAGGGTGCAGGCGCTTTCCTTCGGAAGCCGAAGGCAGTTGTCCTCGATTGTGGTCAGACTGTCCGGAAAAACAAAGGTGGTGTTCCAGCCGAAGTTGACCAAGGCGTCGCTTGCGAGAGTCGTAACCCCTTCCGGTATAACGACTGTCACCGGGTCGTCGCTCGCCGTATCACCAAAGGCAAAAGCGCTAATCTCCCGCAATGCAGCCGGTGCCTGGATAGTGCCGGTTTGGCCGCAGGATTTATAGAGAACCGATAAATTCCTGGAATACAGATCCCCGTTCCAAGCGGCCAAATGGGGGTTTCCACCGTCTACGATATAAACGTCGGATTGCCATCTTTCATCAACGGTCCATACGCTTTTTCCAAGGGTAATGGATGCCCAGCAATACCCCGCTCCGTCCAGTGTGGGCGGGATAACCACCCCATCCGCCAGCACCAGATGTGCTGGCGGAGTAGAAAGATTGGTCAAGGAGAGGAGCTCAGTTTTATCTTCGCCGGGACCGATGGTCAGCGTACTGGTGGTAAAATCCAACTGCCAGCTGAAACCTTCATCATTTTTCGCCGTGACCGTTTCAAGGTGGGACAGATCGTAAACTGCCGTTGTATACTGCCAATCCTTTCCGTGGACATCGGTCGGAAGGCCGCTCTCTACCCGATCGACATTCGTCAACCCTTCCCCATAGACGAGGTGACAAATCTCCTCCTGATAATCAGACCAATATTTTTCCACCGGATAGAAAGCCGCCGAAGCCGGCATGTCCCCTTCTCCGGATATCGTCAGCGTTCCAGACATTGGCTCAAATTTCCAGTTAAAGTCATCTCCAATTTTACCGGATACCTGTCCGGCCCCGGCCGTCGTACAAGAAAGAGCCGCCAACAGGCTGAAGCAGGCCAATCCAATGAGGATTCTTTTTAACCTTTTCATCGTTTTGCTCCTTTATTTGACAGATAGAAATTTCCCTCGGCCATGCCGTCCGGCTCTCCTTTCCGACTTACTGCCTCCAAACCCCTTCGCTGTTCACCCAGTAGCCATCCGGCGTTCTGGTATTGGTCAGCATCACGCCATCCAAGCCAAGATAATACCACAGCCCGCCGGTCTGTACCCAGCGGTTTGCCGCCATTTCGCCGGACCCCAGGCAATAATACCATTTACCGCTGGTTTTGACCCACTGCCCCGAAGCCATAGCGCCAGAAGCATGGAAATAGTACCAATGTCCATCGGCCAGTTTGAGCCACTGGCTTTCGGCCATCTTGCCGGAACCGCCAAACCAGTACCAGACTCCGCCGATTTTCGCCCAGCTGGATTCGTAGCGGGTACCGTCCGCCTTGACATAATACCAGATGCCATAATCCTGAATCCAGCTGTTGGTTTTCATCTTTCCGTCGGAACCGAGATAGACATACTTTCCATCCTTCATCCTCCAGCAATTGACAGCTCCTGCTCCGTAGTCATTGAGATAGTACCAACTGTTGCCGGCCTGTACCCATTTGGATTTCTGCATAATACCGTCGGTACCGAAGTAGTAGGCTTTGCCGTCAATGTACTGGAGACCTGTGGCCTTCTTGCCATCCTGATAAAAGTAGGTTTGCCCGTTTTCGCTGACAAAACCCGCCTGACCGGCGGCGGGATCTTCCGCATCCTGTTTGGGAGGTTCACCCTGCAAAACACCGTTTTCATCAAAGGTATAGGTTTTCCCATTGATCGTCTGAGTGCCGGTTACCATTTTGCAATTGGCGTCAAAGTAGTAGGTCTTCCCTCCCCAGGTTTTAAAGGAATTGGGCATCAGGTTATAATACTGGGAGATGTCGGTCAGAGTAACGCTGCCGAAAGATTCACTGGTCATATCCTTTTGATATTGGACCAGCGCCGCACAGTTTTGAGAACCGATGTAGTGGTTCCCTTCTGCCAGCTGGGTAACGGTATCCGGCAGGACCACCGGGTCCTGCAAGGTGGTACATTCAATGGATTGAACCCCCCACGGCAGCACCAGCGTTTTACCGGTCTTTTCCACCATGCAGAAGGGGGCCAAGGTCTTCAGGGACGGGTGAAAAGCGGGCTCCGCTGTCCCCGGTACCGAATAAAGGGTGGTAAAGTCCTTGCTGTAAAGGCAGTTTTGATAGGTCGAATAATAAGGGTTCTTCTCATCCACCACATAAGCGGTGGTGATATACCGATTGGTGTTGATGCGGGTGAGCTGAACGTCCTTCCCCAGTTTCAGGGTATCGCAAACCAAAATCGGATGAGGGATGCTGGTAATCCCGTCTTCAATCATCATCTCTTTTGGCCAGCTGTAATACTCAATCAGCGTCCAAGGGGCCCAATCGGTATAGGAATTGACCGTCGGCCAAACACCCTTGCCGGACAAAGTCAACTTCTGGGTGGCGACCGCGTATTCCCACGAAAATCCATCCGGATGGGAACCCCGAAGATAATCGGCCGTGTGACAGAAATAGATGATGGTATTGCTCTGGTTACCGGCGATTTCAAGATCAGTCGCGAAAACGATGGTTTCAATATCCCCTTCAAACTGTTTCCAGGGGACGTTTTCCACATTCTGAATGTACATCTTTGCGCTGAGGGTCAGGGTTTTGGTGTCAGAATCATAGAACCATTTCCCGGTAAACTGTTCGTCCTGTCCCGAACCGGAAATAACCGAAGCGTGAACCCCGATGTCAATGAACCCATTGGCCGGCAAACTGACCGCAGAGGTCAGCGAAACTGCCGCCGCCATCATACAGGCTACCGTTTTTTTCATAGCTTTTTTCATTGTAAAATCCTCCTTTTCTGCAAAACCTGTCGGAAGTCAACCGTTTAGCCCAGCTTCCCATACTGTAACGTTACTTTCTATATTATAAGTGTATGAAAACAGGCAAATTGGTGCTATCAAAAGAAAAAGAATTAAAAAAAGTCGCAAATTGTGCAATTTTCGAAATGGGACTTTTGGCTGACAGACAGAAAGGATAATTTTAGGGAAGGTTGTAAAGGAAAAGCTCATCTTTTCCCTATCAAAATGGATTCAGCTGTAAAAAAGGACCTTTCAACATAAAACAGGCTGAAAGGTCCTTTGATTGAATGAAAATGATTTATAAAGTTTTACGGATAAAATCCAGTATATGGGCAAACACTGCGGGACTCCAAAAGTCTCGTTCGTGTTCCGCGCCCTTGACCCGAACCAACTCCACCGGGACACGATGTTCATGCAATTTATGGGCCATTCGTTTACTTTGTTCATACGGTATTGTGGAATCCGCGTCCCCGTGCATAATCAAAAAAGGCGGATAAGGTTTATCTTCTATCATCTCAATCGGATTAATCAACGCAAGATTCTTCCACTGTTCTTCCTCGCTCTCCCCCAACAAGCCAAAGTAACGCCTCTTCCCCTCCAAATCCGTCGGGTCCTCCTTTGCCTTAAGCCATCTTTGATGCAAACTATCGGTTACCTCCGCGGCCCCAAAACAGTCAATCACCGTCTGAACCCCATCGGACTGTTCCGGATACTCCGCCGTCCGGTAGGCAGGACAATCAGCGGTCAGTCCCGCCAGTAGGGCAAAATTTCCGCCGGAAGAACTGCCCCAGATTCCAATTCTCTCCGGGTCAATACAAAATTGCTCCGCCTTTTCCCGCAAAAACCGAATGGCTGTTTTTACCTCTGAAAAGATGGCGGAGGCCCGATAACCGTCAACAGAGGAATGATGGGTAACAGCGGCCATGATATAACCCTGCTGAGCAAAATGGCAAAGTTGAGGAAGCTCATAATAGATATACGGATTGGTCCAGCCTCTGCCCTGAATAAAAAGAATGGCGGGAAAACGCTGGCCGTCTTTTGCCACACGAATAGACTGCGGTTTAAGCATCGTCATTTTCAACTCTGGATACTGGGTAGAATAAGAGATATCGGGAACCATTTCGGCAAGGCCCGTCAAAGACGGGTTATGTTCCAGTTCAGAATATAAAATATCAGCCATTGTTCATCCTCCTGACTACTGGGAAAGAAGAGCCAATCCGCCGGCTTTCTCCGACAGATTGGCTCATGGGTTAGAAACAAGCTTACGAAGACTTATTCCGCGATGGATTTTTCATCGTAGAAGTTCTGATAATCCTGGGTATAGGTGGCAACGTCCAACTTTTCACAGGCACTTAGATGTTCCTGCCAGGAACTGTCGGTGACACCCTGCATAATCGACTCTGCGGTAAAGTTCTGGATGTAGGTGTTAATTTCAGTAAACAGTTCCGCCCGGCGATCGACAACCTCCTGTTTATCCTGGTCCAAAGGCATCGTCTCACAGAGATAAGGGGTATAGAGCTCCTCAAAGTCTTCCATCAGCTGATCTCGAGGCTGCATCTCCCAGCTGCTGTACATCGACTTCGGATAAATCCAGAAGCCGGACATTCCAGCACCGTAAGTTTGTCTGGCCTGGGCAAAGTTGGTAATGCCATCGGTAAATTCCGTTACACGGACTTTAATGCCATCGTCATTCACGGTATAAACCTTGCCCTCCGGTCCCCAAGACCACAAGGTGACAATCTCTTCCGAACTGTTGACATAATCGTACAATCGGATTGCAACCTCGGGAATCTCGCTTGTGGCGGAGATCTTGTAGTAATCGTAGAACCAGTCTCCGTCTATATTCCGGCCTGTAACGGTGATGTTGCCGTTTTTATCCTGCATCGGAAGCATCATGGTGTACTGATCCATCTTGTCGGCCCCAACTACAATGTCCAAATAAGAGTGATGTCCAAAAGAGCCCAATCTTCCCGCGGCTCCCTTGGCCAGGAAATCCGCTGCCTGCTGAACAAATCCATCGGGGTCTATCAGCCCATTTTCATACAGTTTATGGGCGTATTCCAGGAAATCTCGGTATTCGTCTCTGGTGGGAGCAAATGATACTACCCCATCGTCCACCTAAACATAGTTCGAACTGTGAATGCCGCAGGAATTCAGAAGGAAATTCATGCCGTAGGAGTTTGCATCCAGAGCCGCGGCTGTATTCCCGTGCATACTAAAGGGAATCTCATCGTTCGGGTCGCCATTTCCGTTGGCATCCTGCTCTTTAAACGCCATCAAAACTTCAAACAGCTTATGGCTAAGTAGATGTAATCAAAAGAAGAAAGGAAAAGCACAATCCAGACGGAACCGGCGATTGTGTCAAGAAATGTTTGTGGAATAGCAAGAATTTTGATATAAT
>CALXHB010000178.1 GCA_944387995.1 uncultured Clostridia bacterium | reverse complement strand
GACAGGTATATCGGAACCGTCCACAACCGTGAAAAGTGGTTAGATTCTGGAAAATCCGTGCAAGGCAAAGGGCTCTGCCCTCTGCACTCCCGCGACCCCTTTAAAAAGGGGTCGACCCTAAACTCTTGATGAACCCCCGTGATCTGGAGACTATCGAGTCAGCGCCGAATGTTACGTAGCGACCTATGTACCTTTATCCAACGGTGACCTTGCCGCCCAGATACTCCCGCAGGCGGAGGCGGATGATGTTATTGGACTCGACCCAGTCCTCAAAGGGGTTCTGGATAATCAGGTGGGCAATCGAAAGTTTTTGCAGCAGCCCCAGTTCCAGCCCCTGCCGGGCTTCCAGCGCCGCGATACATCCTTCCATATCCTGTTCCCCGTACCCCTGGCCGGTGTGGTAGGCGATGAAATCTTCCAGCCATTCGTAATCCCGCTCGGCGGACACCTTCCGCACCCGGGCCTCGATCTGGTCGCTTTCCAGGTAGATGATAAACGGCTCCAGCGGCCGCACAATCTCCGCCAGCTCTTTCATAAAGCTCTCAATCTCGTCCCGCTTAAGGTCAAACCACATCATCATCTCGCAGATCGGGCGCTCGAAAAATACCCCGTCGAAGATGTAAATGGCGTCCTCGTCCATCGCCTTGCGGACAAACTGCCGCCAGCGCTCCAGCATCAGCGGACGCTCCACCTCCCAGGGCTGACATCCGTACAGCTTAAAGGTCTCCAGTTTCTCCCGCAGTTCATCGTACAGATCGGCGGTGTAAACCAGATACCCCTCGGGATTTTCGGTGGGCTCCACCGGCAGTAAAACCCGGTCGTCCTCGGAAAATTCCCGGTACTGCTCCGGCGTCAGGAAGGAGTAGTTGACAAGATCGGCGGGATGCCAAAGCGCCTCCTCGGTGTACAGCCGCACATCCGGATGCCACCCGCGGACCTGAGAGGAGACAAAACGGGCGGTGGAGGTCTTACCGGTACAAGGCACCCCTTCCAGCAGAATCAGTCTTGAAGCCATATGTATAGTCCTTTCCCGCGGCCTGTGTTTTAAGCCCCTTCTCCGTCTTAAGCCGCCGCGTTCCCATAAACCGCCAGCCTTTTACCCGGAGAAGAGGGCAAAAGGCTGGGGCTCGTACACCAGGCCCCGCCCAGCATACATTTTCATTATTATTATAGCATATGCTCCAACGGGTTACAACTGGAAAGATGGACGAAACTTTTCCCTCCCCTTTGGCAGTTTCACCGCACGGCCATCTCCTCCCCCGACGCCCAGGCAGCCAGCCGTTCCAGCATCTCTACCACCCAGAACCGAAGGGTATACCCTTCGGTCACCACCGCCTGTTCTTCCTCCGAGTACAAGGCAAGGGCGTCCTCTGTCGCCGCCGGCAGGCAGAGGGAGGGGTACAGGACGCACCACCAGTTATGCCCCTCCCCTTCCCCAATCGTCACCACCAGGGCGTCGTATTCCCCGGCAGGCAGGGTCAGGTCGCCGGCGGTCGTCTGATACTGGCGGGTGTTAAAGTAGGCGGGCGAAAGGGACACCGACACCGGGTCGTCGCTCCCGGCGGCTTGCAGCGTCCGGATAGCGGTCTGCCGCAGCTGTTCCAAATTCTCCCCGAGAATCGCTTCGGCGTCTGCCTTATCGGAAGCTCCTTCGGTCAGCCGGGCCGTTTCCTGGACCAATGCGTCCCGGACCAGCAGTTTCCGCTGCTGGTCGGCTTCGGAGTCGGAGGCCGCCCGGATATGCAGCCGGAGGGTATCGCTGTACACCGCCTGACAACCGGAGAAAAAACTTTCCTCCCCGGCAAAGATGCTTAGCACAAGACAGCACCCGGCCATCACCAGCAGTCCCGTCACAATCGGAATCACCTTATATAAACGGCGGCGGATTTCCCACCGGTTCAGTTTTGCAAACATAAATAGACCATCCTTTCCGGTTGTCCAGGGAGCTGTCTTTCTGACAGCTACACCCGTTGATACCAAAAGGATGGTCTTTTTTTCCAGATTTATACAAAAATGCAGAAAACCGTTAAAAGGCGGTTTCGACTGCAACCCCCTGCTCCACCGGCCGACAGAGGAACAGTTCCCCATAGGCGGCCACCGCCTCTTTGGCGGCAGAAGCAGCCTCCCTAGTGGGGAAAAAGCCGAAAACGGCGCTGCCGGAACCGGACATCTGGGCAAAAGGAGACCCGGCAGATCGGAGCGCCTCGGCAATTGTCCCGATTTCGGGGCGGGCGGCGGCGGCTTCCAGAACGTTGGCCGAAAGGGTCTGAAATTTTTCCGTTTCCCGCCGCTTAATGGCAGCGATTAGCCCCATGGTGTCCGGCCGGCGGAAATCCGTCAGCCGGTCAAAGGCCCCGAAGGCCGCCGGGGTCGAAATGCCGAAGGGGGGTTTGATAACGAGGTAATACCCCGCTCCGAAAAAGGGAAGCGGCTGGATTTCTTCGCCGATGCCCCCGACCCGGGCGGTGCCGCCCTTTAGACAGAAGGGAACGTCCGCTCCGATTCCCACGCCGATCTCCGCAAGCCTTTCCCCCATCCCCGTTTCAAAGAGGAGG
>CALXHB010000177.1 GCA_944387995.1 uncultured Clostridia bacterium | reverse complement strand
ACCCCGCTGCTGGTTTCCGCCCCTCTCCCGGGGTGGTCACCGCCCTTCATATGCCCGGAGGACCGGGCATCCGGATTGATACGGCGGTTTATTCCGGTTATGAAATCACCCCTTACTACGATTCGATGATCGCCAAGCTGATCGCCTATGCCCCCACCAGGGAAGAGGCGATGAAAAAAATGAACTGGGCGCTGGCGGAATTTCTGGTGGAAGGGGTTGACACGAACATCGATTTTCAGTTAAAATTACTTCGTGACCCGGATGTTGAGGCGGGAAACTACGATATCGGCTTTTTGGGACGCAACCTCGGGCGGCTGACCAAGTAAGCGCAAAATTGCCACAGAAAGGGAAAAATGCATCTTGCCGGGCGCTTTCAAGCTGAAAGCCGCTTTCGGCCGCATGGGTATCGAAAATGCTGGAAGATCTTTGGAAGGTTGTCCGCTCGCGTATGGAAGACGGCGGGAAGGATAAGGAGGAGTCCGCAGGAAAGGACTCCCGCGCCAAAATCCCGAAAAACCTGCTGTTTAAGTGCCCCCGCTGCGGCAATGTCGTCTTTATGGAGGAGTTTAACGCCGGGCTGAAGGTCTGCCCCAACTGCTCCTACCATTCCCGGATCTCCTGTCAGGAGCGGCTGGAACTGACGGCCGACCGGGGGAGCTTTGTGGAGTATGACGCCGACCTCACCTCCCTAAACCCGCTGGAGTTTCCGGGGTATGAGGAAAAGGTCGCCGCCGCCCAGGCTAAAACCGGCCTCAAAGAGGCGGTTATCACCGGCGAGTGCACCATCCGCACCAGACGGTGCGTCATCATCATCATGGACTCCCGGTTTATGATGGCGTCGATGGGGTCTGTGGTGGGCGAAAAGGTGACCCGAGCTTTTGAACGGGCCACCGAAAAGGGGCTGCCGGTGGTGGCCTTTACCGCCTCCGGCGGGGCCCGGATGCAGGAGGGGATCATCTCGCTGATGCAGATGGCCAAGACCTCCGCCGCTGTCGCCCGTCATTCGGAAGCGGGGCTTCTATACATTACCGTCCTCACCGACCCCACCACCGGCGGGGTGACCGCCTCCTTCGCGTCTTTGGGGGACATCATCATCGCCGAACCCAAGGTGCTCATCGGCTTTGCCGGCCGGCGGGTCATCGAAGGGACCATCCACCAGCGGCTGCCGGACGACTTCCAGTCGGCGGAATTTCTGCTGGAGCACGGCTTTGTGGATATGATCGTCAGCCGGGTGAATATGCGAAAGACGGTTTCCAAACTGCTCAAGGCCCATCTACCGGGGCAGAAACTGGATCTGTAAGGGGGTGCGGAAGATGGAAGAGAACAAGCTCACGGCCTGGGAACGGATGGAACTGATCCGCCACAAGGGCCGTCCGACGGTCCGGGATTATATCCCGATGATCTTTGACGAGTTTTACGAGCTGCACGGCGACCGGCTGTTCGGCGACGATGCGGCCATCATCGGCGGCATCGCCCGGGTGCACGGCATCTCGGTGACGGTGCTGGGCCAGGTCAAGGGCCATAACCTGGAGGAGAACAAGAAGACCAACTTCTCCTGCCCCCATCCGGAAGGCTACCGTAAGGCGCTGAGACTGGCCCACCAGGCCGAAAAGTTCCACCGCCCGGTCATCTGCTTTATCGACACCCCCGGGGCTTTCTGCGGGGTTGCAGCCGAGGAGAGAGGCCAGGGGGAGGCGATCGCCCGCAACCTGCTGGAGTTTTCCCAGCTGAAAACCCCGGTCATCTCGATTGTGCTGGGAGAAGGGGGCTCCGGCGGCGCCCTGGCGCTGGGGGTCTGCGATACGCTGGGGATGCTGGAAAATTCCCTTTACAGCGTCATCTCTCCCCGGGGATTTGCGTCCATCCTCTGGAAGGACGCCTCCAGAGAGAAGGAAGCCGCTGAAATTATGCATATGCGGGCCGAAGATCTGGTGGAATACGGGGTCTGCGACGGGATTATTCCCGAGGCTCCCGGCGGGGCCCATATGAATCCCCAACTGACCGCTGGCAATATTGCTGATTTTATTCTGGATGCGCTCAAAAATTTGACCCAAAAAAGTGTTGCAAATTTATTAGAAGCACGTTATAATAAATTCAGAAAAATCGGCGTGTTTGAAGAGGGCGGACAAATCCCCCCGGGAAGTGTTCTGGATGACACACTGCCCGGTATGGACGACCTGCCGGAGGACGGCGTGTCGGTCAGTACCGAAGAAACCGATTTAAACCAAGTATTGTAACGGCGGATTGGGCAGAAGGCTGCCGCCGCATAGTTATGATAGAAGAGAAAATTAAGGAGGAAATACTCATGATTTTTGACAAAGTAAAAGAAATTCTCGTGGATCAGCTGGACGTTGAAGAAGAAAAGGTTACGATGGAAGCCAGCATCGTCGACGACCTTGGCGCCGATTCCCTGGACCTGGTCGACCTGGTTATGTCCCTTGAGGAAGAGTTCGACGTTGAGATTCCCGACGAGCAGGTCGAGAACATCAAAACCGTCGGCGATATTGTTAAATATATCGAGGACAACGCACAGTAATTGTCCTTTTCATAGGGCCGTCTCTCCGGGTGTTCCGGCGGGACGGTTTTTTCTCAGCAAAGAAAAGTAACTTAATTCTAAAAGAAGATAAATCTTGTATAAAAAAAGTCAACAAAATCCTTGCCTTAAAGGCAAAATTGTGTTATGCTATAACCAAATTGTTCGATCAAAAACGGTAACGACGAAAGGATGGTTTATCATGCTGCGCGATAATGTCAACGAGTCCGGCTACATCTACGGCAAATGGCAGAACTTCCCCGACACCTGGGTCATCTGCTACCACGGCACCCTGTACTGCTACCTGCTGGTGGGTGAGGAAAAGGCGATGCTGATCGACACCGGTTACGGTGAAGGGGACCTGCGGGCGATGGTGGAGTCGATCACCGACAAGCCGGTCATGGTCTGCAACACCCACGGCCACTTTGACCACACCGGCGGCAACGCCCTTTGGCCGGAGGCTTGGATGAGCGAAGAGGCCTCCCACGACGCCAAAAACGCTTTTGGTCCTGAGATGCAGAAGAAGTTTAACGAGATGCCCCACCCCGATTACCAGATTCACATCCTCCACGACGGGGACGTCATCGACCTGGGCGGCCGGAAGGTGAAGATTGTCTCCATCGGCTGCCACCACAAGGGGAGCCTTGCCTACATCGACGATAAGAGCCGCTGCGTCTATTCCGGCGACGAGCTGGAGTCGGGCCAGGTGCTGCTGCTCCGGACCGACCTGAACGCTAAGGAACAGGCTGCCCTCCACAAGCAGAATATGGAAAAGCTCTGGAGCCATGAGTCGGAGTACGACTTTGTCTGCCCGGCCCACAACGGTTCTCCCATCAGCAAACAGTACATCCTCGACTTTATCGCCCTGGACGGCGAAATCCTCGCCGGTACCCAGAAGGTCATGGAAGACTGCGCCGGTTACGGCTTCGGCCCGGTCCACGAGATGATGGGCCGCAAGGCGGAACGTGCCTGCCACGGCGGCGCGTCGGTGGTCTATCCGGTCGGAGAATAAACGGACAAACAAAAACGCCCTTTGCCTTTGCGGCAAGGGGCGTTCGTATGTCGATAAAATTGTTGCATTCGTAACCTTCGGCGCTGGCTCCAAAGTCTAGAGCTTACGGCGGCCAATTAGAAGTTTAGGGTCCAGCCCTTTTTAAAGGGCTTTCGGCATTGCTTCGCAAGCCGATTGAAATCGCGTATACGCGATTTCAATCGGAGGGAGTGCATTTACTTCGAGTGGTGCCCTCACCGGCGAAAAAATATGGTTTCCTGCCTTGGCAGGAAATGCGGGGCATATTGTCCGGCCTGCAAATATTTTTTCTGGCATGACAGCTTTAGCTGGAAAGCCTGCGCCCTTTGCCAGGCGCTAATTTATCGTGAAAGCTTGCTTTTCACAGTTTATCACTCCAAAGGTTATCCGTCGCGCAGCGACCATTCAATGCTTAAGGACTGTTTCGACAGCCTGACGCCCTTTGCTTTTAAGGCAAGGGGCGTTTTTCTTCTGGAATCGATCCAGCGCCAGTACGCCTATGAGGACGCAGAGGGGCTGCCAAATGGAATGGTCCCCCAGCGGGTCCAGGACGATGCCGGCGACGATCATCACCGCCCAGAGCAGCAGCAGAACCTTTGCCAGGGTGAAAAGGGTCTGCGAGCGGGTCCATTTTTGCATTTTACTCCCTCATTTCTTTCTGCCACTTTTCAGCGCTTCTTTCAGATAACCCATCAGCATGATAAACCAGACCAGCAGCACCACCCCCGCCGGAATCGGCCCGTAACCAAAGGGCACCGACCCCAGGGCCGTAACCATAAAGAGAATGAGACAGGCGGTGCTTCCCGCTTTATAGCCCTGGTATCCGCAGCGGTAAATTTCCATCAGTTCCCGTTCGTCACAGCTTTGAAGCCACTTTTTGTTAAAATTGAGGCTGTAAACGCTTCCTCTTTTTTCGGGGTAGAGGACTTTTACATAGTCCACCGTCTTCTGCTGGAGGATGATCTGCCAGATAATCGAAAGGAGGAACAGGCCGACGGTTAAAAAGACCTGCCAGGTTTCGGCGTCGTTCACCGCCCCGAGAAAGATCGCTAGGACCGCAAAATTCCCCATCTGATGGAGATAATTGAAAACGAGGGCGGCATTTAGGATGGTTTCGGTCTTTTCCAGTCCTTTTTCGTCCTCTTCTACCAGACAGTTTCCCTTTTTCCGGCCCAGGACCAGCAGGACAATCGACGGGATGCCGAAGAAGATCATCACCAGTATCGGGAAGTAGATCAGACCCTCCACCCAAAACTTGCCGAGGACGGCGGCAAAGAAGCCTGCGCTGATGTCGCCGAAGTAGGCCACCAGATATCCAATACCAAAGCCAATGATGGCACAAATCAGGATAACCAGAAAAAATTTCGGCAGCGCTTTGCGGTTTTCGGCGCGAATCGCATTACGGCGTGTCTCTTTGGACATAAAGATCCTCCTTATCCAGAGAAAATATCTC
>CALXHB010000176.1 GCA_944387995.1 uncultured Clostridia bacterium | reverse complement strand
GGTTTTCGGAGGAGATAAAAGCGATGGGAATATTTTGGTAATGGATGGTCGCTGCGCGACGAGTGGCCTTTGGGAGATACAACTGTGAAAAGCAGGCTTTTAGTATAGACTCGCACCTGGCAAAGGGCCTTGCCCTCTGCACTCCCATAAGCCCTTTAAAAAGGGCTTAAGCCTAAACTTCTGATTGGCCCCCCGTGAGCTGGAGACTTTGGAGCCAGCGCCGAAAGTTACCTCCCGCGGGACTGAAACCACCTGACGGCTGAGCTTTGTCCCGCGGGGACGGACACTGGCATAAGGAAAGTTTCGCTGAGGCCTTTTCAAAGGCCGGAAAATTAAATCAATTCCTTATTTTTTCTCCGACCGGACGTTTCCGCTGCTGACTCCCTGGACCGATTCGCCCAGCGGCAGCCAGTCGAGGGCCTTTTTAATATAGGTATCCCAGAAGACCCAGTTGTGGACGCCGGGGCCTTCTTCCCAGGTGACATCGACCCCCTGCTCCCGGAGAAAATCCCGGAAATCGCAGTTTTTCTCGTAGAGGAAATCCTCGGTGCCGCAGCACTGGTAGATGGCGGGAATCGGCTTGCCGGCGGCTTTCAGCTGTAAAATCAGGGCTTTGTAGTCCTTGTCGCTCCCTTTGAGCTGGTCGAGGTCTCCGAAGACCCCTTCGTAAAATCCCCTCCGGTGGGTGGGCATCGGGTCGTCGGGCTTGGAGGCTAGGACGCTGTCCAGAATCATCCCCGCCGACAGCATGATAATCCGGCCGAAGGTGTCGCTGTATTTGAGGCCGTTGACAATCGCCCCGTAGCCGCCCATTGACAGGCCGCCGATGAAGGTGTCCTCCCGCTTGTCCGACAGCCGGAAGGTGTCCCGGGTAAATTGGACGAGGTCCTCGCCGATGAACTTGCCGAAATAACTCTCGGTTTTCGGATTGTCCACGTAAAAGTGGTTTTCACCGGCGGGCATGACGACGCACAGCCCCTTATCCTGGGCCCAGGACTGGAGCCGGGTGCCGTTGACCCAGTCGGTGTGGTCGCCGAAGATGCCGTGGAGCAGATAAAGGGTCTTCAGCGGCTTTTTCTCCGGGGCCGCCTGGCCAGGGAAGACCATCTTGTCGGTGGGGCAGAGTACGTTGACCGTCACCGTCCGCATCAGCGCTTTGGAGAAGAAATTGACCTGCATAAATGCCATGGGAAAGACTCCTTTCAATTTTAGGTATAACGTTTTATTTACCCTATTATACCAGTATTTCGCCCGGATGTCCAGTGTTTTTCGGGTTTTATGCCTTTTTCTTCTTTCCCTGTATAGGAGGGCCGGTTGGCCAAAGGGTACAATTTTTTTTCACCCGATTTTTGGGGAGTTTCTGGTGAAAGAATCCAGTATACAAAAAACACGTTCAGAGCTTTTCAATTGGTCCCGGGTATGTTATAATATCAGACAAGAACCTGGGGCGGATAAAAGGCCCCGGGCGCTGGAAAATACGCCGAAATGATGGTGGACGAAAGGATGCAGTCCTATGAGAAAAACAAAAATCGTATGTACCATTGGCCCTGCCTGCGCCAACGAGGAAACCCTGACCAGAATGTGTCTGGCGGGGATGAACGTTGCGCGGCTTAACTTTTCCCATGGCACCCATGAGGCCCATAAAGAGAATATCGAGCTGATTAAGCGGGTGCGGGAAAAACTTCACCTGCCGATTGCCATTATGCTGGACACCAAAGGCCCGGAATACCGCATTAAGACCTTCAAAGAGGGGAAAATCTTCCTCAACGAAGGCGACACCTTCACCTTTACCACCGACGAGGTGGAAGGGGATCAGGAACGGGTTTCGGTCAGCTATAAGGGTATGGCCAAGGAGCTGCAGCCCGGCGACCGGATCCTTTTAAACAACGGCCTGATGACCTTTGAGGTCCGGGAAACCCGCGGTAACGACGTCATCACCGAAGTGCTGGTGGGCGGCGAGCTGTCCGACCGGAAGAGCATGGCTTTCCCCGGCAAGGTGTTAAAGCAGGTCTATTTAAGCGAACAGGACAAGTCGGATATCCGATTCGGCGTGGAGAATGACGTCGACTTTATCGCCTGCTCCTTCGTCTCCAACGCCCAGGATGTCATCGACGTCAAAAATTACCTGGACGAGCTGGGAGCTAATGACATCGATCTCATCTGCAAGATCGAGAACCGCTCGGGTGTGGACAACATCGAGGAAATCTGCACCAACTGCGACGGCATCCTGATCGGCCGCGGTGACATGGGGGTCGAAATCCCCTATGAACAGGTTCCCGCTATCCAGAAACACCTGATCTCCAAGTGCCGGATGCTGGGCAAGCGGGTCATCACCGCCACCGAGATGCTCGAGTCGATGACCCACAACATTCGCCCGACCCGTGCGGAAATCTCCGACGTTGCCAACGCCGTTTACGATGGCACCAGTGCCATCATGCTTTCGGGCGAGACTGCCGCCGGCGATCATCCGGTAGAGGCCCTCGAGGCGATGGCCAAAATTGCCCGGGAAACCGAACACCAGATCGACTACCGCATCCGGTTCCACAACAGCTCCTTCAAGATCAAGAACACCGTCGACGCCATCTCCCACGCGGTTTGCGGGATGGCGATGGACATCGACGCCCAGGGAATCGTGGTCTGCTCGCTGTCCGGCAAGACCGTCCGGATGGTCTCCCGGTTCCGTTCGCCGATGCCGATTCTGGGGCTGACCACCAGCGAAAAGACCTGGCGTAAACTGGGCATGTCCTGGGGCGTCACTCCGGTCATGGTGGAGCATTACAACTCCACTGACGTCCTCTTCTATAAGGCCACCAAGGAGGCACGGCGTGTTCTCGGCCTGAAACCGGGGAACAAGGTCGTCATCACCGGCGGTATGACCAATGGCGTTTCGGGTAACACCAACCTGATTAAGATTGAAACCATCGGTTAAGTGAAAAAGGGGACTGCCAGAGGTTTGGCGGTCCCTTTTTCCTTATTTTACCCGCTAATTTTCCAAAAAATTGGAGAAAATTCCAAAAAATTTACAAATTCGTTTTAATTTTATCACTTTTAACTGCTATTATTAGAAAGTATTCTGGTACTATACATTTTAGGCAGGAGGTCGATGACTGATGGATAATTTGATGGAACGCTGCGAAGATTATGCCCGGATTTGCCGGGAAACCACCTCCATCCCGGTGGAACTGTTTGACACCTATCAAGTTAAAAAGGGTCTGCGGGATAAAAACGGTGAAGGCGTCCGCGCCGGATTGACCAACATCTCCCGGGTAGACGCTTTTGAAATGGTGGACGGGCAGAAGACTCCCTGCGACGGCAAGCTTTACTACCGGGGCATCAGCATTGAAGACCTGGTTGGCGGTTTTACCGGAGAGAACCGGTTTGGGTTTGAAGAAAGCGCCTACCTTCTGCTGTTTGGCCGGCTGCCGGACAAGGGGGAGCTCCAGCAGTTTAACGACACCCTGGCGGCCTTCCGGACGCTGCCCCGCAACTTCACCCGGGACATCATCATGAAAGCCCCCACCCGGGACATCATGATTACCCTGTCTAAGAGTATCCTGATGCTCTATTCCTACGACCGCCGGGCAGACGACATCTCGATTGAGAATGTCATGCGCCAGTGCCTGATGCTGGTCAGCGTTTTTCCGATGATCGCGGTTTACGGCTACCACGCCTTCAACCACTACGTTCGCAACAAGAGCATGTATATCCACCGTCCTTCCCATGATCTTTCGACGGCGGAGAACATCCTGCGGATGCTGCGGCCGGATATGAAGTACACCGCCCTCGAGGCTAAGATTCTCGACCTGGCGCTGGTGCTGCATATGGAACACGGCGGCGGCAACAACTCCACCTTCACCACCCATGTGGTCTCCTCCTCCGGCACCGACACCTATTCGGCCATTGCGGCGGCGCTGGGCTCCCTCAAGGGTCCGAAGCACGGCGGCGCCAACGTCCGGGTGGTGCAGATGATGAAAGACCTCAAAGCCCACGTCCATGACTGGAAGGACGAGGACGAAGTGGCGGCCTACCTCCAGAAACTCTTAGACCGGGATGCTTTCGACCATAAAGGCCTGATTTACGGGATGGGACATGCAGTCTACACCAAGTCCGACCCCCGCTGCACCATTTTCAAACAGTATGTGGGCAAACTTTCTGATGAAAAGGGACGTCGCCGGGATTACGAGCTGTATCAGATGGTGGAACGGTTGGCACCTCAGGTGATCGGCAAAAACCGCCGGATTTATAAAGGGGTCAGTGCCAACGTCGACTTCTACTCCGGCCTGATCTACTCGATGCTGGATATTCCCGAAGAACTGTTTACTCCGATGTTTGCCATCGCCCGTATTGTCGGTTGGAGCGCCCACCGGCTGGAAGAGCTGATCAATGTGGACAAGATCATCCGTCCCGCTTATATCAGCATCTCCGAACCGTTGGATTACCGCCCGATGGACCAGCGGGATTGATGGATGCCCCGTCCGGCGCCGGACGGGGCATTTTTATCTTTCTTTTAAAATTTTACCGACTGTTGTTTTTATCCGTGACAAAACCGGAAAAACGTGTATAATAGAAGTGTACACATCTTAAACGGGAGAAAATCAGGCAGCTTACTGCCTGAAGGCAGAGAAAGGATTTTGGACTTATGCAGCTTAATCGGCAGACCTTCCGAAAGCTCCTCATTCTGGTAGCTTTTGGTGTCCTGTTAAATTTTGCGGTTCAGCACCTGGATACCCTGGACGGTGCGTTTTCCTGGGTTTTTGCGGTGATCGAGCCCTTTGTATTGGGCGGGGTGCTGGCGTTTATCCTGAACGTCCCGATGCGGGCGGTGGAACGGTTTTTGTTCCCGGAGGAAAAGACTTCGGTTTTAGAAACAGTGCTCATTAAAGAAGGGGAGCTCCAAGATAAGGCCGGGGAGGTGATCCGCAGCACCCTGCCCGGCAACAACAAAAAGAAGCCCGCCCCTAAGCGGCGGTTTAACATTTCCCGCATCAAGCGGCCGGTCAGTATGGTGGTGACTCTGCTGCTGGTGGCGGCAGTGGTAGCGCTGGTGTTTGGCATTGTGCTGCCGGAGGTAATCCGCACTGCCACCAACTTTGTCACCAACCTTCCGGGATACTTTGAGAGCGTTTCCATCTGGGCCAACAAGATTTTGGAGGACAATCCAGCCCTTTTGTCCTACTTTAACGATCTGCTGCAGCAGTTTGACTGGGAGCAGGTCAGCTCGGGAATGATGGCTTACCTCCAGGAAAATCAGGTTATCCAGAACATCTTTGGCACCGCTTCCAGTCTGGTCGGCGGGATTGTCACCGTCTTTATCGGGGTGGTTTTCTCCTTTTATCTGCTGACCCGCAAGGAACAGTTGGCCCGGCAGTGTAAGCTGATCCTGGCCGCGTTTCTCCCGCAGAATGTGGTCGAACGGATTGTCCGGGTCGCCTCTTTGACCTCTTCGACCTTTTCTCATTTTCTCTCCGGCCAGTGCCTGGAGGCGGTCATTCTCGGCACCCTCTTTGTAGTGGCCATGTCGATTTTCCAGTTCCCCTATGCGCTGCTGTGCGGGGTGCTGATCGGGTTCACCGCCCTGATTCCGATTTTCGGGGCATTTTTGGGCTGTATTGTCTCTGCCTTCCTGATTCTGATGGTTCAGCCGGAACGGGTGGTTTGGTTTGTCTTGATGTTCCTCATCATCCAGCAGCTGGAAGGCCAGCTGATCTATCCCCATGTGGTTGGCAACGCCGTCGGCCTGCCTTCCATCTGGGTGTTGGTCGCCGTTACGGTGGGCGGCAGCATGTTCGGCATTCTGGGGATGCTCTTCTTTATTCCGCTGTCGTCGGTTCTTTACGCCCTGCTGCGGGACACCGTTTATCGCAGGATCCGCCGCCGGAGCCGGACTGAGCCGGTTTCTGAACTCGTTCCGGAGGCCGAAGGAGGGAAAGCCCCATGAAACTAAAAAAAGTTACGCAATTTATTTTTCGCCGGGTGGTCATTGTGGCCCTTTTGCTGGTTATCCAGGTGGGGGTCATGGCCTTCTTCTTTATCCGGTTCAGCCATTATTCCGCGGTCTTTTACGGGGTGTCTCTCTTTTGCAGCCTGGTGGCTGTGTTCGCCATCGTGTCCAGCCGCTCCAATCCAGCCTATAAAATCGCCTGGATTATCCTGATTATGTCGCTGCCGATCTTCGGCGGGCCGTTTTATCTGCTCTTTGGGTTTAATAAGCTTTCCCGCCATACCCGCAAAAAGATGGCCAAGATTGCCGAGGATATGAAGCGGTACGATCAGCTGGACCGGTCGGTTTTATCCCATATGCTGGAGGAAAACCCGGTGGCTGGCCGGCAGTCCAGTTACATCGAACGGGGAGCCCACTGCCCGCCTTATCGCCACACCTACTGCGAGTACCATCCCAGCGGTGAGGTGAGCTTTCAGCGGATGCTGGAGGAGTTGGAAAAGGCGGAACATTATATCTTCCTCGAATATTTCATCATCGAGGAAGGGCAGATGTGGGACCCGATTCTGGAGATTCTTCGCCGGAAGGCGGCAGCCGGGGTGGATGTCCGGGTGATTTACGACGACCTGGGTTCCATCTTCAAGCTCCCCGATGGATATGAAAAGCTACTGGAATCCTACGGCATCCGAGCCTGTGTCTTTAATCCCTTTATTCCGGTTTTGAACCTGCGGATGAACAACCGCGATCACCGCAAAATCTGCGTCATCGACGGCCACACCGGGTTCACCGGCGGCATCAACCTGGCGGATGAGTACATCAACGTTAAGGTGCTGCATGGTCACTGGAAGGACACCGCCATTATGCTGCGGGGGGAGGCGGTCTGGAGCCTGACGGTTATGTTCCTCACCATGTGGGACTTCATCCGAGGGGAGGAGTCGGACTTTGAGCTTTATCGCCCCCAGGTTTACCAGCAGGAGGCGATGCCGGACGACGGCTATCTGCAGCCCTTTGCGGACAACCCCCTGGACGACGAGCCGGTGGGGGAGAACGTCTATCTCAATATGATTGCCCGGGCCCAGCAATATGTCTATATCACCACCCCCTACCTCATCCCCAGCAACGAGATGATGACCGCCCTCTGCAACGCGGCCCGCAGCGGGGTGGACGTCCGGATTATCACCCCCCATATCCCCGACAAGTGGTATGTTCACGCGGTGTCCCGAGCCCATTACAGCCAGCTGGTGGAGGCGGGCGTCCGGATTTTCGAGTACACTCCCGGCTTTATCCACGCGAAATCCTTTGTGGCGGACGGGCTTTACGCCGTCGTCGGGACCATCAACCTCGACTACCGGAGCCTTTACCTCCACTTTGAGTGCGCCACCTGGATGTACCGCGCCTCCTGTATCGACGATATCTATCGGGATTTTCTGGAAACTGAGCAAGTTTCCCAGGAGGTCACCCTGGAAGAGTGCCGGTCGGTGCCCTTCTGGACCCGGATTCTGCGGAATCTTTTAAAGATGTTCGCTCCGCTGATGTGAGGAGGGAGAAGATGGCGAAAAATCAAAACTGCTGCGAGGTCTGCATGAACCTCGAGTATGACGCGGAAGCAGACGAGTACTTCTGCGCGCTGGAAATGGACTTAGACATGGACGACTACGAACGGAGCCTGTCCGGGAATTTCCAGAACTGCCCCTTTTTTAAGTTCGGCGATGAGTATAACATCGTTCGGAAACAGAACTGATTTTACAACCTGTCCAAAAAGAATTTTTCCTTTTTGGGCAGGTTGTGTTATTTTGCTGCTACATGTCAAGACACATGTATGGTATAATGTGTCCTGTCAACAAATGCTTGCGGTCTAACGCCGGAAGCGCGGACAAATGAACTGAGAAATGGGTGGACATCTTGGAAAAAGTAAAGGCATTTCTAAAACGCAAAGACATCGTCTTTTCCGCCAAACGTTACGGCATTGACGCCCTGGGTGCGATGGCCCAGGGGCTGTTTGCCTCGCTGCTGGTGGGGACAATCCTTTCAACCATCGGTCAGCAGACCGGCCTCACCGTGCTGGACGAGATCGGCACCTACGCTAAAAGTATCTCCGGCAGCGCGATGGCGGTGGCCATCGGCTGGGCGCTGAAATGCCCGCCGCTGGTACTCTTCTCCCTGGTGGCGGTGGGTTATTCGGCCAACGCCCTCGGCGGAGCCGGGGGGCCTTTGTCGGTATTGGTCATTGCGATTGTGGCGGCGGAACTGGGCAAAGCCGTCTCCAAGGAGACCAAGATCGACATCCTCGTCACCCCCTGCGTGACGATTCTTTCCGGCTGTGGATTGTCGATGCTGATTGCCCCCGCCATCGGCAGCGCCGCCAGCTCCCTCGGGATCATCATCCGCTGGGCCACCGGCCAGCAGCCCTTCTGGATGGGGATTGTGATTTCGGTGCTGGTGGGCATTGCTCTGACCCTGCCGATTTCCTCGGCGGCCATCTGTATGACCCTTACCCTCACCGGCCTGGCCGGCGGGGCCGCTGTGGCTGGCTGCTGCGCCCAGATGGTCGGGTTCGCGGTCATGAGCTGGAAGGAAAACAAAGTCGGGGGGCTGGTATCCCAGGGGCTGGGCACCTCGATGCTCCAGATGGGCAATATCCTGAAAAACCCGCGGGTATGGCTTCCTCCCATCATTGCTTCGGCGATTACCGGACCGCTGGCCACCTGCGTCTTCCATCTGGAGATGAACGGACCGGCGATTTCCTCCGGCATGGGCACCTGTGGCCTGGTGGGCCAGATCGGGGTCTACACCGGATGGGTAGCGGATGTTGCCTCCGGCGCCAAGGCTGCGATTACGCCCTTTGACTGGGTAGGGCTGATTCTCATCAGCTTTGTGCTCCCGGCGGTGCTTTGCTGGGCGATGGGGAAACTGTTCCGCAAGATGGGATGGATTAAGGACGGCGACTTAAAGCTGGATTGATCGCTCGATTGGTTTTTTCTTCAGCACGTTTCGAACCATTACCCGACTTTCCCCGCGGGGCAACGGTTCGGACTGCTCGACAAGCTCGCAGTCTTCGAGAAAGACCTGGCCGCTCGAGCAGGTGCGGCGGGTAAAAAGAAACGCTCCGGGAAAAGCTTCTCCGGAGCGTTTGCGGTTTATGGGCTCAATTGCAGTTGAGCAAAATTATTTGGAGTTGAAGATGTCTTCTTTTAAGAGATGTTCGCTCTTTGCCACGTAGAGGGACGCGACCGAGTCGCCAACGCAGTTCAGAGAGGTGACCAGCATCTCAATCGGACGGTTGATCGCCAGAATCAGGGAGTAGGCCATCAGGGCCGCGTCATTGGTGAAACCGACGCCCGAGAGGATGGTGAAGAGGATGACGGCGCCTGCACCGGGAGCAGCAGGGGTGCCGATCGAAGCAACCAGCGCCAGCAGCGAGATAACCAGCAGGGTGCCAATCGAAATTTTATATCCCGCAGCACCGGCGATGAACAGGGTCGCCACAACCTGCATGATGGCGGTACCATCCATGTTGATGGTCATGCCCAGCGGCAGGACGAAGGAGGCAACTTGTTTGTCGACGCCCATCCGTTTAACGCAGGTTTCGTAGTTCATGGGCAGGGTCGCCGCCGAAGAAGAGGTGGAGAACCCGAAGAGGATGACGCTCATGATCTTCCGCAGGAAGGTCTTGGGGTTGAGCCGGACGGCGCAGAGGACCATCAGCGGGTAAGCGCCAAAGAGGTAGACGAGCAGCAGAATGACGGTGACCACCATGTAGACTACTGCCGGACGGATGTACTCGATGCCGTAGGTGGCAAAGGTGCGGGAGATCAGCAGGAAGATGGCGATCGGAGCAAATTTGGTGACGACAAAGTTTAAGAAAACGGTGACAATGTCGTTGATCTCCTGCAGAATCCGGCGCATGGTGGTGGTCTTTTCAAAGCCCAGCTTGTTCATGCACAGGCCGGTCGACACCGCCAGGAAGACGATGGCCAGAACCGAGGTGTTAGAAGAGAAGACGGAGGCGATGTTGCTGGGGACAATGTCCAGGATGACCTTCAGCGGGTTGGAGCCGGTGGAACCGGTGGAGGAGGTCAAGCCGTCCAGGTTGACGCTGAACATGCCGGTGTTGTAGACAATCAGGCCGATAATCGAAGCCAGCAGCAGGCCGCCCACCGTGGTGAATAAGAACCACAGCAGCGTTTTGGTCGAAATCCGCCCCAGCGTCCGGGCATCGGATACCGTACCGACCGCCATCGCAATCGAGGTGAAGATCATCGGAACGATGACTACCTGTAAGGCTCTGACGAACAGCTGACCGCCGATGTAGAAGATGCCGATGGCACTTTCCGCTCCCTCAGCGGTGATGTCCTGGAAGAGGATGTTGTTGATCGTTGCCCAGGTGTTTGGATCGACATTTTCCCGGACCGCCATGAAGATCAATCCGACGATAATGCCGGCTGCCAGGGCGATGACCATCTGGATGGCCAGCCGGTTGGCACTGGGCTTTTTGGATGCTTGTGCACTCATGCTTTGACTCCCTTTCTGCTCTTGTTTGCGGGGGAGAGACTCTTTCACCCCGCACTTTCCTATGTACTAGTTTACGCAAATCATCTACAAAAAGCAAGAGTATTTTACAAAAAATACGTGATTTGGTGAATTTTGTCATTCTTCTACCAAAAGGACTATATTTTTGTGCAAAACAGAATGGGAAATGGGAGAGGGCATCAGGGCAGGTTATCTTGTGCGCATGAAGACTGTCCCCTCCGCATATCCTTTCGGGAAAGGGGAGATGGAAAGATGGGGAAGGTCAAAATGCGCTGGGCGGCGCTGGCGGTCTTAATGGGAATGTTCTGCTGCGGAAAAGCGTCCGCGGCAGATGAGACTTCTTTCGAGCCGATGCCGGGGGTCAAGGCGGCGAGTTTTTCCCCTTACCGGCTCAGCTGCACCTTTGTAAACCCCCTGCCGGAGGCTGCGCTGACCGATGGGTACGGCTGGCGCTATCATCCGATCACCGGCAGCTTGGATTTTCACTATGGAAATGACCTGGCGGCTCCGGCGGGCACCGAAATTTACGCGGCAGCTGAGGGGACGGTGACGGTGGCCGGTACCCACGACAGCTACGGCAATTACATCATCATTGAACATTCCGGGAGCCTCAAAACCCTCTACGCCCACTGCCAGGAACTGCTGGTCTCCGCCGGTGAGAGGGTTTCCGCCGGGCAGCCGATTGCATTGGTCGGCAGCACCGGGGAGGCCACCGGGCCCCATCTCCCCTGGGGGGTGATTGCGGGCGGGGTCCGGTTTTCCCCCGACTGGGTGCAGTATGAGGAGGGGGAAGGGTGATCCGGCTGCGGTTGTGGGGCGGGGTGGAACTGCGGCTGGGGGCGGATTTTTTCGGGGTACTCTGCCTGTCTTGGGAACTGGGCGGGGCAGGGGAGGGGGCCGCCTGGGCGATTTTGTGGGCGGTGCTGATTCACGAAGGGGGCCACTTTTTGGCCTATCAGCTGGGTGGAATTCCGGTCCGGCTCTGCCCCTTCGATTCCCGGGGAATCTGCATACGGCCCCGGCAGGGCTTTTACCCCTTCTGGGCCGAGCTGGGGGCGGTCTGCGCCGGGAGCCTTTGCAGCTTCCTTTGGGCGGCGCTGGCCTATCCGACGCCCCTTCCGCCGGTCTTTTGGCAGTCCAGCCTGGTGATGGGGGTTTGGTCGCTGCTGCCCCTTAAGGGCATGGACGGGGGAGAGATTGCGGCCCTGATTGCCG
>CALXHB010000175.1 GCA_944387995.1 uncultured Clostridia bacterium | reverse complement strand
TCCTTTAAGGAACGGTTTGTGGGACGGCTGTTCCCGCTGCTCAGCGCCACCGAATCGGGCCGCGGCTCCCATATCGACGGGTTGGCCGGGGCAACCTACTCTTCCAATGCGGTGCTGACGGCGATTGACGACGCCTATCGGTATGTCACCGAACAGATGATGGGCTGATGGGAGAAAAAAAGCTTGTGCGCCGGCGGGATTTGATCCTGCTGGCGGTCTTGCTCTTGATTGGTGCCGTGATGCTGGGCTACTGGATGCTTCGACCGGCCGATTTAAACGGGGTCGCCGAGGTGTCGGTGGACGGGAAAGTGGTGATGGAACTGCCTCTCAAGACCGATACCGAGGTGGTCATCGACGGTTACGGTGGCGGGGAGCACCCCCTGGTGATTCAGGACGGGAAGGCGGACATGGTCTCCGCCAGCTGTCCCGATGGGATCTGTGTCCGTCACCGGGCCATTTCGGCCGACGGGGAGAGCATCATCTGCCTGCCCAACCGGGTGGTCGTCACCATCCGGGGCGGAGAGGAGGGGGTTGTGGATGCCGTCGGTTAAATCCAAAGCACGGCAGGTGGCCCTCTGTGGGCTGCTGGTGGCCCTCGCCTTTATCCTTTCCTATGTGGAAGCGCTGGTGCCGATTAACCTGGGAATCCCCGGAGTCAAGCTGGGGCTCGCAAATCTCGTGGTGCTGATCGCTCTGTACACCCTCGACCTGCGATGGGCGTTTACCATTTCTGTGGTCCGGATTGTACTGGCGGGGCTGACCTTCGGCGGCCTGTTCAGCATGCTGTACAGTCTGGCCGGGGGACTTTTGAGCTTTGTGGTGATGGCGCTGCTTTCCCGAAAAAATCTTCTCGGGACAGTGGGCGTCAGCATCTGCGGCGGCGTCGCCCACAATATCGGCCAGTTGCTGATGGCGATGCTGGTGCTGGAGACGGGGAGCGTCTGGTATTATTTCCCGGTGCTATTGATCTCTGGGTCGGTGGCCGGGGTGCTGATCAGCCTGCTGGGCGGCTGGATGACCGGCCGGGTCCGGAAATTCCTCTCCCGCTGAAAAATGGTTTGGGTACCGATTGCCCTTCCTTTAGGGGAGGGTACAGCGTGTCGATGAAGTTATTGAATCCGTAAAATTTGGCGCTGACTCCAAAGTCTCCAGCTTATGGGGGCTAATTAAGGGTTTAGGGTCCAGCCCTTTTTAAAGGGCTGGCAAAAGTGCAGAGGGCAGCGCCCTTTGCCAGGCGCTGATTGATCGTGAAAGCCTGCTTTTCACGGCTTGATACGCCAAAGGTTACATGTCGCGCAGCGACCATTCAATGCTCAAAGGCTTTTTCGATAGCCTGTGCCCTCCCTTTTGGGGAGGGTATTTTTCTGCCCAAATTTTTCTTACAAAGATTGTGCAGCTTACCCCTTGCCAGAAAGAAAGTCCTCCTGTATACTGGAATTAGTTTCTTAAACCGTTTAAGAAAGGAGAACGATCTTGTCACAGGAACGATACCGCGGCCTCTCGGCAGTCCGCCGCCGCAACCGCCAGAACCTTCGGGCCCTTCTTTACCGCCGGGCGCCGGTGGCCCGCAGTGAACTGGCCGAATCTTTGGGCCTGACCCTGCCCACGGTGACCACCAGCGTCGCCCAGATGCTGGCGGAGGGACTTCTGTTGGAAGAGCCCGCCCCCGAGTCCCCCGGTAGCCAGGGGGGAAGACCGGCGGCCGTTTTGCGGTTTAACCCGGCGGCTGGGTGCGCCCTGGGGGTTGAGTTAGGGCCTTATGAGACGGCGGTGGGGCTTTACGACCTGACGGGAGGACCGATTGTCGAGCGGATTTTCCCGGTGGCGCCGTCCGATTATGACGAGATGGTGGAGACCCTGTCCGGGCAGCTGGCCCAGTTGGCCGCCGAAGCCCCCTCGCCGCTTTTGGGGGCGGGGGTCGGGATGCCGGGCTTTGTCAGCCGGGAGCAGGGAATGGTTCGCGCCTCATCCCGCACCGGATGGAACGGGAAACCGGTGGCGGAACAGCTTTCCGCCCGGCTGGGACTGCCGGTGCTAGCGGACAACAACGTCCGTCTGCGGGCGGCGGGGCAGGAGCTGTTTTGCGGGTCTGGGCTTCCGGACCTGTTCGCCTACTTTTTCGTTTCCAAAGGGATTGCCTGCCCGCTGCTGATTCGGGATGAACTGCTGTCGGGCTGCACCTCAGGGGCCGGGGAGATCGGCCACATGGTGATTCAGCCGGACGGTCCCATCTGCCCCACCTGCGGACGGCGGGGCTGTCTCGAAGCGGTGACCGGCGAGACGGCGATCTTGCGGGAATGCCGGTCGCTGGTGCAGTTTGGCCGGGCGCCCCTTTTGCGGGAACTCTGCGGGGAGAAGGAGCTGGACATTAAGGCAGTTCTGCAAGCCCAGCAGGCCGGAGATGACGATGTGGGAGAGGTGATGGACCGGGCGGTTGGTTACCTGGGACTGGCCCTGGCCAACGTCGTCAACCTCATCAGTCCCGCCCAGGTGCTGGTGGACGGGTATCTGTTCCGGTTGGAGCAAAACCGTCAAACCCTTCTGCGGGAGGCCCGCCGCCATTTTTACGGCCTAAACGCCCAGGAGGTGGCCATCCGGTTTCTGCCCTTTGACCATTACGGAGGGGCCCGGGGGGCAGCGGCCGCGGTGATTGAGCGGTTCTGCATCCGGGCGGAATGAGCGTCATATTAGCTCGATCAAATGAAAACGGCAGGTCCTCTGCCGTTTTGTCCGGCAATGTTACTTAAATACTTTAATAAACCTATGAAGGAGGAAGACCCTTTGAAAAACCTGTTGATACTCCATGGCGGCGGCCCCACCGCCGTCCTGAACGCATCCTTGTACGGCGCCTTGGAGGCGGCCAAGGCTGACCAAACGGTGGGAAAGATTCTGGCCGCCCGGGGCGGAAGCGGCGGTCTGCTGCGGCGGGCATGGATTGACCTGCGGCAGGTTCCCGCTCCTCAGCTGGCCCTGTTGCCCCAAACCCCTGGCAGCGCCATCGGTTCCTCCAGGGACCGGCTGGGGGAGGGGGAATACCGGGCAATGGCGGAAATCCTCCGGGAGGAAGAGATTGGGTACCTGCTGGTCACCGGCGGCAACGGGACGATGGACACCGCCGGAAAGATTTGGCAGGCCTGCCAGGGGGCGGGATTTGACATCCGGGTGATCGGAATTCCCAAGACGATGGACAACGATATTGCCGTCACCGACCATGCTCCTGGTTACGGCAGTGCCGCCCGGTTCATCGCCGGTTCCACCCGGGAACTGGCGGCGGACATCCGCTCCCTTCCGATTCACGTGGTGATTCTGGAGACCTCCGGCCGCAACGCCGGTTGGGTGGCGGCGGCTTCTGCCCTCGCGGGGGAGGAGCTGGGGCCGGACCTGATCTGCCTCCCCGAACGCCCCTTTGTGGAAGAGGCGTTTTTGGAAGCGGTCTCCCGGAAACTGCGGGAGAAAAAAGGACTTTTGGTGGTGGTGAGCGAAGGGCTTCGGGACCCCGACGGGAAACCGGTGGCGGACCCTGCCTTTACCATCGGCCGGGACGTCTATTTCGGCGACGTCGGCGGGAGCCTTGCCTCGCTGATTCAGCGGAAACTGGGGTATAAGTCCCGGGCGGAGAAACCGGGGCTGCTGGGCCGGGCGTCGATTGCCTGGCAGAGCGCCACCGACCGGGAGGAAGCAATCCAGGCCGGAGCCTTTGCGGCCCGGGCGGTGCTGGCGGGGGAGAGCGGTAAGATGGCCGCTTTTCGCCGGAAGCCGGGGGAAGGGTATTGCTGTGAACTCTTCCTCGCCCCCTTTGAAAGGGTGATGATGGAGGAAAAGAAGCTTCCCGAATCGTTTATCCGCCCCGACGGCTTCGGGGTCACCGAGGCGTTTATTCGGTATGCCTCCCCCCTCATCGGCGGGGATTTGCCGGAAATGGCCGGTTTTTGAGCAGGGAAAGGAGAAAGATATGCAGTACATTTTCTTAAACCTCAAGCGGTTTGACCTGCCGGTAACCTATGGCGGGGTCAACCGCATTGCCCCCTTTGCCCAGTGGGGGAGCGCGGTGGTGAAGGCCATTCAGCAGCCCCTTTCCCGGTATCGGGATACGGTTTTTGCCGCCTTTTTTCCCGAGACCCACCTTTTGACCGCGGCGGCGGCCCGGGACGCCGGCAGCTCGCTGCAACTGGGGTGCCAGGGGGTTTCGGCCACCGACGTCACCCCGGGCGGGAATTTCGGCGCTCTGACCTCCTCCCTCCCTCCGGCATCCGCCCAGGCGGCGGGGTGCCAGTGGACACTGATTGGACACTGTGAAGAGCGGGCCAAATGGGCCTCGGTTTCAGCCGGGGGAGAGGAAGTCGGCCGGCTGCTCGGCCAGGAGGTTCGGGCGGCGGTCAACCGGGGGCTGAAAGTCCTTTACTGCATCGGGGAGACCGAAGAGGAGCAGCCTCGTTGGCAGCAGGTCCTTTCCCGGCAGCTGGAACTGGGATTGCGGGATGCCGGGGAGGGGGAAGTGGTCATCGGCTATGAACCGGTCTGGTCGATTGGACCGGGGAAAATCCCTGCCGGCCGGGAATACATCCAGAAGATCGCCCGGTTTGTCAAAGAGCAGACCGGCCTTCCGGTGGTTTACGGCGGCGGGCTGAAAGCTGAAAACGCCGCCATGCTTCGGTCGATACCGGAGATCGACGGGGGGCTGATTGCCCTCACCCGGTTCAGCGGTGAGATCGGCTTTTATCCGGAGGAATATCTTGAGATTGTCCGCCTCTACCTGGAGGGCGGAGCAGGAAAGGCGGTAGAAAGATGAAACATTTTGAATTTGAATACGGGGCGGGCACCATGGGGGCCAATCTTCCCCACAACACCGACCTGTTTATCCCCGGCGAGACGGTAGCGGACCCGCCCTGCATCCCGGAGGACCAGCTGGAAGAAGCCTATCTCCAAAGCCTGCGGGCGCCCATCGGGATGCCGCCCCTTTCGGAGCTGGCCTTCCCCGGGGCGAAGGTAGTCTTTGTCATTCCCGACCGGGTTAAGGGGGGGCGAACAACCCACCAGCCACCGGAAGATGGCGGTTAAACTGATCCTTCGGGAGCTGTACCAGAAGGGGGTCCGGAAGGAGGACATCCTCTTTATCATCTCCAACGGCCTCCACCCCCGGTCGACGGCGGCAGACGCTAAAGCAATCTTTGGGGAAGAGCTGTACAGCCAGTTTTGGCCCACCGGTCAGATCATCAGCCACGATTCCGAAGACCCGGAGCATATGGTGGACCTGGGGCACACCCGCCGGGGAGACCCGGTTTGGATGAACCGGTATGTCTACGAATGTGACCTGCCGATTTTGATCGGCCATGTGCAGGGCAACCCCTACGGCGGCTATTCGGGAGGGTACAAGCACTGCGCCACCGGCATCACCAACTGGCGTTCGATTGCCTCCCACCACACCCCCGCAGTTATGCACCGCCCAGACTTTACCCCGGTAAACGGCGGCAGCCTGATGCGGACCAAGTTTAATGAAATCGGGATGTATATGGAGGAGAAGATGGGCCATCCCTTCTTCTGCTGCGACGCGGTTTTGGACTCCCATTCCCGCCAGATCTCCATCTGGTCGGGGTACGGGGCCGAGATGATGCCCCTTCCCTGGGTGGACGCCGACAAGCGCACCTATGTCCACTGGGCGGAAAAGAAGTACGACCTGCTCGTCTTCGGGATGCCCCAGAATTTCCACTACGGCGACGGGATGGGCACCAACCCTATTATGATGATGCAGGCCCTCTCCGCCCAGGTGCTGCGGTTTAAGCGGGTGATGAGCGACCGGTGTGTCATCATCTGTTCCTCCCTCTGCAACGGGTACTTTCACGACGAGCGCTGGCCCTATCTGCGGGAGATGTACAATCTTTTCCAGCAGGATTATATGAACATTCTCCCCGACCTCGACCGGTATGGGGAATACTTTGCCACCAATGAGGAGTACATCCGCCGCTACCGGTTTGCCAACGCCTTCCACCCCTTCCACGGCTTTTCGATGATCTCCTGCGGGCATATCGCCGAGATGAACACCTCGGCCATCTACATCGTCGGCGCCCAGCAGCCGGGGTACGCCCGGGGCATGGGGCTGAAAACCCGGGCTACCTTTGAGGAGGCGTTGGAGGATGCGATGAAGAAGTTCACCGGACCCAATCCCAACATCTTGGCGCTGCCCCGGACCTTTAAAACCCCGGCGGTGCACCTTTGTATGAAAGACCCGTTCCTCGACCCGATGGACGAGTATGGACATCCCTGCGGCCATTGACGAGAGGAGGAATTTACCTTGAAGCTCTCCTATTTAGACCAGACGGGGCATTTGACCCCCGAGAAGTTGGAACAGACGATTACAAAGTACGCCCCCTTATTGGAAAAGATGAAAGGGCAGCAAAGGCTTGACCCGATGGGCACCGGCTGGATGGAGATCGACCGGTGGGCGGGGGAGGAGGAGCTCTCCCGGCTGGAAGAGATTGCCCGGGAAATCCGGGAAACTTCCGACGCCTTTGTGGTGATCGGGGTCGGCGGGTCCAACAACGCCGCCCGGTCGATGGTAAAGGCCCTGCAAAAGCCGGGAACCCCGGAAATCGTCTGGGCCGGCAACACCCTTTCGGCCCCGGCCACCAGCCGGATGCTCGCCTCCCTTTCTGGAAAGGATTTTTCGGTGGACTGTATCGCCAAAAACTTTGAGACGTTGGAGCCAGGGGCGGCCTTCCGGCTGCTGCGGCGGGCGCTGCGGGAGCGGTATGGGGACGGTTACTCCAAACGGGTGATTGCCACCGGCACCATCGGTTCCCCCCTCGAGACACTCTGCCGGGAACAGGGGTACACCTTCCTTCCGTTCCCCACCGACATT
>CALXHB010000174.1 GCA_944387995.1 uncultured Clostridia bacterium | reverse complement strand
GGGCGGGCCACTCACGCCGCGTCGGATATGGGGTCCAGGGCCCGCTAGGGTCCTGGCGCATCCAGGCGCGGAGCCTGGCGGGTTCCAAGGGCAGGGCCCTTGGCGGAGTCCAGAGGCAGCGCCTTTGGCCAGTCCAGGCTGGAAGCCTGGTCGCTGCCATAAGGGCAGCGAAACCCTTTCCTATTCGCCGCGCCTGGTTAGATCAGCTTGCGGAGGAAATCGACGGCGAGCTTGATATCGGCGGCGGGGTCTTCGCCGACTTCCCGCTCGATGGTGAGGTAGCCGCGGTAGCCGATTTTGCGAAGGGCGGCAAGCCACCGGGGGAAGTTGACCTTTCCTTCGCCCAGGGGCAGCTCGATAAACGAGGGGGAGAGGGGGATTTCCGCTTCGGTGACGCCGTAGATCTCTTCCGGCTCCCGGTAGTAGAGCTGCTGGCCGTCCTTGGCGTGGGTATGGACAATATAGGGGGCGAGGATTTCGGTGGCCTCGGCGGGGTCGTCGCCGGTGACCATCACGAGGTTTGCGGGGTCAAAATTGACCGCCACACCCCGGGAGCCGAGACTGTCGAGAAACGCCCGAAGACGTTTCGCCGGTTCCGGGCCGGTTTCCACCGCGAAGTGGGCGTCCATCGAATCGGCAAAGTCGGCCAGCTTGCGGCAGGCCTCCTGCATCACCGCATAACGGGGATGGCTGGGGTCGGCCGGTACCACGCCGATATGGGTGGTGACCACGTCGGTCTCCAGGTCGCAGGCCAGGTCGAGAATCCGCTTGGACCGCTCGATCAGCTCGGGGTTTTTCTCGGCATTGCCAAACCCCATGCCCAGGTCGCCGCAGAGGGCCGAAACCCGCATCCCGGCGTCCTGAATCCGTTTCAGCAGCTCCCGCCGGTCGGTGGGGGTGAGATTTTCCGGGGCCATCTCACCTTTGGTGGCGTAGATCTGAACCCCTTCCGCCCCCAGGGCGTGGGCCTTTTCGATGGCATCCCGAACCGGCAGCCGGAACGAGTCCAGCATCACGCCGATTTTGAAATCCTTCATACTATCCTTCCTTTCGATTCCTTTTAGGAAAAATCGTATCTATGATAATAGGACAAGCCCTTATCATTCAATCCCGTCGATTTCGGAGGGGAATGTGAGCAGCACATCGGTCCCCTTCCCCGGCTCCGAACGGATGGCAATCGACCCGCCGAGGCCCTCCATAATCCGCCGGCAGAGGTAAAGCCCCAGCCCGCTGGAATGTTCCTCGTTGT
This sequence comes from uncultured Clostridia bacterium, assembly GCA_944387995.1. GTDB lineage: Bacteria > Bacillota > Clostridia > Oscillospirales > Ruminococcaceae > Faecivivens. The sequence continues at coordinate 1,874 of CALXHB010000174.1, read as the reverse complement.
GGCCGTTGAAGCCGGTGTACCCCCGCTCGAACACCCGGGGGAGGTCTTCCTTCCGGATGCCAATGCCGGTGTCGGAGATGGTGAGGGTCCCCTCCTCGTAGCGGACCGAAACCCGGCCGCCGGGCGGGGTGTACTTGATGGCGTTGCTCAGCACCTGCTCCAGCACCACCGAGAGCCACTTGGAGTCGGTGGTGACGGTGATCTCCGGGAGGTCGGCCGAAACCGACAGCTTCCCGCCGATGAACAGCCTCGCAAACCGCCGCACCGCCTGCCGGACCTGCTTGTCCAGCCGGACTTTCCGGAAAAGGTAGTCGGTCTGCTCCGACTCCAGCCGCAGGTAGGAAAGCACCATCCCCACATACCCTTCAATCCGGGTCAGTTCCCCGGCCATCGGGCCGGACAGCTGGTCAAAGTCGCCGCCCGATTGGAGCAGCAGCCGCAGGGCGGCGATGGGAGTCTTGATCTGGTGGACCCAGAGGGTGTAAAAATCCAGCATGTCCGACTTCTGCCGCCGGGCCTTCCGCCGGTCAGCGGCCCCCCGGTCGGCCAATGCGTTGCAGAGGGTCTGGTAGTGCTCCTCCAGGGCGGAAGTAGGGGCCGGGAGCTGGAGAACCTCCGCCTCCGCCTGGCGGGCGAGAACCGAGAGGTCCCGCAGCTTTTTTCTCCAGCGGACAAAGCTAAAGACCATGAACACGGCCCCAGCCGCCACCCCCAACAGACAGGCGTAGAAAAGCGCCTCCCAGGGCAGGTGGTAGAGGGCGAAGACAATCGCCTGCATCACCACCCAGAAAACCCAGCAGGCGATCAGCCGCCGCTTTTCAAAGAGGTACCGGAAAAAGAGCTTCATCCCTCACGCCCCCTTCAAAAACTCGGGGGAAATCTGGTAGCCCAGCCCCTTGCGGGTCTCGATGACCCCTTCGGCACCGATGGAGGAGAGCTTGCGGCGAAGCCGGGCGACGTTGACCGCCAGGGTGTTCTCGTCCACAAAGCTGTCCGATTCCCACAGCCGGGTCATCAGGGTGTCCCGGCTGACCACCTGCTCCTTGTGCTCCATCAGGGTTTGGAGGATTTTCAGCTCGTTTCGGGTCAGCTCGGCGCCGACGCCCCGGAAGTAGACCTTCCCTTCGGTGGTGGAGAGGGAGAGCGGCCCCGCCGACATCAGCGAGGATGGCCCGGCAAAGTCGTAGCTCCGCCGGAGCATCGCCTGCACCTTGGCCGAAAGGACGGCCAGGTCAAAGGGTTTCGCGATGAAGTCATCCCCGCCCATGTTGATGGCGGTGATGATGTTCATGTTGTCCCCGGCGGAGGAGATGAAGATCACCGGGACTTTGGAGAGCTTGCGAATTTCGGCGCACCAATAAAAGCCCGAGTAGAACGGGAGGGTGATGTCCATCAGCACGAGATGGGGGTCGAAGGCGGCGAACTCCCGGGTCACCGACTGGAAATCGACGACGCACCGAGGGGTAAGGCCCCACTTTTTCAGTTCGTTTTCGATCACCCCGGCAATCACCCGGTCATCCTCTACAATCAGCACACGGTAATCCATACATTTTCCCCTTCCTTACCTCGCTATCGTACCATATTGGAAAGGGAAAAACAAGAGGGGGAGGAAATTTTTACAATGGAGGCTCCCTTGACGCCCGATTTACCGCCACCCCCACCCACCGAGCGGTCAGGTCTCTTTCGAAGACTGCGAGCTTGTCGAGCAGTCCGAACCATTGCCCCGCGGGCCGCTCACGCCGCGTCGGATATCGGGATTGTTAAGGGCCCTTTGGGTCCTTAACCGGGATCCAAGGGCTGGCCCTTGGCCGTCCAGGCGGAGCTTGGCCCATCAAAGCGGAGCTTTGTCGGTGCCTTAAGGGCACCGAAATAAA
>CALXHB010000173.1 GCA_944387995.1 uncultured Clostridia bacterium | reverse complement strand
GCCGCAGCACAGCGGTGTTGACCGCGTAGATGGGCGCTCCCCGGAAGTCACCGATCAACTCCAGATACAGCTTTTTGGCTTTTTCCAGATTCCCATGGAACAGGGCGTCGGAAAGGGCCTTTTCCTTTTTTTCAGGGTAAGGATAGTCCCGCAACTGTTCGGTGCCGCGGTCCACAAGGACCGACCCGGGACCGGTGAATAGCCGCTGGAAAAGGGTTTCCTGGGCCCTTAGGCAGAGGGCGGGGAGGTCATGGAATTCTCCCGGGTCGCTCATCCCCAGGGAGACCGACTGGAACAGATGCTGGGCGACCGCGTCCCGGATGGAGGTGAGCAGGGAAACGGCGTCCCGGTTATCATAGAAAGGCCATTTGGAGAAGGTAATAATCACCGCCATGCTGTTCCGGGAGAGGTCGACCCCTTCCGCCGCACATCGCTTCCCCAACAGTTCACAGGCAATGTTTAAAACGGCATACCGCAACAGGGAGGCGTCGGCGGGGGAGTATTCCTTTTCAAATTCCTCGGTGTGGTCAAATTTGATCATCAATACCGCTGCTTTGCCGTCCGGGTCGAGACCAGACGAATACCGCAGCAGTTCCTGCTGGAGAACCGTTCCTTTGGGCGGCTCCTCCAAAAGGAGCTTGCGGAGAAAGGCCTGCTTCAGGGCGGCAAAGTCCTCCCGCTGGTTGGTTTGCAAGCGGGAGATGTCCTGTTTGAACCGGTCGATGGGCTGGTACAGCCGGCGGTTTACCATCCAGCTGGCAGCCAGCCCCGCCACTAAAAATCCCGCCAGGACAATGATCGAAAGAAACAGAAACTGCCGTACCTCTTCGGTCACCCGGGAATAGGGGATGATCCAAAGGTATTGCCAGCCCATCCTGTCCGGGGCAGTGTAGGCGATAAACTGTTGGTCGCTGATGAGATAGCCGTTTTCTTCCGCTTCGAGAATATCGCTGGAGGCAGGCAGGAGGGAGGTAATATCCGCCTGCATAGGGAACTGCTCCGAATCGCTGACCACCGTTCCATCGTCTTTGATGATGACCATTTCCCCTTCGGAATGTCTCAGGGGGGAGGTGTCTTCCAGCCAGTTGGCTGAGACATTGACCAACACAGCGGAATTGAGGGAACCGTCCGCTGCCTTGTGGGTAAAATCGTACCCCAAAAAGGTATAATAATTTTCCCCCGCGTATTGGCGGGGGACGGCGGTATAGGCGTTGTAATCCTCGTAATGTTGAACCAGCTCGATGGCCGACTGATCGGGGAAGGTGTCCAGATCGACGACTTTATTGTCCGCCCCTTGGATTCCGGTGGAGATGTACACCTTGCCGGTGCGGTTGTTGACAATGTAAATGGAACGCAGGGATTTGATGATGTATTGATACCGGGTCAACTGGTCAATGGAGACGTTGGTTTTGCCGCTGTCCACGACGCTCTGCATCAAAATCGGACTGATGGTTGTGTCCTCCTGAATCTGTAAGGTGATCTGGGTGCAGATGTCAATCAGGTCGGAGGTGAATTTGGCCGACTGGCTGAGCATCGTCATGGCGCTGTCAAAAAAGTTCGCCCGGGAGAGCCTTTCAAAACAGAAGAAAAGCGACAGAGCGAGAGCCAGGGTCAGTCCGGCCACCAGCGTAACCACCTGCCGGAAATGCCGCAGGAAAAGCGGGTCCTGAAAATTGGAACCGGCCGTGATTCGATGTAGGTGACCGCGCATAAGCTGCATTCCATTTGCCTCCTTTAGGGAAAACGTTATATTAAATAGATATAATTTTTTTCTCAGATGCGACGGGAAATCAAGATAAAATTCCCATGAAGTTCATGCTCATTTTACCACCTTCTTTTTCAAAAAGCAAGAAAAATTCATAGTTTTTGCACCATACCCAGGTTTTACATAGGGAAAATCACAAATAAATGCAGTTTGTGCGAAATTTTGCAGGTCCAAAAAGTGCAATTTGTTGACAATCCTCGCTAACTTCTAGTTGCTTTTTGCCGAAATTATGTGTAAAATGTGTACAACAGCACAGGAAACAAAAACGCGATTAGACAAATCCGGAAACTGTGCAAAACCATATGAAAGGGGTACACATATGAATCAGGCTGCGGCTGCGGTGACACCAAAGAAGAAAAAGAAGAAGGGCCTGCTCTATGACCTGCGCAAGCATTGGATTATGTGGCTGATGCTGGTGCCGACCATCGTTTTCTTCTTTATCTTTAACTACATTCCAATGGCGGGCGTTTATCTGGCATTTACCGATTTCTCTTTTAAAGGCGGCCTGTTCGGCAGCCCCTGGGTGGGAATGCAGAACTTCCAGACCCTTTGGGATTCGGGAAGAATTGCTTACCTCACCAAGAACACCATCATGTACAACATCGCTTTTATCTTTCTGGGCAACTTCTGCCAGATTGCGGCGGCGATCATCCTCTCCCGGATGACCAGTAAGATTATGAAGAAGACCTATCAGACGATCATGTTTCTTCCTTACTTCGTCTCCTACGTCATCGTTCAGGCTTTCTCCTATGCGCTGTTCAACTCCGGTTCCGGCATGGTAACGATGCTGATCCGGACCCTGACCGGCGACACCGGGTTTGCTCCCTACGCGACCCCCGGCATCTGGAAGTACATCATCGTGCTGGTTTACCTCTGGAAGCAGATCGGTTACGGCACCGTTGTTTATCTGGCGGCCATCACCTCCATCGGCGACGATTATTATGAAGCGGCCCAGATTGACGGCGCGACGGTTATGCAGCAGATCCGCTACATCACCATCCCGCTGCTCATCCCCACCTTCATCGTTCTGCTCCTTCT